>JAJZBG010000022.1:21769-33478 GCA_021799035.1 Actinomycetes bacterium | reverse complement strand
GGGGGAAAGCCCCTGGCAAAGCCGATCGTGGGAATGGCCGCGACCCCCGATGGAAAGGGATACTGGCTGGTGGCCTCTGACGGAGGCATATTCACGTTCGGAGATGCCACGTTCTATGGATCGATGGGGGGTCTGTTTTTGAACGCACCTGTTGTGGCGATGGCACCTACCTTCAGCGGATACTGGGAAGCCGGAGGTGACGGAGGGGTATACAGCTTCTGATCAACGCTAAGAGATCCCAAGTGGTCTTTTCGTAATGAAGACTCTCTCAGCCACTTCCGACCAGCCTGTCACCTTGGTCTCTGAGGAGGCTTCGGGCCACCCCGAGCATACTCTGCGTCCCCTGGAGCAGAGCCCGCTTCCGTAAGTCTTTTCAGAGCTTGATGGTAAAGGTCTGCATCAAGGGGGCCTCGCTCTGAAGCCAATATATTGGCTTCGAGATGTGAAACGTTGGTGGTTCCTACAAGGCACAGACTGAGTGCCGGAGAGGTGAGTGCGAATCGGATCATGAACTCAATTCTCGACATCCCATCCAGCAGCTCGTCGAGCTTAGCGACCTCCCAAATACTCTGCGCTTGACCTTCTTTCATTCCGACCGGTGTCACTGTCCAGCCCTTTGCAACCGACCCCCTTGCTGTCACGCCACGAGCGACAATAGCCTTTCCTTTAGCCGAGAGTGCTTCCGCAATATCTTCGTGCTGCCGTTGAATGGCGGAATATGGAAGCTGGAAGACGTTCAGAATATCCAGGTCTACAAACTCTTTCAGGTAAGGCTTCCTAGTAGAAAGGCCGATCTGGCGGATGACTCCCTTGTCTCTGAGTTCGATCAAAGCATCCAAGCCACCTTGGGATTCCAGCTGCTCCACAGTGGGATTGCCGTGAAGCTGCATTACATCTGTGTAATCTGTGCGAAGCCTCTTGAGACTTTGCGCCACACCTTTCCTTATGTTCTCCGGGGTGTATACATGCGGTGCATGCTCGCCTGACCCATTGCTAACGTCGCAGCCACATTTTGTGGCGAGAATGATATTCTCTCGCCGCCCCTTGAATGCAACTCCAATTCTCTCCTCGCTAAGTCCGTAGTCAATCGAGGTATCGAAATAGTTGATCCCAAAATCAAACGCCGCATGGAGCACCCTTATCGATTGTCCCTCGCTGATTTCGACAGAGCGCGGAGGCCCAGAAAGCTCCATGCCACCAAATCCGAGCCTAGAAGCAGCGTATCCTGTGGTCCCGAAGTCAGTTCTCACAAGTTTCGCCTCATGCCCCCCAATAGCGGCCGAATGCCGGCTACCCTCCAGCCTCCCATCCGTCATACCCAGTCAGCCCTTCCTCGTACCTGAAAAATATCGCAACACATTCGCCCCGCTATTTTTCTCATTTCGAGCGCGTTTCGAACAATGTGCCCACCGAAGATGCTAGCCCACCGTCTCGCGACCCACCAGCGACCAGCTCCCGCACAACCAAAGCCAGCCTAAATTCCGGTAACGCATCATTTATGGTCATCACATCGCGAAACTACACGAAAGGCGCTCTTCCTGCCGCTCATGCAAAGATGTGGCGTTTGACAGCGGATAATTGCCCTGAGATATACTTTTCGAAGTCGAACGTAAGGGTGATACGTGGCTCGCTCAGCTGAGAGGGTTACGAGTTACCTGTTTGACCGAGGTTCTCACTGCTCGTTGTCACCTTCAGAGGGTATGTCGAAGCAGTGGCCAACCCTCTCAAAGAGGTTCTCGCGACCTGAACTCGGCCTGGGCCGTTGCCGGTTTGAGGCATAACCGCCCGAGCCGGCACCCAACGCGGACGCATGAAGAAAAAGATGAGACCTTCTTTGCCTCGCGCCCTGAGCTTGCCGCGCCCAAGACGATCGCGCTGAACGACGCTCGGACGGATGAGGTGATGAGCATGAGAACCAGGCTGAAGCAATGACCAAGCTGACCGCTCCTTCGAGGCGCCAAAGCGGTGAAATTGGGCCCAATTACAAATGGATCGTGCTTTCCAACACGACGATAGGCGTGATTCTGGCTTCGATGAATTCAACAAGCCTGATCATCGCTTTGCCGGTCATCTTCCGAGGCATTCGGTTGAATCCACTGGACCCGTCAAATTTCCCATATTTGCTATGGATAATGATGGGCTACATGCTCGTGTCGGCAGTGCTAGTGGTCACCGTGGGAAGAATCGGCGATATGTTTGGTCGAGTCCGAATGTACAACCTGGGATTTGCTGTTTTCACTGTCGGAGCAGTTCTGCTTTCCGTGGTGTGGAGCCATGGATCCGCCGGGGCGCTGGAACTCGTCATAATGAGAATGTTTCAGGCCATTGGGGGTGCACTGTTGATGGCTAATTCCGCAGCTATCATAACCGATGCCTTCCCCTCTGAGCAGCTGGGACTGGCCCTGGGAACCAACATGGTAGCGGCAATCTTTGGAGGCTTCTTTGGAATCCTTGCCGGAGGCCTCCTGTCCCAAATTGGATGGAGATGGGTGTTCCTTGTGAACGTCCCAGTGGGAGGGTTCGGCACCGTGTGGGCCTATCTCAAGCTGAAGGAGATTGGAATCCATGTCCGCGCACGGATCGATTGGCTCGGCAACATCGCGTTCGCGGGCGGACTCGGAATGCTGCTTGTCGGCGTGACTTATGGAATAAAGCCATACGGGAATTCCCTCACGGGGTGGGGAGACCCGTTCGTCATCGAGATGATCGTAGCTGGCATAGCATTGCTCCTGATATTCGTATTTATAGAGATGCACGTGCCTGATCCCATGTTTCGCATGACGCTATTCCGCAACAGAGCATTCGCTGCTGGCAACCTGGCTCAATTTCTTGGTGCAGTTGGCAGAGGCGGCATGCAGTTCATGCTGATCATCTGGTTCCAGGGGATCTGGCTCCCCCAGCACGGATACTCCTTCGTGGACACGCCCTTGTGGTCGGGCATTTATATGCTCCCGTGGATGCTGGGATTTGTGGTCGCTGGACCGATTGCCGGAAAGCTCTCAGATCGCTGGGGAGCCAGACCATTTGCTACCGCCGGAATGGTGCTGTCCGCGATTATGTACGTGGCAATGATGGCCTTCCCGCCAAACTTTGCCTATGTGCCTTTCGCATTAGTAATGCTTGTCAGCGGGATGGCGATGGGCCTGTTTGCATCACCAAATACCGCCTCAATCATGAACTCCCTTCCTGCCAGAGAGCGCGGAGCCGGCTCTGGAATGAGAGTCACCTTTGGCAGCGCCGGAATGCCACTATCCATGGGACTATTTTTCACCCTGATGGTATTTGGACTCAATGCCAAGGTCCCCAGCTCCATGTACACCGGCCTAGTAACACACGGAATACCAGCCCAAACGGCCGCCAACCTTTCCCATCTGCCACCACTTGGCTATCTATTCGCCGCATTTTTAGGGTATAACCCGCTACGAAGCCTTCTGGGCCCTAAGATTCTGGCACAGCTACCCCCTGCACAGGCTGCTGACCTTACCGGCAGATCCTTCTTCCCGCAACTGATTGGCGCCCCGTTCAAACACGGCCTCGTTCTTGTGCTTACATTTGCTGCCGTGATGAGTCTGATTGCAGCAATTGCCTCGGCGATGAGAGGGAAGCGCTTTGTGCACGAAGAAGCCGGCTCAACCATTGGCCATCTGCACTCGGCGCTGGAACGCACGGACAACGGCTTGGCTCCCGCTGCCGATGCCATGTTGTCAAGCACGCAGGCTAATGGGAACTCGATCGATGGCTACCTCAACAACCCGGAGCTTCCAGCCTCTCCCGATCAGCCGAGCTGAAAATCACTAGTAGAGTTGCGTCATCCTGGCAGGAATCAACTAGACAAGCGAGCTGCGGTCTTGTCACTAATAACCCTGCCCGTGTGATTTCCTTAGTTGCGCTTTGAATGACGATCTATCTCGCCAAGGCGTGCGATACCTAGTGGTTCACTTCGACACCGTCGAAAAAGACTCGCACCACGTCGGCTGCAGCCTCTTCGGCAGTTCTCGAACCTTCGGCGACCAACACTATTCCCGAACGGAGCAGTCCCAGAAACATCAGCGTGATGGCTCTACTTGAAAGCTCGTTGCTGCACAAGCCGGCATCTTGGGCCTTTCTTACCATCATGTCGACTTGCGCCACGAATCTCTCTTCAACGATGGACCTGTCCATCACCTCTGGCTCTCGAATCAGCATCAGCGCAACCCCGGCTTTGACCATCACGGCTCTCGCTATTCGCGACAGGCTCTCCCTCATGGACAGCTCAGAATCACCTGCCTCAGATACCAGCTGACGAAGCTCCTCTATGGCGTGCGCCCCTATCGCATCCAAAAGTGCCTGCCTGTTGGGAAAATATCGGTAGAGAGTAGCCCTCGCAACGCCAATGGCTTCGGCAACCTCAGACATCGACATTGACAGCCCACCCTCGGATAGAACCAGTGCAGCGCTGCTCAAAATCGCACTACGCCCAGATTCCCTCAATAGATGCGTCCGGAAACTTGATTGTCTTGCGTCGCAACTCGATTGTTCCAAGGTCGAATCCCCTCGAGCCTGTTTGATGCTCCATCGCCAGACCCAAACGCGATGAGATCTTTATGTCTCATTTTGAGATTACGGTGACTACATGCCCTAGTATAGAGAACCAGTCCAACAAAACTTCGTCGCTTCAAGAGATACCTCGAAAAGGCAACAAATGAGCTCGCAGCCAAGTGATTCTTCAACTAGTGACATCCTCGACTCTTCAATTCCAGCGGGGCACCAATCCAATGTAGTGCTGATCATTGGCGCATTGATGCTTGCAATGCTACTGTCGGCGCTCGACCAAACGATCGTTGCGACGGCTCTGCCAACGATTGCCGGCGACCTCGGAGGCTTGAATCACCTGTCGTGGGTGGTCACGGCGTACCTGATCACGTCAACGGTATCCACTCCTCTCTGGGGAAAATTAGGAGACCTATATGGAAGAAAAAAGCTATTTCAGATCTCCATTGTGATATTCCTGGCTGGCTCCGCCCTGTCAGGCCTGTCCCAGAATATGACCCAGCTCATCCTGTTCAGAGCCCTCCAGGGAATTGGCGGTGGGGGTCTCATAGTCGGTTCTCAGTCCATCATCGGTGATGTTGTATCGCCCAGAGAGCGTGGAAAGTATCAGGGGTATTTTGGTGCCGTATTTGGTCTTGCGTCAGTCGCTGGCCCACTTTTGGGCGGATTCTTCACTGATAGCCTCAGCTGGAGATGGGTTTTCTACATCAACCTCCCCATCGGAGTGCTCGCGCTGACAGCTATTGCGACGGTGCTTCACCTGCCAAAGTCGAGAAAATCGCACAGAATCGACTACCTTGGCACGGTGCTCATGGGCGCCGCAGTGACAGGACTCATTCTCATGACCACATGGGGCGGGACAACCTACCCATGGCTCTCTGCAACGATAATTGCGCTAACCATTGGGGGCGTTCTGCTGTTGGTTGTCTTTGTGCTGGTGGAACGCAAGGCAGCGGAACCGTTAGTGCCAATGCATCTGTTCAGAAACTCAGTCTTCTCGGTTACATCAGCGCTCGGCTTCATCGTTGGCTTCGCCATGTTCGGTGCTATCATCTACCTTCCCACTTATTTGCAAACGGTTTTTGGCGCCTCGCCAACTGCTTCAGGCCTGGAGCTCATGCCTTTGATGATCGGCCTCGTTGGGACCTCAGTGGTCAGCGGGCAATTGATCACCAAGCGAGGAAAGTACAAGGTATTTCCGATTTTCGGAAGTGCCGTAGTCACTCTCGCCCTTTACCTGCTCTCGCTGATGACAGTGAGCACTAGCCTCTTTGAAGCTTCACTCTTCATGTTCATTTTGGGACTTGGCATTGGTGGAGTCATGCAGGTGCTTGTAATCGCAGTCCAGAATGCGGTGCCGTACGAGTATTTAGGAACAGCAACCTCTACAGCCACCTTCTTTAGGTCGATTGGCGGTTCTTTCGGCGTCGCCATCTTTGGCGCAATATTCAATGCTCAGCTAACCAAGAATCTGCCGAAATACCTTCCAGCAAGTGTGCTCAAGAGCCTCAACAGTGGCAATATTGCAGCAAGCCCCTCAGCTCTTGACCACTTGCCCAAACCAATAAAGGACGGCTTTACCCAGGCGTTCTCCCACTCGCTTCACACCGTCTTCCTCGTTGCGGTCCCGATTGCGCTGGTAGCATTTCTACTCGCATTCGCAGTCAAGGAAGTGCCCCTGCGCAAAGCCGCGTTCATCGACACTACAGGCGGGATTAGAAGCAAAGACAGCACTAGCGACGCAGAGTCACCGGAGACCAACAAAGGCACCGATGCTAAAGCAGCGAACTCACCCGAACTCCCCAAGACATGATCGTGTTTCCCCAGTCTGCGAGGGAACCCGATGGCTGCAGCGGAAACTCGACGATTCCAACAACGTGGCCTTCGAACTCTGCGACGGGGTACTAGGAGTCTTCGATTTCCAACAGCCTGTTCAGTTGGCTTACAGAAATCTCCTCTGTCTCAAAATCCGACTCACCGCCAAAACAATGGCTACAGGTCTCCGAATGGCGCCACGACCTCAAGAGCTTGGACTCAGCTTCGTTGAGGACAACAGTGAATGCATCGGTATCTTCGCTGAAGCTCAGTTCGAAATATCTTTCCCACTTCGCCAATGCAAAATCAGTGGAGCCAGCCTGACCTGACCGAGGTCGCGGTATCCGCTTGAACCTCAGATTCGCTTCATCGAAGCACCACGAGGTGTGGCAAGATTCAAAATACAACAAGCCATTGTCTGGAGTCATCGGTACCTCAACTCTATGGTTTCGTCGCCTCTTTCTGCGCTCTTTGTTCTGTGTATCTGCTAGAACAAGATATTAAGGTTCTATTGAAAGGTTTGGTGTGCGAGTCAGCTTCTATTTCGATCCTTCATGCCCTTGGTGCTGGCTGACCTCTAGATGGTTGACCGAGGTTCAGCAACTTCGCGATTTGGAAATTGCGTGGAAGCCATTCTCTCTTGAAATCAAAAATACCGGTTTGGACGTTCCTGCACAGTATAGACCGGGAATGCGGCTAGGCCTAAGGGCTCTAAGAGTGATAGAGGCTGCGAAGTCAGAAAACATCGCTGACATGGACTCAATAGGCAGGTTCTATAATGCGCTTGGGACTCAGTTTCATGTCCAGGGCCTTGGCGCCAAGTCCTCGATTGCGGACGCCCTAATTGCAGCTCAGTGGCCTGCCGATCTTCATTATCACGAAAATAGCGAGGAGATGGACCTGCCAATCCGCAAATTCATGGATGAAGTGCTCGCACTCTATGGCACTGATGAGATAGGCGTCCCTCTACTTGTACTGGAAAGCGATACCCCTGTTACGTTTTCTGGCCCTCTGCTCACTCGGACGCTGCGAGGCGACGAAGCTGCCGACCTTTGGGACGCATTCACGGTGTTTGCAAAAAACGGGGCTTTCTTTGAACTCAAAAAACAAAAGAGTTCGTCGCCAGATTTCTCCTAGGCAACATCCTCCCAGTCAACAAAGCGCGCGTCAGACCACAGCCTTTCTAGGGCATAGAATCCTCGGGACTCTTCACTCATGACGTGGACCACAACGTCGCCGAAGTCAATAAGGACCCATGACGCCCCAGCAAGGCCCTCTACTGCCCGCGGTTTCACCCCAAGGGATGCTTTGGCAACCTTCTCAATCTCTTCGACAATCGTCTTGATCTGCCGATCGTTAGCTGCGGAGCATACAACGAAATAATCGGTTATACCGATGAGCTCTCCGAGCTCCAGAACTTTCGGGTCCGTAGCCTTCTTCTCGTATGCGGCACGTGCCGAAATCACAGCCAGAGCTTTGGCGTCGCTAGTCGCAAGGTGTTGTGGAACACTAACTCGCACTTCAGTGTCGTTCAAGTTTGTCAATACCCTTTCTAATCAGGTGATGAATGCAGATTTGCCATCGATCCCCATGAGCTTCAACGGAAGAACCGCCAAGACGGCATGCAACAATCTCAGGATCCGTCGTGCTGGCGGAGAAGTTGAGCCGAGGAAAGATTGTGAACGTAGATGAGCTGGAAACAACAGCGAACGAAGCTGTGCGTGACCGGCGACTTCCAGTCAAATCCGTTTCCCGCTAATGAGGAGTTTTAACATCTAAGTTAATTTTAGAGAGCTTTTGCTGTAATTACAAGCAAGCCCACCGATATTGACAGCTAGGTTTCCCTAGGACCGTACAGATTGTGCTCTCTGATGTAACGGATTGCAGCGGATGGTATCAGGTAGTCAAGAGGCCTTCCTTCGATTGCCCTTGCCCGCAGATCCGTTGAAGAAATATCCAAAGACGGGACTTCAACCTCGAGATAATTCCATCGCTCTCCAAGATTGTCTGGCCTTACCGATCCCGGTCGATTGACAATGACCAGCGTCACTAGATCGGCCAGGTCATCCACCCGATCCCAGGTATCGAGCTCGTAAGCAACGTCTGCCCCGATTATTAGGAACAGATCATCGTCAGGAAACAGCTTTTTGATTTCAAGAACAGTGTCGATGGTATAGGATTTGCCTCCACGCTGAATCTCTATATCACTGGCCTCCAATCCTTCGACTCCGGACACTGCCGCCTCGACCAGCGCAAGCCTCTCGCTGGCTGGCTGCACTTTTCGCAGCCCCTCCTTTTGCCAGGGAATATTGGCAACAACCATGAGTACTTTGTCGAGATGCGCCCCTGCCTTGGCATTGACTGCTGCTGCCAAGTGCCCAACGTGAATAGGGTCGAAGGTTCCGCCAAATATTCCGATCCGCACTAGCCTGCCTGCCTCATTTCCCGTCCAAAGCGGCAACAACTGGGGCGAAGTCCTCCATCTCCTGCTGGTGAATCACCCAATACGAGAATCCGAAACGCTCTCGTCGCGCCTGCAGGGTCTCAATTATCTCATTCACGGGCCCCGCCAGCACGATCGGTGTCTCCATAGCCTGCTCTGCAGTAGCCCCGAATGCAGGCGCAACTTCACTGAGCCAAGAATAGCTATTCCTGACAACTTGCGCCACTAAGGTCAGGCACTGCAATTCGATCTGGTCAAATCTATTCTCAGACGATTGCCTGACCCACTCGATCCGTTCGAGGAACCTCTCTGGCGAAGCTGAGTCAACTACATCCGCATTTATCACCCCAGCAGTGAGCGAGGCGTTGATACCCACGATCTGGGCGTGACGGGAGGCAAGTTCGAGTATCTTGCGTCCGCCCCCGCCTATGGTCAACGGAGGACCATTGGGGCTGAATGGCCGCGGCATTCCTATTGCGCCCTCGACAATATAATGGTTTCCCCTGAACGTAGCACTGCCGTCTCTCCACATCGACGACATGATCTCGAGCGCTTCGGAAAGGCGTCCAATGCGGATCCCAGGACGGTCGTAGACTATTCCGGACTGGTCGTAATCACTCCGCCTCCAGCCAGCCCCCATCCCGACCTCCAGACGCCCTTGACTGATTACATCCAGGGTCGCCATCTCTCTAGCCAAGACAACAGGGTGCCTGTAGTCGTTATCAAACACGAGCGAACCTACCCGAAGCGTCGACGTTGCCATAGCTGCTGCAGTCATCGCAACGACTGGGGAGAACTGATCGTTGTCCAGATGGTCGGGAACTAAAAGAGAGCTGTATCCAAGCGACTCCGCGCGCCTTGCAATCTCAACCCACTGGTCTCCGGCATCTGTAGGTCCAGATGCCTGAACACCAAATCTAAATCGCTTCATTTTCGTTGGCCAATCGCTCGGAAACCTTTATCGTGTAGGTAAAGACTACATGTCAATCGAAGCGGAATATCCCCAGGGGGATCAGCGAGCCTTTTACTGGCGATTTCGCATGGTGCGAACGAGGAAACCTTCAGTATGCAGACAAATTGGAATCCCACGAGCTGGAAGGAATTTCCCGCTCTCCAACAGCCGGAATGGCCGGATGTTGGAGAGTCCGAAGCAATACTGAAAGAGCTCGCAACCTATCCCCCGCTAGTTTTCGTGAACGAGATCAAATCCCTTCAGTCTGCACTTGCCCTGGCCACCCAGGGCAAAGCCTTCCTTCTGCAAGCTGGAGACTGCGCTGAGTCATTTCTCGACCATTCAGCCCAGACAATTCAGCACAAGCTGAAGGTGATTCTTCAAATGGCCGTGGTTCTCACCTACTCAACAGGCGTCCCCGTAATAAAGGTCGGCAGAATAGCAGGCCAGTACGCCAAGCCTCGTTCCAGCCCGATAGAAAAGTACGGTGACCTCGAACTTCCATCGTTTCGCGGCCACATAGTCAACTCCGAACAACCGGATTTCAACTCGAGAATTCCCGATCCATCGAGAATGATTCAGGCCTACAATCAGTCAGGCTCCTCCTTGAATCTGATTCGATCACTTACAAAGGGCGGATTCGCCGATCTCTCTAAGGTTCACACCTGGAACCAAGAGTTTGTGTCCTCTAGCGCCGAAGGCCAGCGATACGAGACCGTAGCCTTTGAAATCGAGCGGGCGCTGAGGTTCATGGCAGCCTGCGGAATCAACCTCTCTAAAGAGCGGGTTCTTCAACAGGTCAACTTCTGGACAAGTCACGAAGCGCTACTGCTCGGTTACGAATCCGCATTGACCCGAAGGGACCCGGCTTCTGGCAAGTGGTTCGACCTTTCGGCGCACACGCTCTGGATTGGAGAGAGAACTAGGGATTTGAATGGCGCCCACCTCGAATTCGCATCGGGAATCTCAAATCCGCTTGGCTGCAAAATTGGCCCTGCCACGACCAGGAATGAAGTGCTCGGCATCTGCGAGAAGCTCAATCCCGATCGGATCCCCGGGCGCCTTACCCTCATCACGCGAATGGGAGCCGACAAGATAACAGACCTGCTTCCACCACTTGTTCAGGCTGTCAGAGAGGAGGGTCATCCAGTGCTTTGGACTTCGGATCCCATGCACGGCAACACCTTCTCGAGCTCAGGCTCCGGTCTCAAGACCAGGCGCTTTGGCGTGATCTTGAAGGAGTTGAAAGGCTTCTTCGAGGTTCACAAGGACCTGGGCACATGGCCCGGAGGCGTGCATATCGAACTCACAGGAGAGAACGTGACCGAATGCCTGGGCGGAGCCGAAGAGGTTTTTGAGCATGAACTTGACCTAAACTACAGTACAATTTGCGACCCCAGGCTCAATGGGAGGCAGTCCCTTGACCTTGCATATCAAGTCGCCGAAATGCTGATTTAGTGTTTCAATAATTGCCATCCAAAGGCCCTTGTGGGATAGACTTAGCTGTCGAGCAGAACAAACCTAAACTCGCCAAAAAATCCGCCTGACCACGTCACGGATTGACAACCTAGGTACAGGGGTCTATGTATAAAGAACTCATGGAAGAGCCGCGTGGTGCTCGTTTGTTCGGGCGCGCCCACGTTTATAAAGCAGTAAGAACGCTGGCTTCACTACTTTTGATCGCCAGCCTCGGCTATGTGATCAGCAACTCAACTCGAGGAACCTCAACTCTAAGAAACAGTGCCCTCACTTCGTCGTCTCTGGGCGGGTACTGGATGGCAGGCACAGATGGCTCCACCTACAACTTCGGGACTCTGGCGTTGGGATCGGCAGCCCAGTACCATCCCGTGCATCCAATCGTGGGGATGGCGCCAACGCCGGATGGGCACGGATATTGGCTCGTCGCCTCGGACGGCGGGATCTTCTCCTTTGGTGATGCCACCTTCTACGGCTCCATGGGAGGCAAGCC
>JAJZBG010000022.1:0-21669 GCA_021799035.1 Actinomycetes bacterium | reverse complement strand
GGAAAAGGATATTGGCTTGTCGCCTCGGACGGCGGGATCTTCTCCTTTGGTGATGCCACCTTCTACGGCTCGATGGGAGGCAAGTCCCTGAACAAGCCGATAGTTGGCATGGCTGCAACGCCGGACGGAAAAGGATATTGGCTTGTCGCCTCGGACGGCGGGATCTTCTCCTTTGGTGATGCCACCTTCTACGGCTCGATGGGAGGCAAGTCCCTGAACAAGCCGATAGTTGGCATGGCTTCCACCCAAGACGGATCGGGCTACTGGATGGTTGCGTCCGACGGCGGGATCTTCTCCTTTGGTGACGCCACCTTCTACGGCTCGATGGGAGGCAAGAAGATTCCTGCACCTATCATTGCCATAGCTGCAGACATGGCCGTGAACCCCTTCATACCGCACACCACAGGGTACGACATGAGCAACTACACCACCTCAGTGCCTCCGTCCCTCGGGACTATCACGATTGTAGAGTCGGATGGCTATCCATTCTTGGACAACAGGAATCCCACCATCTTCAAGGAAGAGGCGGCGGCATCAGGAAGCAATCTGCAGCTATATACATTCATCGGTGCACCTTTCAACGCCGGAAAGTGGCAGATAGCTCCGAGCTCCTCGGTGTATCTCAGCGGCCCTGCCGGGAACTGTGCAGCAACCAATTACCTCTGCCAAGCGACCAACTATGGATGGAACGAGGCCGAGCACTCGCTGGAAAATGCCAAGAGCCTGGGAATCTCCTCAAACATTTGGTGGATCGATGTCGAAACGGGCGGCCCGTGGTCGACCGACATCCAAATCAATAACCTGGTGATTCAAGGTGCAATGCAATACCTCCACTCGCAGGGTGCTTTAGTCGGCATTTACTCGACCGCGTATCAGTGGGCACAAATAACTGGCGGCCTCACGTTGGGATCTAGCACAAACCCTCAGCCAATCTGGATCGCCGCACCGGACTACCAGCAGGCTGCATGCACCAACTCTGCGCTCTGGTTCGCAGGAGGGACACCATGGCTTGTCCAAATTGGAGAGAACTACACCTACAACGTGGGAATTGACTACGCTTGCTAGGCCTGTTCCAGGTGGCCACAGTCATTGTATGAGATGAGCGCGGGATCGATGGCCCCGCGCCCATCTGTACGAACTAGCCACGTCGTTATACCGGTATTGCCTGTACCTGCCCCAAGGACTCTGGGTGATCCGTTCAGCCAGGTCGCGACCGTGGCGTCAATAACACCTTTGTGTGCAAACACCAGAACAGTCTCGTCACGATGCTTTTCGGCGAGCAGAGAGAGGAACCTCATTACTCGATCCCGCATCTGATTCCAGCTCTCAGCCCCTGGCGCTATGGACTTGTCCGGATCGGCAAAAACATCTATCTGGCCGAACTTCTCTGCTACATCTGTCCAGGACATTCCATCGGCAACCCCTGGATGTATCTCACAGAGATCGCAGGAGGACCCTGTCAGAGAGAGTTCCAAGGTTGAAAGGACAATTGCGGCAGTATCCTGGGCTCTTCGCATCGACGAGCAGTATGCGCCACCAAAGGCAAGATCCCTATCAAACGGAGGATTGCGCAGCCATCGTCTGGAAAGACGTTCAGACTGGAGGACACCCTCGACACTCAGACCCCTGCATCCCGAGTGGCCTCCGACGATTTCGATCTCGGTGGAACGTGACGCTCCATGTCTCACCAGCACCAGTTTTGTCGTGTGCAACAACTTTGCTCCCTTGCACGTCGAACTATATCAATCTTTCTACAAAGGACTGGAGCTGCCTGAGATTTCGGCACTCATCCACAGAGTCACAATACACGCTGTAATGAGACATGATCGAGTCACCGGTGTCCCAGTAGGCAGATGGCTCGGGATTCAACCAGTAGAGTGCGCGAGCATTCGTCCGGACCAAAGCAAGGAGGTGCGCCTTCGAAGGATGGTAGTTGTTGCGGGCATCACCCAAGAAGATGACAGTTGACTTGTGAGTTATCTCGTCGCCCCATCTCTCGACAAAGCTCTCCATTACTCTTCCATAGTCGCTGTGGCCGTCCATCCAAACTACCTTGGCTCGCGCACTCACCTTCTTCAGGGCTTCCGCAAGATCGTCGCTAGCTTCGAAAATGCCGGTGACCTCGTCGATCTCGTCGATGAATACAAAGCTCCGCACCTTCGAGAACTGCTCAGACATTGCGTAAACCATAGATAAAGTGAAGCGGGCGAAAGATGCCACCGAGCCCGAGATGTCAGCAACGACAATGATCTCTGGTTTCGTCTGGAATGGTTTGTGGAAAAAAAGCTCTGCTGGTATTCCACCGTTTGCAATAGAACGCCTGAAGGTCTTGCGGAAATCCAGCGATCCGCGATGCCCCTTTCGCCTCCTGTGACCAATCCTTGATGCAAGCTTGCGCACCAATGGCGCCAACGCCCTGCTGATCTCTTGGAGATCCTCCTCATTTGCGTGCATGAAGTCAATATCCTCTGGCAGAGTGGCGCGCAGACTTCTCGCGACCGCTTCCGCGCCCCTATCACTGACGATCCTGCGACGTATATCGTCGTCAACGAGCTTTCTCACTCGCTCCAGAATCCGATCGATATCGTGATTCAGCAGCTTTACTCCGAGAGAATCCTCACCGTCCATCTGGGCTATGCGAGCGTCAAATATCGAATTCCTAAGGGCATCGATATCGAGACGGCGTAGCGTTTTGAACGCGTAATAGACTCCACCGACAGGCCTGCCGGGTTCGATTCCTGCGAACTTGGTTACGGCCGAAGCAACCAAGCTTTTCAGCTCTGCTTCATCTCCCCTGAGGATGCTGTCCACCATCAGATCCCTCAGCTCTGCATCGGCCACGTCTTCAAATACACCATCCAGCTCTGGCTCCGCAGCCAACATGCTGCTTTCATCTACCCTGTGTTCATATGTGCTTGGAGAAAAATAGATGTCGAATAACCGATCGAAGACCTTCTGGTAGCCGTGATCCTTGATAAGAGTGGATGACAGAAATGCCTTCACCTCCCGCCTGTCCAAAACGTCCGCGGTAGCAAGGGCTCGAGACGCGTCAATCGACTCCAGAAGCGAAACAGGAACTTTTGCCCTGCGCAATGCATCGGAGAATTCAATGACTCGCTCTATCATCCCAGACTCTCAACTCGAAAGGATTCCCTTTGAAGCCTTGACGATGTCAGAGCGATACTTCAAAAGCACGTTCAGAGTGTTCTTTGCGACAGATTCATCCACCTCGTCGAGCCCGAGATTCACAAGTGTCAATGCCCAGTCGAGGGTCTCTGATATACTGGGCCGCTTCTTCAGATCAAGTTCTCTGAGCGACCCAACGAAAGACACGATCGAGTCAGCGAGCATTTTGGAGACTCCCGGCACTTTCGACAGGACAATCTCCATCTCCCTTTCTTTGTCTGGGTAATCGAGAAAGAGGAATAGGCATCGGCGTTTGAGTGCCTCTGACAGCTCTCTGGTGTTATTCGAAGTCAGGAAAACGAGGGGAATCTGGTTGGCCACCACCGTGCCCAGCTCGGGAATCGATATTTGATAGTCGCTCAGAACCTCCAAAAGCAGAGCCTCTGTCTCTATCTCCACCCGATCGACCTCATCAATAAGCAGTACGACCGGATCCTTCGCCCGGATGGCCTGAAGTAAGGGCCGCTCAAGCAGGAACTCCTCAGAAAAGATGTTTGCCTCCACTTCCTTCCAGGACTCGCTCCTGCGGTCAGCCTGGATGTGAAGCAACTGCTTCTTGTAATTCCATTCGTACAAAGCCTTTGATTCGTCGATACCCTCGTGACATTGGAGTCTGATTAGCCGCGCCCCAAGCGCTTTAGCCGTGCTCTTTGCAAGCTCGGTCTTTCCAGTGCCAGCAGGCCCTTCCACCAGGATCGGCTTCTTCAGGCGGTCCGCCAGGAACAAGATAGACGAAATCTCGACACTTGGAAGGTAACCGACGCTTGAAAGGAGCTCCCCCGCCTGGAAGGAGGAAGCAAACCGGAATCCCTGCGTTTGCTCACTCACGCTCTTACCTGACCGTTGCCCTCAATTACGAACTTCTCGGTAGTCAGCTCCCTCAATCCCATCGGACCCCTTGCATGAAGCTTTTGCGTGCTTATGCCGATCTCCGCCCCAAAACCAACCTCTCCTCCATCGACAAAGCGAGTAGAAGCGTTGACAAGCACCGCAGCGGCATCGACCTCTGCGACAAATCTCTTAGACGCGGAATAGTCGTTGGTGACAATCGCCTCAGAGTGCCCTGAACCAAATCGCCTGATATGATTGATCGCCTCGTCCAGGCCTGTCACGGTCTTGACTGCTAGGATCAGATCTAGAAACTCCCGTGCATAATCCTCTTCGGTGGCCAAGACGGACCTCTCGAGGAACCTCCTAGAGGCTTGGTCAGCCCGGAATTCCACCGTCGGCATGCGCTCCTCAAGCCTGGGCAGAAGATCGCCAATCACTGTCTCATGCAGCAGGACCGTCTCAACTGCGTTGCAGACCGAAGGTCTCTGCACTTTAGCATTCGCGATAATTTCCACCGCCATATCGAGATCTGCTGTCTCGTCAACGTATATGTGACAGTTGCCATCTCCATCTATGACATAAGGCACCGTTGCATTCTCGACTATCGCGGCGACCAGCGAGGGACCGCCACGAGGGATCAAGCAGTCTATGTAGCCCCTGAGTTTCATGAACTCGGTTGCCGACTCCCTGGAGGTGTCCCTGACGAGTGTGACTGCTGCCGACGGAAGACCAGCCTTTTTCAAACCTTCTGAGAGTATGCTCGAGATCTCCAAATTTGAGTCGATCGCGCCTGAAGATCCTCGCAAAAATGCGGAGTTGCCGCTCTTGAGGCATAGCGCCGCAGCATCAGAGGTAACGTTAGGCCGATTCTCATAGATGATTCCGATTACGCCGAGAGGAACACGAACCTTGCGAATTTGGAGACCGTTTGGCCGCACCCAGCCTTCAGCAATCTCGCCCACGGGATCAGCCAACGCCGCAACATCTCTCAGTCCCTTAGCCATGGAATCGATGCGGGCCTTGTTCAGCATGAGCCGATCTATCACAGTTGTCGACGTACCAGATTCTCGGGCTCTCTCGATATCTTTCTGGTTAGCTGCCAGGACAGCATCAGTCCTATCGATCAGCAGACTTGCACAGAGCTCCAAGGCCTCATTCTTCTGGGCAGTCGAAGCTAGAGCAAGATGTCTTGCTGCATCTTTCACCTCTTTCGCCTGATCCAAAAGTGTTTGCTCTGAGGCGCTTTTCGAAGCGTTGTCTGTCTTGGACATTCGTCACCTGCTTTGAGTATGTGAAGGGCCTTGTGAGACACCAAAATCTCAGCTAACCAATACCACCAAATCGTCCCTATGGACCAGAATACTAGAACTGGTGGCGCTGCCAGGAACCCTGTCCTCGACGACCAGCCTTAGATCGTCAGAGGAAATCCTCACGAGGCCCTTCGCTATCACCTTCCCGCTTAGGTCGCATATCTCAACAGGATCATCCGTTCCAAATGCACCGTCGAATGACCGGACGCCGACGCTTAGAAGAGACTTTGATCGGTCGACCACTGCATTTCTTGCACCCTCGTCAATGAACACACGCCCTACCGGAGGATTTGCAAATGCGATCCAGAGCTTGCGCGCGCTTAGTCGAGAGGGCCGTCTGTTGATGAATGTACCCAGTCCAGGCTTTCGCTCACAGGCCTCTTCAAGCACAGAATCCCTTGAAGCGCTGGCTATCAGCACGTCAACTCCCGACCAGGATGCAATTGAGGCCGCCTGAAGCTTCGAAGCCATGCCTCCAGATCCCCGCTCCGTGCCAGGGCCCCCAGCAGCCTCCTTTAGCACTTCTGAAATCTCGTCAATCTCCTCAACCAAAGAGGCGGCCGCGTCTACTCTCGGGTCCGAGGTATAGACACCCATTTGGTCGGTGAGAAGCACGAGAAGGTCTGCAGCTATCAAGTTCGCTACAAGAGCAGCGATTCGATCATTGTCACCGAAACGGATCTCGTCATCAGCGATGGCATCATTCTCGTTAACCACGGGGACTACTCCGAGATCGAGCAGCTTTTCGAGTGTCTGCCTGGCATGGAGGTACTGTTGGCGGTTGACAAAGTCCAATGGCGTTAGCAGAACCTGACCGGCAATCAGGCCATATTCACCCAGGGCCTGGTTGTACGCTGCCATCAAACGCGATTGCCCAACGGCAGAAATCGCCTGCAACACAGCCAGATCGCTAGGCCTGCGATCTACGATTCCCAAGGTGTACAAGCCTGAGGCAATTGCTCCCGAGCTCACAATGACTACAAAATGGCCAGCGGTTCTAAGCTTGGCGATCTGCGACGACACCGCCTTTAGGATTCCGTGCGAGATGGAGCCGTCAGGGCCAGTGACTGAGGAGGATCCAAGCTTTACAACGAGTCGCAACAGATACCTCCTACGCATTCTCCTGGTAGTCAAAGCTAAAGCCGGCTATCCTGACCTCATCGCCATCACGAGCACCACTTCGCCTCAACGCTTTGTCGACGCCAAGTTTCTTCAAATGTGATTGAATATAGTCGATAGCCTCGGGTGTTGTGATATTGGAAAGCGCAACCACCCTTTCTGCGACCCTTCCCTCAACCCTGAATGCACCATCAGGATCTCTCGAAATCCGGAATCCTTTCGAAAAAGGCCGATGTATCGCCACCTCCTCGCTCACAACCTCCCTCGTCTGTCGAGTCGCTTTCACCAACTTCGCCAACTCGTTGACGAGGTCAACGATCCCATCGCCTGTCAACGAAGAGAAAGCAAGGGAAATCACCTTTCGTTCAATCAGAGACCTGACGACATCTGGATCTGCGCTGTCCAGCTTCGAAGCCGCGACTAACCTAGGCCGGTCAACGAGCTCTGGCATGTATGCTCCCAGCTCCCTGATCAAGACTTCCAGCTGAGCTTCTGGCAACGCTTCAGCCGTCGATGAGGCGTCGACTAGTATAAGGAGTGCTCGCGCTCGCTCTACGTGCCGCAAAAACTCGTGGCCAAGACCTTTTCCCCGGCTCGCACCCTCGATCAAGCCTGGAATGTCAGCAACGACGAACTCAGAAAAGTCCTCTCTGCCACCGAGGTGAACTACGCCAAGGTTCGGCACCAGCGTGGTAAAGGGGTAGTCTGCGATCTTGGGCTTGGCAGCCGAAATTACCGAAATGAGCGTCGACTTGCCAACGTTCGGAAATCCAATTATTGCAACATCCGCTGCCAGTTTCAGCTCAAGGTTGTACCAGTGCTCTTCGCCAGCCTCACCCTGTTCAGCGAAGCCGGGCGCACGTTTGAAGTTTGAGAGAAACCTGGTATTCCCCCTTCCACCCTGTCCGCCCTTGGCCGCCAGCCACTTCGCTCCAGGGGCACTCAAGTCGCAAAGAGTGCGGCCGCTAAGATCCTTGACGACGGTTCCCACCGGGACGTCCACGATAATGCCTTTGCCGCTAATGCCATGCTTCTTCTTACCCGCTCCATGAGTACCGTTCTCCGCAGATCTGTGAGGGAAATCCCGGAACAGAAAGAGCGAGGCAGTGTCGTAGGACGCCTGGAGCCACACGTCCCCGCCGTTACCTCCGTCCCCGCCATCTGGGCCACCTTTTTCCACGTGCGCTTCCCTTCTAAAAGAGACACAGCCAGCACCCCCATTGCCGGCCTTCACATGGATCTGCGCCCTATCGACAAAACTTGACATACAGCCTCAAAATTCAAAAGACCTCGGCACATTCTGCAAAGCAGATGCTCCGAGGTCAGGTAGGTATCTGATCTAGAACTGCGTTTGGAACTGGTTCGAACTAGTTGACTATGCCTTCTGTGACAACGTCAACTATCCGGCGACCTCTCCTGTCTCCGAACTTCACTTTCCCCTCGGACGTTGCGAAGAGAGTGTCATCCCCTCCTCTTCCCACGTTCACACCGGGATGAAACTTTGTTCCACGTTGGCGAACCAGAATGGCTCCCGCCTTGACGGTCATGCCGTCGAAGATCTTGACGCCCAACCTCTGCGCCTGAGAATCACGGCCATTCCTAGTTGAGCCACCGCCCTTGGTCTTTGACATCTAAACTCTCCTTGGAGTCCCTGTAAAAATCCCTGCACTCACTCGGCCACGCAAGGACCCGCACACGACGCTACTTGTTTATCCCTGTGATCTCCACGACGGAATACTTCTGCCTGTGTCCCCACTTGCGTCGGTACCTAGACTTCGAACGATACTTGAAGCCCACTATTTTCGGCCCCTTCGCCGTCCGGACGACCTTGCCTGTCACGGACGCTGAAGAGAGCTCCGGACCCTCGGTTATCACGTTCTCGCCATCCACAATGAGAATCGGCTTGAACGTGACATCGCCTCCCTCGTCCACTCCAAGCAGCTCGACATTGACGACCTGCCCTTGTGAAACCTTTTCTTGCTTGCCACCTGTTGTGATCACCGCATACATAGGTGTTACATTGTACCCGCGCTAAAGGAGAGATGGGTCAAAAATTATGCCTCTTCCTTCACAAGTCGGACAAACTGTTGAAAAAGACTCCACCAATCCCTCAGAAACACGCTGTCTCGTCATCTCGACCAACCCCAGCTCCGACATGTCAAACACCTGTGTCTTGGTCTTGTCGCGCGCCAAAGCCTCGCGAAAGGCGCGCATTACGTCTTCTTGATTGGCTTTTATCATCATGTCGATCAGATCGATGACGATGATGCCTCCTATGTCCCTCAAGCGCAACTGTCGCGCAACCTCTTCTACTGCTTCAAGGTTGTTCCTGTGAATGGTTTCCTCAAGTGAGTGAGAGCCAACGTTCTTGCCAGTGTTCACATCAATCACCGTCAGGGCTTCTGCCCTGTCAATGATGAGCGAGCCTCCAGAGGGCAGCCAAACCTTCCGGCCTAATGCTTTGTGCAGCTGCTCATGCACATGAAACTGCTCGAATAGGGGTAACGCACGCCTCTCGGTGTCGTAATACTCGACCCTATCTGCGAGTTCAGGGGTGATCGAAGAAACGTACATCGACACCTCTTCGTATAGCGTCCGATCGTCAATGATGACACCCCGATAGTTTCGATTGAACTCCTCGCGAATAACTCGAACCGCAACAGGTGGCTCCTGGTAAAGAAGCGCTGGAGCGTGAGCCACTCTCGCGCGCTCCTCGATTCGGCGCCACATTCCAATCAGATGCTCGGTATCCCTCCTCAGCTCATCAACTGAGGCCCCTTCAGCTGCGGTGCGCACGATCAATCCGAATCCGTCTGGCTTGATCTCGTCGAGAATTTTTCGCAACCTCTTGCGCTCTTCGTCAGGAAGCCTCTTGGAGATTCCGTATGACTCAGAGTTTGGAATCAGCACCAAGAACCGTCCTGGCAAAGAAACCTCTTGCGTTAGCCTTGCCCCCTTGGTGCCAATCGGGTTCTTGGTCACCTGGCAGACTACTGTCTGCTTTGGGCGAAGCAATTGCTCGATTCTGACCGTCCTCTGATCAGCATCGAGAAGGTCCTCACGCTCGTAGCGGACGTCACCCCTGTACAGAACAGCGTTCTTTGGAGTGCCGATATCGACGAACGCTGCCTCCATGCCTGGAAGAACATTTGTCACTCTGCCCAGGTAGATGTTGCCATCAATTGCGTTCGGATCCGATTCCGACTTCGAAACGTAGTGCTCTATGAGGGTCCGCCCCTCGAGAACAGCTATTTGCGTGACACCCTCATGTACGTGAACGCACATTAGGTATCTTCCGACAGGGCGGCCTTTGCGTTGACGGCCAAATCTTTGGTGAACCCGCCTTGAGGGCTTGGCCTCCACGTCTGCGAGCTCCGTCATGAACTCCTCTGCCCTGTACTGAACAGGGCCTTTGGAAAGGATTTCTTCACGCTCCTTGGTGCCAAGTATCCCCAAACGCTTCCTTTTCTCATTCGGGACCCCATCCTTTTTCGCTTGTTGCGATCCTGCGAGGGAGGAGCGAATGCGGCCGATGTAACCCGGAGCATGCTGCGGCTGGGCCTCTTGAGCTGGCGGTTCTACAATCTCTTCCGTGGCTTCGGCCGCAGGCTTGCGGTTCGTTCTCCTAGGAGGCCGGCTCTTCTTCGGTGCAGCTTCGGTTTCACCCGATCCGCTTGCTCCGGCAACAGCCTCTTTCTCAACGGCTACCGGACCGGTTTGCTGATTGCCTGGTCTCCTGTTAGCGGCATGCCGCCGCCGTCTCTGGCTCGACGACGAGCCCGAACTCTTTGCCTGGTCCTCTGATGAACCCTGAGTTGCTCTCGCACCATCGTACGAGAGGTTCTTCTCTGCCATACGGCATCACCCTTCTAAATTTTGCCATGCCGGCAGCGCGCTCTGGAATGGACCGCTTGTAACCCCAAACAGACACGGAATCCATACTGTGAGTAGTTGGCGCACTATCCGACTCAGAAATCGAGCATGAAAGCTGCTCGAGAGATCCTTCTGATGCTGAACAAAGCTCGTCTCCACGGTCAGAGCAACTCGTCTCGCGTCCGTAGGTGTACGTCGCGAGCAATAGCAGCCCAATGAGGTAACCGAAGTCCTGCCAGTTGATCAGCATTTGTATTACAGTCTAGCCGCTAATGCCACCGGCTGCTTGAAGTAGCTGGACCTTTGCGGGCCCAAATAGCTGGTGTCAGTAGCTGCAGCGCCCAGTTATCAGCCAATTACGCCGAAAAACCAGACTCTGCTTCGCAAAGCGTGGCAGATCCAATTCTTCTATCCTGCCGGAGTAGTGGTGCTGGTTGTAGTTGTTGTGCTAGGAGCCGGGCCTACCCCGAAGTTCGACGTGTTGGCAACTCCCGGGGCGAGGTGAGGAACACCGAACGTGCTTGGACCAACTGGATGCTGCATCAGATACTGGAAGATCTGCCGGGCTACCGGGGCTGCGGCACTGGCACCGAACCCACCATTCTTGATGACGACTGCAACGACATATTGTGCCTTTGGAACTGGCCCAAACGCCACGAACCACGAGTTTGGCTCCTGCCCCGTAATTGACGCAGTTCCAGTCTTGCCAGCCAGAGGAAACTTGTTGAAGGGGAAGCCTGCAAACGTTCCACCAGCTGTACCTATGGAGCTCTGTACTGCCCCTTCAAAGCCTGCCAACATCGCCGCATGGTCCGAAGCCGACATCGTCACATGACCCGTTACCACTGGTGAGAACTTTTTCACGAGCTTCCCCGAAGGATTTACTATCCCACTTGCTATTTGCGGTTGATAGTGTGTCCCGCCATTGGCAAAGGTGGCGTATGCATTGGCCATCTGTATGGGTGTGATCAAAGTCTCTCCCTGGCCAAAAGCCATCTCAAGCTGATCTGCGGTGTACCAGGTGTTGTAGGGGTAGGCCTTGGGATACTCTTTATGCAGAAGAGCTCGCGTAGTCGGAGAGTCGACCAAGCCAGCAACTTCGCCCGGGAGATCGACTCCCGTTGGCTTGCCCCATCCATAGGCGTTGGCTACCTGCTGAATTGGCTCCTGACCGTACTTGCTCTGATTTGCGTAGAACATATAGCCGAGGTTGTAGAAGAACACGTCGTCAGATGCGGCCAGCGCCTTCGTTATATTCAGAAGCCCCAAGCGCTCTCCGCCGGAGTTGTGGAATGAGCACATTCCGGAGGTGCAGTTTGGAATGGTGAAAAGGCCCGTATCGTAGTAGTAGTAGTTCGGAGTTATCAGGCCTGTCTTTAGCGCAGCAGTGGCCGTCGCAAGCTTGAATGTCGATCCTGGGGTGTATTCACCGGAAATTGCCCTGTTGATCAGGGGGTAGTTCGACTTCGGGGAAGTGAGCGCTGCGTACTCGCTGCTACTAATTCCTCCAACCCAAACGCTCGGGTTATACGTCGGGAATGAGGACATTGCCAGGATCTGACCATTGTTTGGGTCTTCCACAACCGCGGCACCCGTGAGCTGAGGGTAGTACAGATGAAAATAGGGGTCGTACTTTCCGGACAGCTGCTTTATCTCACCAGAAAGCGCATTGTCAACCGCCTGCTGAAGCCCTAGATCCAACGAGAGCTCAACGTTGTCTCCTGGAACAGGTGCGGTTTGGCTCAAGCTCCCTACGACCTGCCCGAAGGCATTTACCTCAAGTTTCGAAACGCCTGGCTTTCCTCTCAAGTAGCTCTCAAAACTCAGTTCAACCCCTGACTTGCCAATCTGATCACCAGGCTGGTACCCCTGCTTCGATAACGTCTTCAACTGTGACTGGGAGACCTGCCCGACATAACCTAGAACCTGGGCGGCGGTGGTCCCCTCAGGGTAAACCCTCTGAGTTGTCAACTGGTATGACACTCCGGGAAACTCGGCCTGATGCTCCGAGATGTAAATGATCTTGGTCTTCGAAACGCCTTGTGCAATGGGAACCGGCTCATAGGGTGAAAATGCAAGATTGGAGAGCGACTTCTTGATGGAAGCCACCGAAATGCCCAACAGCTGCGACAGCTTGTTGATCACCGATGGATGCTGTGTCGCGATCTGCGGCGAGAGGGTCACGGACTCTATGACTTTGTTGCCCACCAAGAGATTCCCATTTCTGTCCGTAATGAGTCCCCTGGGAGCAGCTTCCACTACCTGACGCACCTGATTAGCGACAGCTTCAGCCTTGTAGCTCGAACTCTGAAGAATCTGAAGCGCGTATAGGCGAGCAAACATTGCACAAAATATTGCAGCCACCGCAAAGCCGATGGCTCTCACCCGAGCTCGATCGCTTAGATTCCGAGTGCCCTCTCTCTTGAACGTTCGCCTAGCCAAAAACTACTCCTTGCATCCTTAGCTAAGAAATCCAAAGTGCTAGCGTCGAATGACCGGTGGCCGAGAGGTCAACTCTCTTGATGCGAACGCCCACTTCGCGAGAGGAACCATGAACACAGACAATACAGCATTTGAAATAGCTACCACTAACACGACTTTAATCAAATGTATGTGAAGAAGCTGACCAAATCCAAGCAGCCTGGAGGCAATTTCATATCCAAGTTCCCCGACCGCGCTGAGTAACGAAGCCAGAGCTGCATTGATCGTCCAAGGGCCTATGAAAGACCCTTTCTCAGTCTGGCCAGCTATGTATCCAACGAGGCTGTAAACCAGTGCAGATAAACCAAACGGCGTGAGCAAGAATCCGTCTGTAAGAAGCCCGACCACGAAGCCTATGACTGCTCCTGCCTCCCTCCCCTCACTAAACCCGGCGCAGATCACCAGCAGTAGCGGAAGGTCGAGATGAACCCCAAAAAACTGCACTGAGTCCAGTATCGAGTGCTGGAATACGATGACCGTGACAATGAGCAGTGCTGACCGCACTATTCGCATGCGCATTATCCGGCCCCGCCTGGAAGCCACTGCAACACTTTCACGAACTGCAAAGAAGATAAGTCAACCATTGGAGTGAGTGAGACCTGCTCTTGAAGCGAGCCTGGATTCGATGAAAACTTCGATACTTTCCCGAACGGAACGTTTGGCGGATAAACGCCACCCTGCAAACCGGAAGTGTAGACCGGCTCACCTTTATAAAGCGAGGTGCCAGGATTGACAAGCTCGACTTTGATCGTCTGAAAAGATCCTTCACCTACCGCCATGCCTACCTGATTTGAAGAGCCCAGCGATACACCAACATACGAACTCGGATCAGAAATCAGCAACACGGTTGAGCTTGAACCTGTAACCGAAACGACTCTTCCAACTAGCCCTAACGCTGCTACAACGGGCTCTCCCACCCTTACCCCTTGCGAAGACCCCCTGTCAATGTTGACGGTCATCTGGGTGTTTGAAGGCGAGTAATTGTCAACAACCGCGCTTATTGATTTGAGCCCTTGGGCGAACGGAATGTTCGCCAGAGCTGTCAGGGCCTGAACTTCGCTTTCAAGCTTGCTTGACAGAGCCTCTTGATTCTTCATCGTGGCTATCTCATTTTTGAGCACAGCATTCCGCCGCTTCAGTGAGGAGTAGCCGAACGCCCCTGAAAACACGTCTTCAACTGGATGGATCACTGAATTAGCTGTCGAACGAATCGGATCAGTAATGCTTTTTAGAGACTTCTGGAATACAGCGGCGATGCCACTCCCTTGGGATTTGTAGCTAATAGTCACAAGGGAGAGGGACGCAAGGAGGAGAGCCAATAAGGTGACCCTTGGCCTTACGAAGAACCTGCTGACTCCGTAATCTCTTGTTGACACTACCGGTTAGAAGAAGATATGAGCACCCGCTTCAGAGCGTCGAACTCCTCAAGCGTCTGGCCAGAACCATTTACCACACAGTCGAGCGGGTTGTCAGCCACGATGATAGGCATTCCGGTCTCCTGAAATATCCTCTTGTCAATTCCAGTGAGAAGCGCCCCTCCGCCTGTCAATACGATTCCCTGCTCCATGATGTCTGCCGACAACTCTGGCGGAGTATTGTCGAGAGTCACTTTTACCGCGTCGACTATTGCTGCAATCGGCTCTTCTATGGCTCGCCGAATCTCCTCCGTCGACACCAGTATGGTCTTCGGCAATCCGGTAATGAGATCTCGACCCCGAATCTCGGCTTGAAGCTCCTCTTCGAGCTCAACTGCTGAACCTAAGGCAATCTTAATCTCTTCGGCTGTGCGCTCACCAAGAGCCAGGCTGTACTCTTTCTTTATGTAAGAAATGATGGCCTGGTCTAGCTCATCGCCGCCTATGCGGACCGATCGGCTGGTCACTATCCCACCGAGAGAGATCACCGCAACCTCAGTTGTGCCCCCGCCAATGTCAACAACCATGTTGCCTGTAGGCTCGTGGATAGGCAGGCCAGCGCCTATGGCGGCAGCCATGGGCTCCTCAATGATATAAGCAGGCTTCCTTGCCCCAGCGTATTCAGCAGCTTCCTGAACTGCCCTCTGCTCGACGCCAGTTATTCCAGAGGGCACGCATATGACCATCCGCGGCTTTCCGTAACGACTGTTGTGAACCTTCTGAATGAAATATCGAAGCATTCGTTCACATGTTTCAAAATCTGCGATGACACCATCCTTGAGAGGACGAATGGCCTGGATATTTGATGGAGTTCGGCCGATCATTCGCTTAGCCTCAGCCCCCACGGCTAGAGGACGACCGTCTCTCGTGTTTATAGCAACAACGGAAGGCTCGTTTAAAACAATTCCCTTCCCTCGCACATATACCAATGTGTTAGCTGTGCCCAGGTCGACAGCCATATCTCTGGCAGGAAATAAACTGAACGATTTGGATTTTGCCATTTAATGACCTCCGATTGGAAGGCGAAATCAACCATATGTGAGCGAGAGGTAAACGAAGTCTAGTCGGGAACCTAATTAATTTCCCGAAAGAATATATTCAACTCCCTCAATGCGGCCTCAGCCGAATCCGATCCATGCACAAGATTTTCTGCCACCGATAATCCCAAATCACCTCTGATGGTCCCAGGAGCTGCCTTTGCAGGATCGGTCGCGCCCATCATCGCCCGAACAATTGCCCAGGTGTCCTCAGGACCAGAGATCTCCATTATGACAGAAGGGGATCGAGTGATGAATTCAACAAGCTCCTCAAAGAAAGACTTGCTCGCATGCTCCGCATAGTGCATCTTTGCAGTCTCTTGATCAATCTTGCGCAGCTCCATGCGTGAGATCCTAAGACCTTTCCGCTCTAGACGGCCAACGATCTCTCCTACAAGGCCGCGTTCAACCGCATCGGGCTTGCATATAACCAATGTGCTATTCACGCCGCATAAGGCTAGTCGGTTCGAACTGTAAGATTCACCGGGGAACGTTCACTATCTGCTCAGCTTGCTCCTAATTCTTTTTCCCGACCATTTGCTCTCTTGCCTCCGCCACGGCATATATAGAGCCACATACTAAGACACCCTCATCTTCGCGGCAACTGTTCGCTGCTGCCTCGAGCGCATCAGAGACAGTATCGAAAACTGAGCATGAAAGGCCGGCAGCCTCAGCTCCCTTTAAGATCTCTTCAGGATCCATAGCTCTCAGCGATCGCGTCCGTGCAACATTCACAGAAGCTATCTTGTCACTCCCCAGCGCGAGAAACATCGCCTCTGGCTCTCGACCTTTAAGCATCGACGCGACCAAGTGCCACCTTCCCACCGTCGAAAAATCACTCGAGATGCTTATTCTGGCAGAAGCCATGCCTGCCGGATTATGTGCAGCGTCCAAGACGACAAGAGGCGACCTGGAGACAACCTCCATCCGCCCTGGCGAAGTCACCCGCTCGAATGCTGCACGAACCACATCTAGATCTAGCGCCCGCCCAAAGAACTCCTCGACTGCACTTATTGCCAGAGCTGCATTGTGGCCCTGATGAGGACCGAACAATGGCATGAAAATCTGATCGTAGGCGGCGTGCCTTGTTCTGAAGGAAACCACTCTTCCCCCTATGGCCTGCACATTTGAGCGAATTTCCAACTCCCGCCCCAGGACTATCGCACCCTGACTCGGCTTTGCAAGAAAGATGTCGAGAAGATCCCTCCGATCGACACCAAGCACCACCGAGGAGGAAGGCTTGATAATTCCTGACTTCTCCCTTGCAATGTCTGAGAGTTCGGGACCGAGTATCTCAACATGATCCATAGAAACATTCGTCACTACTGCGACTTCGCCGTCGATAACGTTCGTGGCGTCCCACTCGCCGCCCATACCCACTTCGACAACAGCCACGTCGACACCGACGGTGTCAAAATGCGATAACGCAGCGGCAGTCATCAACTCGAACCAGCTCAAGATTTTTCCAGTGTGTTCCTCAAGTAGCTTCAGAGTCAGCAACTCATTCACTAGGTCGGAATCTGAAATCGCTTCAAGGTCGACAAGAATGCGCTCGTTCAAGACCTCCAAATGGGGAGACATATAAGTCGCAACTCTCAACCCGTGAGCCATCAGAAGCGCGGTGATCATCCGGCAGGTAGAACCCTTGCCGTTGGTTCCAGTGACGTGAATTGCAGGATAGCTCTTGTGTGGTTCCCCGATCAGCCGCAAAGCTTCTCGCATCTTGACCAGCGACGGAGGAGGGAACTCAGCGTGAGAGTTCCTCTCGATGTTTATATGGCTATCCAGCCAGTGAAGAGCGTCACCAAGTGACAGAGAATTACCCATTCAACGCCCTAAAAGACTATGGCAAGACGGATTATGAAGCTGCTCGACGCGTGCGCTCAGGACGCTCTGGCCCCGTCCCCCGCGGAACAAGTGTTGGTGCCGCTTTGTCGAGCACGACGCTTCTGTCAACGACACAGCGCTGCACATCCGACCTCGAAGGAATGTCGTACATCACCTCAAGCAGCACTTCCTCAAGAATTGCCCTCAAGCCCCTTGCACCGGTGCCTCTCAGAAGCGCCAGATCTGCGATTGCCTCAAGAGCGTCTTGAGTAATTTCTAGCTCAACTCCATCCAGCTCAAAGGTCCTCTGATACTGTTTCACCAACGCGTTCTTGGGCTCCACGAGAATCTCAATAAGCGCAGCCCGATCCAGGTTGCCGACAGCACCTACGACAGGAAGCCTTCCTATGAACTCGGGAATCAGACCAAACTTGAGCAGGTCCTCCGGCAACACGTGCTTGAAGATCTCGCCATCCTTGTTTGATTTTTCCGAAAGCTCCGCCTTGAAGCCAATCGACTTGGTGCCGATTCGCCCTTCTATGATTCGCTCCAGTCCAGCAAAAGCGCCGCCACACACGAAAAGAACGTTGGTAGTGTCGATCTGGATGAACTCCTGATGTGGATGCTTGCGCCCACCCTGAGGTGGGACCGAGGCGGTAGTGCCCTCAAGAATCTTCAACAGCGCCTGTTGGACACCCTCGCCAGAGACGTCTCGAGTGATCGAAGGATTCTCGCTCTTCCGCGCTATCTTGTCGATCTCATCAATGTAGATGATTCCCGTCTCAGCCTTTTTGACGTCGTAGTCCGCCGCCTGGATCAGCTTGAGCAGAATGTTCTCTACGTCCTCACCCACGTAGCCGGCTTCAGTAAGTGCGGTAGCATCGGCAATGGCAAATGGAACCTCCAAAAGCTTTGCGAGGGTCTGAGCCAAAAGCGTCTTGCCAGAACCAGTTGGTCCAATGAGTAAGATGTTGGACTTTGCCAATTCAACGTCGTTTGCACGAGAAGTGCCGGCCTGGATTCTCTTGTAATGGTTGTATACGGCAACAGCAAGAATCTTCTTTGCAGACTCCTGGCCAACTACGTACCCGTTGAGAAAGTCGAAGATCTCTCGAGGTTTGGGAAGATCGTCAAATTTGACCTCCGTCGTCTCGTTGAGCTCCTCTTCGATTATGTCATTGCACAGATCTATGCACTCGTCGCAGATGTAGACTCCAGGCCCAGCAATAAGCTTCTTTACTTGCTTTTGGGACTTGCCGCAAAAACTACACTTGACGACTTCCGGTCCCTCAACAAACTTTGCCACTGCCATCCCCTTTTGTACTGCTCAGATGATTAATGCTCGGGTCCAACTTCCAAAATCCGGTTATCAGATCCCTTCAAACTTGCCTTTGCTTTGCCTTCGCTTATATAAAGTGTAGATCTGATGACCTACGCTACAGCCGCTGAAGACCCACGAGGATCTCTTGCCGTAGTGATTACTTCGTCAATGATGCCGTATGCCTGGGCTTCTTTTGCGTCCAGAACAAAGTCCCTATCGGTGTCCTTTTGAATCCTCGTCACAGGTTGTCCGGTGTCTGCTGAAAGCATGTCGTTCAGCATGTCCCGCATGCGCAAAATCTCCTTTGCCTGTAACTCAATATCAGTCGCCTGCCCTCCAACTCCACCGTATGGCTGGTGAAGCAGCACTCTGGCATGAGGAAGGGCAAACCGCTTGCCCTTAGTCCCTGCAGCCAAAAGGACGGCGGCAGCAGAGGCTGCCTGGCCGAAACAGAAGGTTGAAACATCCGGACGAATGACTTTGAGAGTGTCGTAGATTGCAAATAGTCCGGTGATCTCCCCGCCAGGCGAGTTGATGTAGAGGCTGACATCCTTTTCAGGATCTTCATACTCCAAGAAGAGAAGCTGCGCACAGATCAAGTTGGCAACTGAATCGTCGATGGGCGTTCCAAGAATTATGATTCTCTCCCTGAGTAGACGTGAGTAGAGATCGTATGCCCTCTCTCCTCTACTGGAAGACTCAATAACGGTAGGAACCAAATAGTTATACGCCGTCATCTTGCTCACCTCTTGAAGACTCTTCCTCTCCATCTTTACCGGACTCTGCACCTTCTGCCAACGCTTCTTCAGATTTAGCCTCATTTTCTTCGAGAAATTCGCGGCCTATAGCGTTCCCCTCTTCGTCCACGATCTCTACTGATGCTAGGAACTGATCTAATGCCTTGGACTTGGCCATCTCCAGCTCCACGGCTTTAATCTGGCCGTTCTCGGTTATGCGGTCGTGAAACTCCTCGTAGTCAACCTGTGCAGCGTCAGCGTACCGCCTTATCTCCTTTTCCAAATCTTCGGGATCGACTTCGACACCCATCTCTCGCACCAATGCCCTTAGAACTAGGTCTACCTTGGCTTGATTCTGCGCGTCTGCGAGGATCTGGTTGACCAACTGGTCCGACGACGCTCCAGTGATGGTGAGATATTGATCGAGGGTAATTCCCTGAGCTTCAAGACGACTTGAAAAGTCCCGAATCAAGGTGTCAAACTCATTTTGAATAAGCGCCTGAGGTAACTCCTTCAAATCCATCAGCTCGATCAACCCGGAAAGAGCCTTGTCTCTGTAGAGCATGCGCGAACGCGCCTTCTTGGTACCTCCCAGCTGCTCCTTCAAAGAATTCTCGAGTTCCGCAAGCGTCTCAAATTCAGAAGCCTCAGAAGCCCATGCATCGGTCATTTCGGGGAGATTTAGCTGATTCACCTTCTTTATCTTGACAAAGCAGGTTATCGGCCCCTCGGCGCTCCCCTCTGGAGCAGGAACTTCAAAGGTTACCTCATCACCGGTAGCATGTCCCGTCAGAGCAGCATCCAGCCCTGGAATGAAGTCATCCTCCCCTACGCGGTATAAAAAGTCCTCGACGTCAAGATTGGGAACATGCTCTCCGTCCCTCTCTGCTCGAACATCGATGCTCACCTGGTGATCGACTGCAATCGGCGCATCCGTCTCAGCTAGCTCTCCAAACTGTTCTCTAAGACGCTTGAGTTGATCCTGTATATCCTGATCGTTCACTTCAGGGGACGGTATGACGACCTTGACACCTTGATAACCAGCGATGTTGACTTCCGGCCTCAGTTCAACGTCAGCCTCCAGTACGATCGGACCGCTTTCCTCCCCGGACTTGACCGTCACATTCTGCGTCGCAATTACGTCGAGGTCATTGGAACGGATCGCCTCCCCCAAGAAACCGGGCGCTGCTTCATTAATGGCCTCTGAACGTATATAGGAACGGCCGAGCTTTGCCTCTAATACCTTTCTCGGCACCTTCCCCCGACGGAAGCCAGGAATGCGGACTTCCTTTGAAATCTTGTTCAGTGCTGCATTTACACTTGGCTCTAACTCGACCTCATCGATATCCATGACGATCTTGACGGCAGAGCCTTCTGCTGGAGTAATTGTTGACTGCATATGGCTATATGAGCTTACTCGACATGCGATTTTTCTAGGCCTAACACTCGTTCGTTGAACCCATCTCAATCCACGCTAAAAACAACTGAGTTTCCGGTCCCTAAAGCCAAATCGAATTCTTCAGCTCAACGCGCCCTGAACCTGAAGGCTAAATAATCCACGATAGTGATGATTTGAATACATACCCCACAGGGTATACTCTCTAAAAATGATTCGATTTCGAAAGAGCTGAGAAAGGACTGTGCTGTGTTGTTCAAGAAGGGTACAAAAGCTGTAGACCCTCGAGAAGCCAAAGAATTAGTGGATCAGGGAACGATGATGATCGACGTCCGCGAACTCTCAGAATGGAATCACGGCCATGCTCCAGGGGCGATCCATCTGCCGATGTCGCGAATTCAGGAACACCTTCACAGAGTTCCCAAGGATGAGGAAGTAGTGGTCTGCTGCAGGAGTGGGAGCAGATCGTCCGCCGTAGCATCCTTCCTCGCGAGCAATGGCTACAACGTCATCAATCTGAAAGGTGGAATGGCTGCCTGGCATGCTCACGGGCTTCCAGTGGTGAACTCCAATGGCGTCCGCGGCAGCATCGTCTAAATCGTCGGGCGGGCTAGTGCCACTACCTCAGCTTCAAGAACAGCTTCTCGACATCAGCTAGCGTGCAACCGCCTTTGAGCGCCTCCTCGGGATTCTCCAAGCAGTAGGAGATCTGGGAGGCGACGAGGCGGAAACCTATTTGCTCGAGCGCCTTTGAAACCGCCGAGATCTGTGTCACAATGTCCTTGCATTGCCTGGAGTCATCGATCATCTTGGAGATTCCTCTAATCTGACCTTCCACCCTGGCCAGACGCCGCTTTAAATCCTGCCTCTGATCATCTCTCAGACTTATCGGAGCCACACTGCCGTCAATGTCCAACAGGTCGCTTTCCTCTTGCATAATACCCATACTGGTATTCTAGGAGCCGTAGTCACAGTTCCACACTGAGTTACCTTGGCGAAACCGACCCAGTTACACAGCTAGTGGAGTCACAGGCACTTATTGCACGGGAGCTGCCTAATGGTTTCGTCACAAGGATCGCGCTCAACACATCTTTAGTCGGGACTCTAGCGACCTGGTGACCTTGGCGACATGAGAG
>JAJZBG010000021.1 GCA_021799035.1 Actinomycetes bacterium | reverse complement strand
AGGCGGTCAAGCTCCAGCGGCTTGGTAAGGTATTCGATCGCTCCCGCGCTCAGGAAATGATTCATCTGTGTCTTAGTTGCGTCAGCGGAGAGGATCGCCACAGGTATGTGAGCCGATTGCTGAGCTGTTCTGAGGCGCTGAAGGACATCGAAGCCGTTCATATCCGGCAGGTGCACGTCGAGCATGATCAGGTCGGGCTGGTGCTGTGCCGCCAGCTCAAGGCCGATCGATCCTTGCAAAGCGGTTATCAGCCTGATCTCGGGTCTGCGTCTGAGGAAATGTTCGATGAGGGCGAGGTTGGCAAGGTTGTCCTCGATATAGAGAATGGTGCCACTGGCCGATTCGGATTTCAGCTGCTCATAGGGGATTGAAGGCTCCGTCTTTTGCTGAGGAGAGACTAGTCTCGGCATGTCGACATAGAAGGTCGAACCTTTGCCCACGGTGCTTTCAAAGCCGAGGCTGCCCCCCATCACCTCGGCCAGCTTTTGTGATAGGGCAAGGCCAAGCCCAGTGCCCTCAACGCCTCTCGACTCGGCGCCAAGGCGGTCGAAAGGGGTGAAGAGCCTTTGGCGGAGTGCAGGGTTGATGCCTGGACCGGTGTCGGTGACCGCAATGCGCAGGCTTTGGTCACGCTCCTGGCAGTAAAAAGTGACACTGCCATTGTCGGAGTTGAACTTCACGGCATTTGAAAGCAGGTTGAGAAGAATCTGTTTCATGCGCTGCTTGTCCGCTCTTACGTAGAGGTCGAGCTCTTTAGGTGTAATGATTTCGATTCCTCGCTCCCTTGCCTCTGGCATGACGAGCGAGATGCATTCTTGGGCGAGTTCTTCCAACGAGACAGGTTCGAGCGACACGCTGATTGTCCCTGCTTCGATTCGTGATATATCTAAGACCTCGTTGATCAGATCTAACAGATGCTTTCCGGCTCTGTAGATATGGTTGACACTTTCTCTCTGGTCGGGATCCAGTTCGTCCATCCTCAGCAGCTGTGCAAAGCCGAGTATAGAGTTCAAAGGAGTTCGCAGCTCATGGCTTATCCGGGATAGAAATTCGCTCTTTTCCCTATTGGCGCGCTCAGCCTCGTCCTTCGCCGCTTCGAGGGCAGCTCGTGCTTCGAGCGCTTGAGAGATGTCACGCTTGACTAGGACCGCGCCGACTGCGTTGTGGCCTTCATCTCGCAAAGTCTTCGCGCGGGCCTCAATCGGAACCCACCGGCCGTCTGAATGGCTGGCTCTGAAGCGAAGAGAGATCGCTCCGGTTGTTTGGCTTGAGATAAGCGATCTCAGCGCAACTGCGACGGCATCCCTGTCTTCTGGGTGAACTGTCTTGAGCAGGTTGATCCGGCGGTCTTCTCCTTCTGAAAGCCCCAACATCTCCGCCGATGCCGGATTGCTCTCTGTCGTTTCCAGACCATTGTCGATGACCTTTACGGCGTCAGGGGAGGCTTCGAAGATTGCATCAAGAATCTGGCGCCTGGAGCGCAGCAGCTCTTCAGTGAGCAGTATCTGAGTCAAATCACGAGCTATTCCCACATACAACTCTCTACCGTCAAGTTCAAGCCTGCTGACAGCAAGACTTATTGGAAACAAGGTGCCGTCCTTGTGGCGTCCCTCTGTTCGCAGTGCGTTTCGAACCTGGGTGCTTAACCATGAGTCAAGATATTCGGCAATCTTGCTGTCGCGGTTCGCAGCCATGGGCCTCGGGATGAGGCGCGTGACTTTGAGGCCGATCAATGCGTCTTCTTCGTAGCCGAACATCTCCGCCGTGGCGGGGTTCGCCTCCGTAATCACTGCCTTCGAATCTGTCATGATTATGGCGTCTGAAGTTCCTTCGAAGAGGGCTCTGAGCGTTGCCGCGTTAGCATCCTGCATAGCCCTGACATCCTTTCACAATGGGCGTTTGACGCGTTTCAAATATCGGTTAATGCGGAGAACGGCGTCTCTCTCTGCGGACTTGTCAGTCCGATCGCGGATTGCGCGCTACCTCCTAGGCCTTTCAACCATCGAGAGCGTTCTTCAGGCGGCTTGAGATGATCGCGGGAGGCTCACCTGGTGCAAACATGGGCTTGCCGAGGAGGTAGCCCTGGCCAAGGTTCACGCCGGCATTTGCAAGCGTCTTGAGTTCCGATGACGTCTCTATCCCTTCTGCAACGAGCTTGGCTCCGGATCGATGAGAGAAGATCACAAGCGATTCAACTAGAGCTTGCCTAATGGGATCGCTGTCGATTCCAAAGACCCACTCCCGATCCAGCTTCACAAATGCTGGTGAGAGCTCGAAGATGTGACGGAGACTGGCATATCCCGCGCCGGCGTCGTCGATAGAAAGAAGCGGCTCCCCAGCAAGTGACCCGATAGCGGTCCTCACCTTTTCGTAATCCGAGACAGGCTCGTTTTCAGTCAGCTCTACGACTAGCTTCCGTTGGGATCTTCTGGTGACCTCTCCCAGCCCGGGATGCTCGACTAGGACTGCCGCCGACAGGTTCGCGGAGACCCATACCTGGGAAGGAAGGTGGTCACAGGAGTCCACCGCCAGGCGAAAGAGCTCTAGTTCAATCTCGTCGCGGATCCCTGCCATCGCTGCATCGCTCAATCTGTGGTCTGGCCTCACGCCGTCGCTGAACCTTGCCAGAGCTTCAAAGCCGACTAACTGGTGAGATTGCAGATCGACGATTGGCTGATATGCAATCTGGGTCCCGGGAGCCTTCATTGCTGCTCTGATCTCTTTTGCAGAAGCGGCCTGGCCGAGTGCTCTGCGGAGCTTGGGACCGAGAAGCGTTGTGGCAATCCCAGCGACGTCAACCAAGAGTGAAAGGCCCGAAGCCTCCCTGAGCGCCGCTCCTCGCGAGGTAAAAATCAGAATGCCGAATGGGCTTTCTTTTTCGCCAAGTGGGCACGAGAAGACATTGTCGCTATTCGACTCCGACCACCACCTTTCGTCCACGCCAGGCTTGAGAAGAGAAGGCCCCCGTTCGGCTAGGGAATAAAGGCTCAAGGTCACGTTCTTCGGTATGTCTCTGTCATGGCCTACAGGGTGATTAGCCTGGCCAGCGAGAAGCAGAGCAGAGTCTTTTCGGGGGAAAGCATAGATACAGGCGCTTTTGACATTCTCATAAGCGTTGATCTGGTCGACCATGGCGGATGCGACCTGATCCAGCTCTGCCAACGGGTCGATATTGCTGAACGTATCCACCAATGCCATTCGTCGTCCGAGCGAAGCTTTGCTGGCATCGAGCCAACTCTCGCTCACTCTCAACTGAGCCCTGACCCTGGCTAGAAGTTCAGTAGGGTCTACCGGCTTGACGAGGTAGTCGTTCGCGCCTTTGTTGAGACCTGTAATCATGTCCGATGGTTCGTCTGAACCCGTGACCATGATTATTGGAAGAAGCGAGAACACCGGCTCCGCCCTAAGCTGCTCGATGACCTCCGGCCCGGTCAGGATCGGCATTTTTGAGTCGATTATCATGCACTCCACTGGCGTAGAACCAAGAATGTCGATCGCCTCTTGCCCGTTGGTAGCAGAAATGACTTTGTAATCGGCGCGTTTTAGAGTTGCGACATAGAGAGCGCGCGTTGAGGCGTCGTCGTCGACAATCAGGATTACGGGCGGTTCAACAGGAGCCATCTCGTTGCCTCAATTCTTGTGGCTGTACCGAGGCACGGTCGCGGGATGGTCCTTGAAATGTGAACCAGAAGCATCCACACGCATGAGATCCCCAGTTGCGTCCCAAGCTTCCCCTCAAACATGTCTAAGCGCGCCATTGCAGGAGGTGCTGATACACAAGAAACGGCGACGATACTAAATCCTGGTCGCAAACCCGATAACTAACAAATCGCCTCCAAATGCAATGTTACCTGGAAAATTGTGAAATGTGGTTGCGGCAAGTTCCGTCACCCAAGGTGGTCAAAATAGTACTGGGTATGTGCCTGGCCTGCGGCTTTCCAACAAGGCCAATGTCGCCCTGCGCGGCCTTGTGGAGATTTTCAGGGCGTCAGTTGGCCCCAGCGTTGCCGCTTTCTGTCTCAGGAGCGTGCTCCTGCAGGTGGCGCTTTCTTTGGAGGTGCCGCCTCTCAACGCGGGGCTGTTGTGACTGGGGCTGCTCGACGGCGGCGGTAGCAAGCAGGGCCTTCTGCGCCACCGATTCCTCATCTTCGTGGATGAACTTCTGGCCCCTCAATGCAGAGGCTATCGCGGCTATGACGCTCATCGCCGCAGCAAACATGAGAATGAGGCTCAGGGCGTGCACGAATGAGCTCCCTATCAGTTGCGGGAAGAATCCCCGGCTGGTGATTGTCGCAGCTTGGCTCGGGCCGAGTTGGGAGAGCACCGAAGGCCCGAGCAGGCTCTTGAGCGGGTTGTACCCCAGGAACGCGGCGAAGAGATATCCAAGCGGAGGCGACTTGGCAATTCCTTCCGCCACGTTCGTGGGTACGCCATGTGAGATAAGTCCCGTTAGAAGAGCATGTGGGACAGAGGAGTTCAGCCCGATCACCAGTATCGTAAAGAACAGCCCCATCGATAGCGGCATCCCAGCATTGGAGAAAGTCACTCGCATCCCAGAAGCCGCTCCGCGGTGTCGCGCCGGCACCGAGTTCATAATCGAAGAGGTGTTAGGCGAGGCGAAAAGGCCGTTCCCAACACCGGAAAGTAGCATTACGAAGGCGAAAGGCCAGTAGGAGAAGTTTGCTGGGAACGCCATCATTACGGCGAACATGATTGCTGAAAGCACCATTCCTGCCGTTGCGAATAGGCGGGCGCCGTGGTGGTCTGACAGGGTGCCAGATATCGGACCGGTCAAGACGAATCCAAGCATCCACGGGATCATGTACACGCCAGCCCACAGCGGCGTGACAGTGAAGTCGTAGCCATGTTGCGGAAGCCAAATTCCCTGGAACCAGATCATCAGCATGAACTGGAAGCCTCCTCTTCCTACTGCGCCGAGGAACTGGGCGAGGTTGCCCGCCCAGAAGGCCCTTATCCGAAACAGCGAGAGGCGGAACATTGGGGAGTCGACCTTCGCCTCTATCACAACGAAGGTGATCAACAGAGCTAGCCCTCCGAAGATCATCGATAGCACGAACGGGTTACCCCATCCGGTGAGTGAGGTTCCGTAGGGTTCCAGGGAATAGGTGATTCCGGTGAGGATCATCGCGAGCCCGCCGGCAAAGGTGATATTGCCCAACCAGTCGATGCTTGCCCTTATCCTGATTCCAACCTCCTCCAGCTTGAGGTAGGCCCATACCGTTCCAAAGGCGCCGATCGGGACGTTCACAAGGAACACCCAGCGCCACCCGACCTGTGAAAGGAGGCCGCCGGCAACTATCCCCAAAAAGGAGCCGAAGATGCCGGCGACCATGTTTGTTCCCAGTGCAAGGCCGAGCTGGTCTGCAGGAAATGCGTCGGTGATTATCGCTGCTGAATTCGCCATGAGGAGCGCTCCACCTACCGCTTGGATCATGCGGAGCACGACCAGCTCGAGCGCACCTGTAGCCCCCTTGCTCCATACCAGAGAAAGAAGAAGAGAGGCGACTGTGAACCAGGCGAAGCCCAGGTTGTACATCTTCACCCTTCCGAAGATGTCTCCGATGCGGCCCACAGTGACAACAATGGCAGCCGCCACGAGCATGTATCCCATGAGAATCCACAGAAGGTACGGAAAGTTCGATGGATCAAGCGGGTTGAGGTCGATTCCCCGAAATATGACCGGCAGCGCGATCATGAGGCTGGTGGTGTTGAGCGATGCCAGCAGCACTCCTATCGTCGTGTTTGAAAGCACCAGCCATTTGTAGTTCGGACCGACTTTGACGATTGGATCGCTCATCGCCGAACCTCCAGGTTGGCCGGGCCTTCTGGAGCGTCTCCGTCTCGATCTGAGGCGAGATTCTCCAAGAGGCCTACCGCTCGTTCAAGAATCATCCGGTCGGAATCATCGAAATGCGAGATGCGGTCCGCAAGCCAGGCATTGCCGGCGATCTTTCTTCTGGCAAGCAGCTTCTTCCCGTCTGCAGTTGCAACGACGTGGACTCCGCGACGATCTGCCGGGTTGGCTTGCCGTATTATTAGCCCGTATTCTTCCAGCCTGTCTGCCAGGCGGCTTATGGCCGGAGAAGGCAGCCCCTCTATCTCAGCTAGCTGGCCGATTCCTATAGGGCCCCAATGTGCGACCGTAGCAAGGGCAGATAGCTGTGCGATGCTGAATGGTGAGGGATCCTGGCGCCTTGCTTGGCGCGAAAAGCGGATCATCGCCATGCGAAGGCGTGCCGCCAAAGCTTTGGAGTCAGACTCTTCGAAAGAGCCTTCGTCGTGACCGGGGGTCATCTCGATCACCTCCTGGACCTGGAGAAATGTTTCGGCTTTCCGTGGATTGCCGAGTGATCCATAACTCTGATACTAATTGCACTTGTTATCTAAAGCCAAGAATTATTTCTCTTGCAGCTACAACATTTTTGCTGGTCTATCCAGGTAAAAAGCCAAGGGCCCACCTTGGTCTGCGCACCCTTTGAAGAGCTGGGAGACGCAAGCAAGCCCGTCGACTCTGTGTGCTTGCGTGTCTCTAGCGTGCGTGATAGAGATGTGCAGCTGTTCGATACTGCGCGCAGGATGAGGAGGGGCGTCTACGTAAGCGATGACGCTGGCCGCCCATCGAGGAGTCTCGACGCCCTGCTTCATGAGATCGACCCTGGAGTGACGTCTACGATACACCGCCATTCCTGGGATGCGATGGTCCTTTGCATAGGCGGTTGGGGATGGACGGAGATAGACGGGCAGCGGATCAACTGGGGTCCTGGCGACGCGCTCCATCTTCCAGCCTGGGCCTGGCATCGTCATGGTAACGAGGGAACAGAAGTGGCGCGATTCATGACGGCATCGTCTGAGCCGCTGCTCGAGACTATGGGGATGGCCATTGACGAAGAAGCGGGAGATACCCCCTTCGACCAGCTGCCCACCAGGCCGCCATATGCAGAGTCGATTGAAGGAAACGATCCGTTTGCTGTAAGGATCAACAGGCTTGCAAATGATCAGGAGCAGAGGAGAGCGGGACGGCTCCACACCAGCTGGGATGATGTCGAGCTGTTGAAGTCTCCACGAGGCCAGCGCACGGCGTTTCTGCTCGACAGATCCATTGGGTACGGAGCTTCTGGGCTTTCGATGGTTGTCGGGGAATTTGCTCCAGGGCGAGGACAGAAGTTCATACATCGCCATCCCGGAGAGGCATGGCTATACGTCCTTGAGGGTCATGGCCACTCGATAATAGGGACTGAGCCGGATAAGTGCGAGGAACACCCTTGGGAAAAGGGAGACCTGATCGTAGTGGACCACTTTTTATGGCACCAGCACTTCAATGACGATAAGGAAAGGACTGCGAAGCTCGTCCGAATGCATATATTCGACTCGCTGCTCGAGACGATGAGAGCGCTTTGCTACCCCCTCACCCTCTTTGAAGAGCCTCCCGACGCACACACTGCTCCGGACAACCAGGTCCCACCTGTATGGCCCGATGAAACGCCACGTCCAACTTGGCCGTAATGAAGAGCGCACGACCGCCCGCTCCTGCGCTTCTGAGAGCAAGCGCGGGGCTGGCCCCATAGATGCAAGGAGAAGTTGTGGTTCAAATAGGATCTGAGAAAAATGGCGTCGATATGGTTACAAATGACTATGTGGCCAAGCCCCCAGTGCTTCCGGGGATCGACGAGACCTCGGTAGTCGTTATTGCCGGCGGGAGCGGAGCCATCGGATCTCATTGTGCTGCAGCGCTGTCAAAGATGGGTGCGCGGGTTGCAATAACAGGTCGTTCGCAAGTTCGGGTGAAGGAGTGCGTCCAGAGCGTCAGCTATGGCGGCGAAGTGTTTGGCCTTGTGGCGGATGTATCCAGCAGTGTTCAAGTGGATACCGCGGTCAACTCTGTTGCGGATAAGTGGGGGCGGATAGACGCCTTGGTCAATCTGGCAGCTATAGGGGATTCTGGCCGGCATTTAGAAGAAGTGGAGGATTCGGAAATAGCCGCCGTGCTAAACACCAATCTGGTTGGGGCGATGTATCTTGCACGCGCTTGCGCTGTGGTGATGAAGCAACACACGAAAGGCTCTATTGTCAACGTCTCCTCTATCGGAGGCCACAGGGTCACTCCGCACAGGATCACTTATGGGCCGGCCAAGGCCGCGCTGGAGCATCTGAGCCGACAGCTCTCAGTCGACCTGGGTCGATATGGGATAAGGGTCAACACGATTAGCCCCGGACAGACTCCCTCGAACCTCAGGCGTTTCAACGAGTCGCCTGGACTGCCTCCGATAACCTCGGATCCTGAAGGCAACCCGACGCCAACCAGGCGGATTCCTTTGTCCAGGAGAGGGAAATTCGAAGATTACGTCGGAGCGATCCTTTTTCTGCTTTCAGATCTTGCCTCTTATGTTACCGGGGTGAACATCTGGGTTGATGGGGGCGCATCCGTGGTGCGTTAGGAATGTTGCCAAACTGGCGATGAAGTCGGCACTTGCAGGAACATTGGCTAAGGCAGCAGAGTTCGGAGTTGAAGTCGAAATCCCATCTTTGCTGAACAGGGATCTGGAGAGGTGCAACGTGTTGCTGTTGAATAATGACGACGTCATGTCGGTGTTGGATATGCGCGAGACGATGTGGGCGCTTCGAACGGGCTATGACGATCTAAAGCGTGGCGAAGCCACTTATGGTCCCAGAATCGACTACTACCTGCCTACAGGACGATCAGATAGCTACTATCGCTGGGGTGACATGGTAGGTGCGTCAGCAAGTTTTGGGGTGGTGGCTGTCCGCATCAAGTCCCAGGTAATGACCTGGCCGGATGGGGGTACAACTCAAGACAACTACGCGGTGCGTCCCGGACTGTTTTGCGGGTTCATGATCCTGTTCAGCTGCACTGACGGAGAGCCTCTTGCACTCATCCATGATGGATATCTGCAACACATGCGCGTCGGCGGTTCGATGGGTATCGGGGTGGATCTTCTAGCGCGAAAAGACGCTGTCACGGTTGGATTGCTTGGCTCAGGAGGGATGGCACATACTTTTCTCGAGTCGTTTGCTCTAGTACGTCCTTTAAAAGAGGTACGCGTCTTCAGTCCCACGCGGAGCCACCGGCTGGTATTTGCCGAGGAGATGTCAAAGAAGCTAGGCATCAATGTTGTTGCGGTTGATAGTCCACGCGAAGCAGTGAGCGACTCGCTAATTGTTGCCACGGCAACCGATTCCATGATTCCCACCTTTGATGCCGACTGGATCATGCGTGGTGCACACGTTGTCTGTGTTACTCGTCGCGAGCTCAGCGACGCCCTAGTCAAGAGTGCTGACGTGATTGTGCAGCTCGGCATCAATACAGTGCCGTTTGGCACGCCGGTGCCAATGCTCGAATGGAAGGCTGGAGGAATCGCCGCTTATGTTGCCGGCAAGCCAGAAGATCGAGCAAGGATTCCTGGCGCTCGAAACTCGTCCGTCGGAGAGTATCCAACCATGCTGGACGTTGAGACAGGGAAATTCCCTGGGCGCACTTCAGATGACCAGGTGACTCTATTTGTCGGCACTGGTACGCAGGGACTTCAGTTTGCTTCGGTCGGAGGGCACGTATATCGGCTTGCGAAGGAACTAGGACTCGGCCAAGACTTGCCCTTGGAATGGTTCCTCCAGGACATCAGGGACTGATTTCCTGGAGACTCGGGCACTCATGGCTCTTAGGCGGGGTTGGACTCGCACAACCCAGAACTACGTTGGTTAGGGCAGGAGTTGCGGACTCACGCGGCCGAAAATAGAATACCGTAGCACTTCATGTTCGATGAGACTAGGGGAGGTCGCTCGGTGCCAAAGACTGAGAAGGAGTGGATCGATTCGTTGGCTGCGGCACTCAATGTGGCCGCGCCCACCGACGAAGAGCGTGAGGCTCTTCTATCCTTGGCCGGAACTGCCGCACATTCTTCAGAAAGAACAGCTGCTCCTATAAGTTGCTGGCTGGTTGCGCGTGCAGGACTCTCTGCAGAGCAGGGAAAGGCTCTAGCTGAGAAGCTCGCTAGCGAAATGCAGGAGTGAAATAATAAGGCGCTCTTGTAGCCGCTAGTGAATCGATGACGCCAATGGAAGCTTGATCCTTTCAGCATGAGTGTAGATGTTTGCGCTTGAGTCGTGGGTGAACCCAACAAGAGTGACTCCTAGGCTTTCTGCGGTCTTCACTGCTAAAGACGATGGGGCAGATATGGCCACGATTATTGGAATCTGTGCCATGGCAGCTTTTTGAACCAGCTCGAATCCGATTCTTCCTGACAGACCAAGGATTCTGTCCGAAAGCGGGAGTTGCTTTTTCAGGAAAAAGTGGCCAATGACCTTGTCTAGAGCGTTGTGCCGACCGATATCTTCACGAATGCTCTCGAGCCTTCCGTCTTTATCAAAGACTCCTGCGCAGTGCAGCCCTCCGGTCCGGGAAAACAATTTCTGGCTTCGTCTCAGCAAGCCTGGAATCTCAAGAAGTGTTTGTATCTCAATAGTCAGCTGTGATGCGACGTAGGGGCACTTTAGCGAGAGATCCTCTATAGCTGTTGTCCCGCATACTCCACAAGCGGACGTGGAGATGAAACTTCGCTGTCTTTGGCTGTCATCGTAATCGCCGGTTAGTTCCACAGTCACGACGTTGAACATCTGGTCTTTATCGGCCACATTGTCGCAATAGCGAATTGTCCTGATGTCTTCTCTGGAAGCGAGAATCCCCTCGGAAAAGAGGAGCCCGGCAGCTAGCTCGAAGTCGTTTCCAGGGGTGCGCATAGTGGTCGTTATGGGAACTGGTTCCTGGTTGTGCCCGCGGATCCTGATTTCCATTGGCTCTTCGGTTGCAAGCGAATCGGGTCGAGTCATCACCGAGCCATTTCTGACTGCGATGATCTGTGTATCTTGGGTTGGTCGGCGTATTGAGGCGCTTTCTGCTCCTAGTGCCATTTCCTTGCCCTCCTCGTGGGAAGCTTTTCAATTTGCCAGGGTCCACGCTTTCCGAAATCATGATGCATTTGATGGGCCGGTTTTCGGCCCATCTTCCAACTGCTTCAGCTGACCTTGACTCCCAAGAGACGAGCAGCGTTATCCGTGTAGATCTTGTTCTTTTCTGAGTCAGAAAGTCCGATCTCCTCCATGTTGGCAATAGTTGCACGTATGTATCCGGGACCTTTTTCGGGGTCGAAGGGGGAGTCAGAGGCAAAGAGAACACGATCGGCACCGTAGAAGTCGATGCTGCACCTTAGCGCGTGAGCTGCTCCGAACATCGCTGTATCGGCGTACATCATCTTGAAGTACTCGATTGGGCGCTTTGTCAGGGGGTAGTGCTCGACGTCAGCCTTCTGGTCTTCGGGAGTGCGCGCTCCAAGCTGATCCCATCCTGGTCCGACACGCCCTGCAAAGTGGGGAATCATCGAGCCGCCATGGTGGATCAATAGCTTCAAGTCGGGGTGCCTTTCCAGCACGCCGCTGAAGACGAGTCTGGATTGAAAGACCGAAAGGTCGTACTCCCAGCCAAGCGTCCACCAGATCTCGAAGCGCGACCGGGTCTCGGTGGGGTAATCCGGCCAGCTTGAATTGCGCGAAGGGTGGACCTGGATCATGCCTCCTTTTTGGGCTGCATTCTCCCAGTATTGTTCGAATTCTGGAAGGTCCATTGGTTTGCTGTGAACGTCGGTATAGATCTGTGCACCCACAGCACCAAGGGAGTCCATGGCATAGTTGTACTCCTCAACTCCAGCTTCTGGATCATCGAGTGGAGTGGCTGCAAAGAAGCCTGCAAAGCGGTCGGGATATTTCGCAACGAGCTCAGCCATGGATTCGTTGGCCAGCCGGGCCATCTCCTTGGAAAGGGCTGGTGAACCCAGCGTCTCCACCGGTGGGGAGGCAAGGTTGATGACCTGGCGATAGTCGCCGAACTCATCCATCTGCTTGAAACGCACGTCCAGGTCAACCATCGATGGGATGTTCGACACCCTCTTCCTGAGGTTTGCGGCCTCTTTAGTCACGCCCAGCTCGAAAAAGCGGTCGTAGTATTTGCGAGGCATGATATGGCAAAATGCATCGATCTTCATGTTCTCTCTTTTCTATGAAAGCCGATCCTTGAATACTTAGAAAGAGCCCGTTGCACTGTTTCCCCTAAGCTGAACGAGCCAACCCCCACTTTGAGTTGGATACTGAGCACCTTTGGTCGTCTCCGCCAAAGGGTTCAATACGATTCTTGAACTTACATCAGTGCGACGGCGAGTGTTAAATCAGAATCTGCAAAGACCACCTCAACGAAGGCTCGCTTCCCTCTCCGCTCCCTGATTCTCAAAGCAATGGCGTTCATTTGAAATGTCTCATCGAAGAAAGTCACAGGATTGCCGCGCTTTCCGCTATTTCGATTTTCCATCGAATTTCTATGAGCTTCAGATTGGCAAACCTGAAAGGGGCTTGATATTATCAGCTCGGTTATCGTTAACTAATGTACTCAACGTATGTGTAGCAACGGCTAGCCACTTAGAAACAGCCGCCGTTTAAGTAAAACGGGGAGCAATGTTCAAGGGGGGGAAACCATGAACATTAACGTTGGTAAGGCCGTTAAAGCTGGTGACTTGGGGAAACGTCCCAAATTATGGTCACTGCTGGCCACCGGCGCCGTTGTATTAGCAGCTTGTGGGTCTTCTAGCGCTTCAACGGCAAGTTCGACCAAAACGTCAGCGCCTTCGACCACAGGGTCGGGGTCTTCAACAAGCGCAAGTTCGGCGCCGATCAAGATCGGCGTAATGACCAATGACACTGGAGCATACGCTGCGTTGGGCACTCCACTGCGCGATGCAGCTCAGATGGTCTTTGATCAGATAAATCAGTCTGGAGGCATTAACGGACATCAGATCCAGGGAATATTCCTTGATGGGCAGACGAATCCAAATCTGGCCGTGACTCAGGCGCACCAACTCGTGTCCGATCACGTTGCCGCCGTGCTTGGTCTCGAGTTTGGTACCGCCGCGCATGCGGTGGCGCCAATTTTCGAAGCCGCCCACATTCCTGTCATCACCAACACTGCTGACGAAACGATCACCTCACCGGTGAATCCGTGGGTCTTCGACCTCAGCACCACGACTCGCTACAGCGACCAGCGATACCTAAGCTATTTCGCTTGCAAGGGGATAACCAAAGTTGCTGTCCTGCACGACAACGAGGCCTTAGGTGTGCAAGGGAACGCAGACCTCATCTCGCAAGCGGCGAAGTACCACGTGAGCATTGTAGGCAACCAGACCTACGACCTTACGGGGACGAACTTCGAAACTCAGCTGCTGGCTCTCAACAGCACGCCAGCACAGGCGATTGTCTACTGGGGTGTTGGAACGGCCCCCGTGGTCATTGTCAAGGAGCACGCAGCACTTGGAATTAAGGCGCCTCTAGTCGGATCTGCGGCCAATACAGATCAGTCGTTCTTGTCTGAAGTGCCTGGTGCTGTGAACGGGATGCTGGACGGGACTGTGCCTGCAGACCTTCTTAAGCATCTTCCGTCATCCGTCACGGATGGAGCTGCAATTCAGAGCTTTGCAACCAGCTTTACTTCGAGCTACAAGATCCCATTTGGGTTGTTTGCCTCCTTTGGCCATGATGACGCTTCCATCATCGGCACCTTGGTCAAAGACGGCGCCACGACAGCTTCTGCCATGCAGGCAAAGCTGAACAACTTCAGTGTGAACAGCTTCATGGGGACGATCAAATGGACCCCCACCAATCACACTGGTGTGCAGCTTTCCGATGAAATAATGGCTCGAATTGTAAACGGCGAAGCTGTGCCGACAAAATGTCAGTAGATTCACCGATTCTTGAGGCACGTGGAATCAGCAAATCGTTCGGAGGGCTTGCGGCCCTCCGAGACGTTAATTTCTCGGTTCGCAAGGGAAGCGTCCATGCAATAATTGGGCCCAATGGAGCAGGGAAGTCAACGCTGATAAGTGTTGCCAGCGGCTTCATGAAGCCCGACAAAGGGCAGATTTTCCTTCGAGGCGAGTGCATCGATCGACTGTCGGCACAAGACCGTGTGTGTAAGGGGCTGGTGCGAACCTTTCAAGACGTCCGGGGCTTCCCACGGCTGACAGTGTTTGAGAACATACTCCTGGGTTCTCATGTGCATGGACCACGCGGGTTGTCAGACTTTGTGGTTCGCTCCGGTGCCATCAGGAGGTTCAGGCGTTCCGAGAGTGAATCTGTTCTTTCGATCATGGATGCTGTCGGTCTCTCAGATGATAGTGAGGTCGAGCTTGCGGTGCTTCCTTTTGGCAAGCAGCGCATGGTTGGACTTGCCAGAGCAATGGCTTCCAGACCCGAGGTCATCTTGCTCGACGAGCCTGGTGCGGGACTGAGCAAAGAAGAGATGGAAGTTATGGTAGAGGCCATTCGCACTCTGGTTGGTCAGGGCATTTCGCTATTGCTTGTTGAGCACCATATGTCGATGATTGAGCAGCTTTCTGATGAGGTCACTGTGCTTGATTTCGGTCAGGTGATATGCCATGGGCGTTGGAGCGATATTCGCACCGATGTGCGCGTGAAAGAAGCCTATCTTGGCGGGGCGTTGACGAGTCATGCTGCAGGTTGAGAAGGTCTCGGTCAGCTACGGCTCCATTCGGGCGCTAGACGACGTCAGTCTTGAAGCCCGTGATGGAAAGTTCACCGTGATTCTTGGAGCCAATGGCGCCGGGAAGACTACGGTTGTCAAAGCTCTTGCCGGGCTTGTCCCATTGAGGCAAGGGCTAGTGCGGGTGGACGGCCGAGAAGTGTCGAGTGATGTCGAGATGCGTCCGAGGCTCGGAATTGCTATAGTGCCGGAGCGCCGTCAGCTCTGGCATGACATGACTGTCGAAGAGCATCTCGTGCTTGGTGCGTACCGCAGCTACTCGGGTTGGCAGAAGCTTCGCCGGACTCTGACCCGGGAGGTATCACCGAGAATCGAGGAGATTCTAGAACAGTTTCCAGTGCTTAGATCCAGATTTTCGCAGCGCGCTGGGACCCTCAGTGGAGGAGAGCAGCAGATGCTGGCGCTAGCAAGGGCGATGAGTTCTGGACCGAAGATGATAGTGCTTGATGAGCCGACAGTCGGCTTGTCACCTCTGATGGTCGAAGGAGTGTTCGTGAACCTCCAGAAATGGACCTCCACCGGCGGGGCTGTCCTTTTGGCAGAGCAAAATGCGGAAGCAGCACTTCATTTTGCGGACTACGGCTACGTGCTTCAGCAAGGAAAGGTTGTTGCTCAAGGAGAGGGAGCAAAACTTAGGGAAAAAGGACTGCTCGAGGCGGCGTATCTAGGAAGCGGAGACCTTTAGGGCTATGACTACTTTTGCAAACAATCTCATAATCGGTATAGCTTCAGGGATGACCTTCGGTTTGGTCGCGCTTGGTTTCGTTCTTGTGTATCGTGCGACTGGAATTGTGAACTTCACGCAAGGCAGCTTTGTCGCAATTGGCGGAATGCTCGCCGCTCGCCTTGCCACCGGCGCCAAGCTCCCTGCCGTCGAGGTCCTGCTTCTCTGTATGCTTGCGGTGGGACTAGTAAGCCTGTTGGTGGCAATGATCTGCGTAGTCGCCCAGAAGACTGGTGGCACTTTGAGGGCATTGCTGGTCACCGTAGGTCTCAGCATTGCATTTGAAGGGGTGCTGCTGGCATTTTTCGGAGACAATCCCGTTTCGCTGGGGTCTCCAGTCGGAAACAAGACCCTGCACTTAGGAAGCATTCTTGTACTGCCTCAGCAAGTGCTGATCGTGGTCATTGTTCTTGCAATAGTCGGGCTTACTCAATGGTTTCTGGGAAGAACCATCTACGGCATGGGCATGCGCGCTTCGGCATCGAATCCGATTGCAGCTCGACTTAGCAGTATCCCGGTTTTGAAGACGACCCTGGCAGCATTCGTGATTGCCGGAATTCTTGCTGGTTTGGCAGGAGATTTAATTACTCCGATGACCGCAATGGCGTACAGCTCCGACACCACGTGGACGATCAATGGATTCAGCGCGGCAATAATTGCGGGTCTTGTTGATCCAATCGGCGCTATTGCAGGCGGACTCGTTTTGGGGGTTGTTGAAACGTTGATAGGTGCCTACGTTTCGAGTTCTTATGAGACGGCGGTAGCCATGGTTGTGATGTTGGCGATTCTGGTTTTGAGGCCTAGAGGCCTTTTTTCTTGGAGTGCCAGATGAAAAGTGGAAAGCGTTTCTGGCTCACTACTGCCGCTGTTGTCGTTTGCTCGCTGGTGGCTCCGCTCGTATTGGGCAGCGGCAACACGACAGTCTGGATGTTCTCAGGCTTTGACGCGCTCATTGTGCTTGGCTTGTGTTTGCTCATGGGCTACACCGGTCAAATCTCGATTGGTCAAGCAGCTTTTTTTGGCATTGGGGCGTATTCAGTTGCAATACTGAGTGGAAAAGACCACTGGCCTATGCCTGCTTCCATGGCGGTTGGAGTGATTCTTGCCGCGGTGGTGAGCTTGCTGATTGGTGGGGCGATTTTCCGGCTAAGCGGCCACTTCCTTGCTCTTGGCACATTAGCTTTCGGCTATGTGGTCAGTGCGGTCATGGGGCAGTCTCAACTCACCGGCGGCGCTGTAGGTATTTCTGGAATTCCAGTTCTGTCTTTTTTGGGTCATTCTTTTTCCTCTTCCAGCCCGGTCTTTTCCGCCTACGTCATTTGGGCAATCGTGGTCATTTGCATGATCGGCTTTCATTTCATGCTGCGAAGCCCAGCCGGAATGGCTTTGCATGCCATACGAGATGATGAGGTGGCAGCTTCCTCGCTCGGCGTTGGCGTGCTCCGGTACAAGCTCCAGGTTTTCGCAATCAGCGCTGCTATTGCAGCTTTGGCGGGAGCACTGTATGCGCCATATCTGAGCTACATTTCTTCAGAGCCATTCGGTGTCAGCGCCTCGATACAGTTCCTGCTGATGGCTGCCATCGGCGGAATGGGCCTGTCGGGTGCGGTAGTCGGCGCGGTCGTCGTAAGCTTTCTCGGCCAGGGTCTGACAGATCTCAGCGCGCATTTCACTGGCATGAATCCGGGGACTCTTGAACTTTTTGCCTACGGGCTCCTGCTCGTTGTTGTGATGCTGATCAGTTGGGATCGTCTCAAGCTTGATGTCTTGCTGTCGTCTTTGATTGGCCGGAGAGGGACGGCTCTAGTAACCGACGGCTCACAGGCACAGACGAGCTTGAAGTCGGCGCATGAGCAATAGAGTTTCGCTCTGAAATATCTTTCTTAGCTAAAGGGCTTGAAATTGTTCTCGATAGAGGCCTTTCGGCGTCTGAGGGGGTGGATCAGCGTCTCGACTGACCAGACTCACGGGTCCCCCTGGAGACGTCTCGCAAGGAGGCCATCCCTTTGGAAACGCGGCAGTCAGAGTCTGCGTCGTGCAGTCCTGTGCGGAATGTCTGAATGCTTCTGTGCTGTGGCCAATGTGACGAGAATGCCTGGTGGAACTGGGTGATGATCATCAGATGTTCCAGCTGGTTGCTTAGATCTCCATCTTCCCGATGTAGCTGCTGATGGCTGGTTCCCATTCATGTAGTGAGTTTGACAACGTTAAGTGCATCGATATAGCATTAAATCTACGATTTCCGCGGGGGAAGATCGGGGGGAACAATCCAGTGAAGAACCCTTTTCGCAAGAGTGATCAGCCCGACAAGCGCTGGGCTATGGTCATCGATCTGACCAGATGTACAGGGTGTGCTGGGTGTCAACTGGCCTGCAAGGCAGAAAACTTCACACCGCCTGGGATTACCTGGTCGAGGGTGGAGTTTCTAGAGGTCGGCAGCTATCCGCAATCGCGAAGGCACGCGATACCCGTCGGGTGCATGCAGTGTGAAGGGCCTGAATGCGTAAGAGTATGCCCGACGGGAGCTTCTTCGCAAAGAAAAGACGGGATCGTAACTGTCGATGCCGACAAATGCATTGGTTGTAAGTCATGCATGATCGCATGCCCTTACGGCGCCAGGTACATCCTTGAGGAGAAGCGCACCTATTTCCCCGGCTACATCACGCCATATGAAGAACAGGGCTACTCAAACTTTCAGGTTGGGACGGTGTCCAAATGCGACTTCTGCGCACACCGCATCGACGAGGGACTGAGCAAAGGGCTTGTTCCAGGCGTCGATCGAGAGGCCACTCCAGCGTGCGTCATCAATTGCTGGGCCAATGCACGAACATTCGGTGACCTCAATGATCCAAATTCTGAGGTCCACAAGCTCGTGAGTTCGGGCCAGGTAGTGCAGCTGAAGCCGGAGACAGGGCTCGATCCCAGGGTCTTTTATCTTGCACCTGGACGAACCGCGGTCGCCCTCAGCGGTGGCTTGCCTAACCGGTCAAATGCCTACACGGCTGCGGCAGCCGGAATGCCACAAAGTAATGAAGATCTAGCAGACGGCGGCGGTTCGAGCGTTGCCAGAGAAGGTGCGAATCTCCCATGAGTACTACACAGATGAACCAGACAGTCTGGGGATGGAAGATTGCAGCCTACCTTTTTGGAGCTGGAATGGGAGCGGGAGCTTTTGCTTTCAGCGGATACCTGAAACTGGTACCGAAGTTCACAGAAAGTGGAGTGGCTATCCGTGGGATGTGGCTCGGCGTCGTCGTGACCGCTTTGTCGGCATGTTTTCTAATTTGGGACCTCGGAAAGCCGATGAGATTTCTGCGCGTGATGATGAACGTGGCGCACTCCTGGCTATCACGAGGAGCGGTGATACTTACCACCTTCTGCCTTGTGGCGCTCATAACAATTGCCACCGGGACTCCAACCGTCTTGGTGTGGATATCGATGGCTCTGGCCATTGCAGTTGCAACCTACACCGGAGTGTTGCTTGGGACCATGCTTTCGCGGCCACTCTGGAACAATTCCCTTCTGCCCATGATCTTTTTGACCTCGGCGCTGTCAACCGGGATTGCATTGCTTGATGTGGGTGGACTGGTCACAAATGCCTCAAGTTCATCAATGGTCAGCGCCTTTCAGACGGCCATTTCCAACCTCAGATGGGCGCATGCGGTACTTCTGGCAATTGAGATTGTGATGCTTTACTTCTTTGTCAACCTGTCGAGAAGTCGGTCCAAGAGCGCTGCGGACATGTTGACCAAGGGGGATCTCAGATACGGGTTCTGGGCTGGAATCCTCGGCGCAGGAATCCTAGGTCCACTGGTTCTCATCGCAATAAGCAGTGCGACCAGTGGGGCCGCAAACAATTATTTGCTCTTTGTGGGCGATATTGGCGTTCTGTTCGGAGGTTTCATGCTTCGGCGCGTGATCCTCTATGTCGGCACTCGCGGTGTCGTGGAGCTTGGTGTCCGCTTCACGATTAGGCCGGAGATTTGACCGCGCCCAGTGCCAACCTCGTTCTCTGTAGAGCGTTGACGTCACGACGCACGATGTGCCCGTGATATTCAAGGGGGAGTGAAGCTGTGTCAATCAAGTTGGATAAGTCAAGTCATGCGCTTTCCGTTGCAAGCAAGAATGGATCGGATTCGGGCAAAGACTATGAATGGAAGGCATCGGCATGCGGACTCTGCTACGCGCAGTGCTCGATAGTCGCAAAAGTCAAAAACGGCGTAATCGTCAAGATCGAAGGCAATCCAGATAGCCCCATAGGATCCGGGCGATTGTGCCCCAAGGGGGTGGCTGGGATCATGATGCACTATGACCCCAACCGCGTCAACACGCCGCTCATGCGCACCAACCCAGAGAAGGGTCTCGGTGTCGATCCCAAGTGGAAGCCGATCTCATGGGATGAGGCGGAGACGATCATCTTGGAAAAGCTAAGGGCTGTGCACGAGGATGACCCGAGAAAGCTTGTGCTTCTCAGAACCACCACGATAGCTACGACTCGAGAGGCAGGAATCTGGTCGTCGGCATTCGGCTCCCCGAATAGCTGGGACGCGGGTGGAGGAGTCCACTGCGGCAACGGAGCTCACCTCATCGGCGGTCTTTTCCACGCATCCTGGTCACTGGTGCCTGACTTTCACAACTGCAACTATGCCATATACTTTGGCGCCTCGAAGGGGCACGGCGCAGGCCACTCGTCGAATTCGAACGCGCAACTGGCTGCTGACGCAAGGGCACGTGGAATGCGCCTCGTTGTTGTGGACCCCATGTGCAACTTCGCAGCCAGCAAGGCGACTGAGTGGGTGCCGATCAGGGTCGGAACAGATGCTGCATTCGCGCTCTCGATGGTGAATGTCATCTTGAACGAATTAGGAGTGTGGGACGGCGAGTACCTGAAGGCGAAGACCAACGCAGGGTACCTCATCGGTCCCGACAGCCACTATCTACGCGATCCAGCAACGAACAAGCCTCTTGTATGGGATACAAACAAGAACGCGGCAGTGCCATATGACATGCCTGTGAACACCTCGGACATTTCCCTGCTTGGGACCTATTCGGTCAATGGCATTCAAGCCCAACCCGCATTCAACCTGATCAAAGATCACGTGCGAAAGTACACTCCCGAGTTTGCCGAACAGGTGACGACGATCCCGGCTGAAACAGTCAGGCGGGTAGCTACCGAGTTCGCCACTCAAGCGCGCATCGGCTCCACCATTGAGATCGAAGGTCAGACAATGCCACTCAGGCCGGTGGCTGCAATCTACTTCCGTGGGTCTCAAGGCCACAGAAACAGCACCTGGAACTGTTTAGCGATCGAATTGCTGAACCAGGTTGTTGGCGCATCAGATCTTCCTGGAGGTGCACTGGGCTTCAATCCGGCAATGCAGGGCTTCCCGGAGACTTCGGTCCCACGCTATGAGCCGTTCACCAGCACTGACGGCCTTATGGAGACTGGACTCTGGATCAAAGCACACAAGCCGTTCCCTGCCAATGATCCCAAGGTGAATTCACTGACCATGGAAGACGCTTGGCCGCTTACCGTGGGCACAGGCTTCATGGCCGCTTCTGATCGAGAAGAGATTTGGAACGCTTTCGGTGTCGGGTACCGTCCAGAGATAATGATCAACGTGGGCGCCAACCCCGTGCTCACGGTCGGGAACCCACAGACTGCTGTCGAGGCGCTCAAGACGATTCCTTTCATGGTATCTTTCGATCTTTTTATCTCGGAGTTTTCGGAGCTATGCGATATCGTGCTGCCTGACACCGAATACATGGAACGCTTTGATGTTGCCCCCCAATTTCCTCCACTTCACGATCACCCTGCAGGAATGGGCGAGTGGGGATGGCCGATTCGCCAGCCTGTTGTGGAGCCTTTCGGCGAGCGCAGAGACTTTCAAGAGGTCCTTCTGAAGTGGGCGTACGAGCTTGGATTCGGAAACCAATATCACGCTGTTCTCAACAAGCGGTACCTCTTGAGAGATCCGTGGCTGCTAGAGCCCGACAAGAAGTACTCATGGGTCGACATATGCGATCGTCGGCTCAAGAGCGTCTTCGGCGAGGACCGCAACCTCGAATGGTTCAAGGAGAACGGCGTCATCACATGGCCAAAGAAGCCCAGCGAAGTCTACTGGCGCCACCACGTCACGGCCAGGGTTCCGATATTCTACGAAGGCCTGAAGACGATGGGAGAGAAGCAGAGGAAGCTCTTCGAAGAGCACAACTTCGCCCATCGGGTCGATTGGTCTAGGTGGGAGCCATTGCCGGAGTGGGTCGAGTGCCACCCTGACGATCCACCCGAGTACGACCTGTCTGCCTTCTATTACCGCGATGTTCTTCACACCAACTCTTTCACCTACGAGAATCCCTGGCTGAACGAGGTGGCGGAGAAGCACCCGCTCAGTTACACAATCGCGATGAATAGAGCCACGGCGGAGCGCAAGGGGCTCAAGAGCGGTGACGAGGTGACGATGCATTCCCCGACCGGGCGCAAAGCGGTTGGGCGCGTAGCACTGACAGATACCATCCATCCCGATGCCGTGGGCATAGGTGGCTGCGGTGGGCACATGACAAGCTCACAGCCCATTGCCAAGGGCAAGGGAGTCCGTTTCAACGAGCTGCTCGAAATCGATCTAGATCACATGGACCCTGTCAACTTGAACATGGATGTCTGCGTCCGGGTGAAGATCACCAAGAACTAAGAAGCACTGCAAAGCTCGGATCACGAAGGGAGAACGGGTGAGATGGTTCAGGCTTCCTTGAAAGCAGAGGAATTTGAAAACTTCATTGGTGGAGAATGGCGGCCAGCTGACTCAGGAACGCTGTTTGAGACCTACGATCCTGCCACTGGGGAGTTGGTGGCAAGGTGTGCGAGTTCCGATGAGAGAGATGTCTCTTCGGCGGTAACGATGGCTCAGCTTGCCTTTTCTAAGAGCAGGTGGGCAAAGGATCCACTGTTGAGGTACAGGGTGCTCATGGAGATGGCGGCAGTGCTTGAAGCCAACATCTCTGACCTTGCAACTCTCGACACCCGTGAGACAGGAAAGCCTATAGGAGATGCCTTCGGAGAGATCCGAGCTTCAGTGGACTCACTGAGATATGCTTCGGCGCTGGCCCGCACTGTAGTGGGTCGTTCAAGGCTGAACAGGCCGGACTCGATCAGCATGACAATTCGCGAGCCTGTTGGAGTAATTGCGCAGATCATCCCGTGGAATGCACCAATCATACTTCTGGTGCGCGATCTTGCACCCGCGCTTGCTGCTGGCAATGTCATTGTGGTCAAGCCTCCCAGCCTTGCTTCTGGCGTGGTAGCGCAGATGTTCAAGCTGTTTTCCAGTATTTCTGAGTTGCCCGAGGGAGTCCTTTCGCTTGTGATGGGATCTGCAAATGCAGTTGGAGTTCCTTTAGCAGAGCATCGTCAGGTCAAGATGATAATCTTGACGGGCAGTGCCGATACGGGCAAGAGCGTATATCAAATCGCTGCAAAGCAGCTCAAAAGAGTGCATCTCGAGCTCGGCGGCAAGTCTCCCTTTGTTGTTTTCGAGGACGCAGATATCGAAAGGGCAATCCCGTCTTTGCTTCGCAACGCGTATGTCTTTGCCGGCCAGTTCTGCATGTGCGCGTCGCGTTTAATAGTCGAGAGATCGATCCACGACTCGCTGGTCGATGCTCTCAAGAGCAGAGTCGAGCAGCTTGTGGTAGGAAATGGCATCGATCCGAAGACTCAGATGGGACCGATGATATCGGGCTCGCAGATGGAGTCGGTTCTCGAAGCTTGCGAGCGTGGCGCCAAGGACGCGGATCTAGTGACTGGTGGCTTCCAACTAAGAGGAGACAGCAGGGACCTCGGCCACTTCATTGCACCGACCATTTTCGACAATGTAAAGCCGGACTCCGAGCTCGCTCAAGAGGAGCTGTTCGGGCCGGTTCTGAGTGTCCAGACTTTCACCAATGAGGAGGAGGCTCTGGAGCTCGCTAACAACACGAACTATGGTCTCGTGGGTGCCGTTTGGACGAACAGGCTCGACCGGGCAATGAGGATGTCCCAGGGCATCCAAGCTGGTACCGTTTGGGTAAATACTTACTACGAGACCTTCCCAGAAATTGAATCCGGGGGGACCAAAGACAGCGGGGTTGGAAGAACGCGCGGAACCGATGGGCTGAACGAATTCACGGAACTCAAACACGTCAATTTCGTCTACAACTCACAGCCTTGAAATCTTGGTTTCCAACTGGTCTGTTCTTTGATTAGCACAAGTCTCGCGCGTCTTTGGGGTGCGATCACCCATTGAAAAGAGGAGAGGAATCTTGCGATCAGCGGCTGCTTTAATAGAAACGTTGCAGCGCAACGGCATTTTTCACATCTTCGGTTTGCCGGGAAGCACGGAAGCTCCATTGCTAGATGCACTGCTCGACTACCCGGAGATGCACTATGTGCTCGCTTTGCACGAAGGCATTGTCGTAGGCATGGCCGACGGATTTGCTCGGGCTTCAGGCAGACCGGCAGTAGCCAACCTGCATACCACAGTGGGAGTGGGCAATGGGTTGACGGCCCTGTTCAATGCCTGGAAGGACAACTCTCCGGTGGTTACCATTGCAACCCACAAGCACTCTGAGATCCTCGGCAGGGATGGTTTCTGCGTGGGTCCCGACCTGCCTGAATGGGCCAGACCTGTAACAAAGTGGGCTTGGCAGGGTGTCAAAGCGGACCAGATTCCTCAAGAGGTGGGACGGGCTTTAAAAATTGCCCAAAACACTCCTTCAGGTCCAGTTTTTTTGGCTTATCCAGAAGACATGCTCGGCATGGAGATTACTGGCAACGACATTAGAGAGAATGGCCAGATTTCTGAGGGCTTTGCTCCGTCTATGGACCAGATGAGCGCGATCACGAAGAAGCTTTTGAATGCGCGGTCTCCAATCTGCATCGCAGGCGACGAGGTATCTGCAACGGGTGCTGCGGTCCTTGTCGAGAGGTTCTCTGAGCTGTGGAACATACCGGTGTTGCAAGAATCTCGGAGATCTGCGGTCACTTGGAACGTTGCCACTAACTTCAAGAACTATGCCGGCGAGTACAGCAGCAATCATCCCTTGGTCAAGGATGCAGATGTGATATTTGCACTGGGACCCAGGCTGTCTGTTGAGTTTTCACCAGTGAAACAGCCTGATGTGCCCGCGAATGCCGAGCTCATTCACATCCACAGGAATCCCTCTGAGGTGGGCAAGCTGTATCAACCCTCTATCGGCTTGGTTGCGAGCGTTGCAGCGGTTCTCGAAGAACTGTGCCGTGGAAGTTGGGAAACACAAAACAACTACGTCTACCAGAACTGGAGAACTGCTCACAACGGAGCAGCAGGCGGCACAGGCGCCAACCATGCGATGGATTCCTCGGCACTTTGCAACATTGGTCTTCTGTCTAGGGCCTTGGCAAGGATCGCTCCTTCTGAAACAGCAGTGGTTGATGAGTCGATTCGATCGTCACCGGCGCTGTTGGCAAACTACCCGCTAAGACCCGGGAATTACTTTCACACGAGCGGTGGAGGGCTCGGTTGGGGGCTGCCTGTTGCTCTTGGAGTGCAGCTTGCCTGGCCGGAGCGTCCTGTGCTGGCGTACATCGGAGACGGGAGCTTGATGTTCACCGTCCAGGCCCTTTGGACTGCGGCTAGAGAAAATCTTCCCGTGAAGATCGTTGTACCGAACAATAGGAAATACCTTGCCGTCAAGGCCGGCCTTGTCGCATACAAGGGTCAGGCAGTCGAAAAAGGCCGATTTATGGGTGTCGATCTTACGCCTCCGAACATAGACATAGTGAGTTTGGCACGCGGATTCGGCGTGGAAGGCAGGATCGTGCAGAGCCAGTCTGAACTGGACCCAGCACTCGAATGGGCCTTCTCGCACGACGGACCCGCACTTGTAGACGTGTTAGTAGAAGAGGATCTGGGAGAGAGCTAGGCAGGCAGTCTCGTCTGTAAATTCTGATTCGGGATTCGAATCTCTTTATACGCGCGACCCAGGCCGTGGATTGCGGCACCTTTGCATTGTAAGCCAACCAGCGCTTTTGAGCATCTTGGCTGGGCAGTTTATGAAAGTCAGGTCTCCCACTTTTCGACTTCCTCACTTCGACGAAGTTGAGAGTCCGAAAGAATGGTCCCGTGCCCCAAAATCGGCTCGCCGACTTCGAGTAGGCTATACGTCAACCACATCTCTGCGGCTATAGCCCAAATGACAGGAATCCCGAGGTCCTTTTCAAGAGGTTCGACTGCTGGGGCCGCATCCCAACCTCCGCCATTGATATACAGACCGTCAACCTTGCCCTTTAGTTTTTTCATACCACGTTTACAGTGCTGGTACACGTCTTCATCAGACACCCAGTCGAGGGCTCGCATTGGCGTGGTATATAGGCCCTCGCCCTGGCCACTGAAGGAGTAACCCGGAATAATCTCAGACTCGATTCCTTGAGCGGTAAAATAGCTGGTAATGCCATTGTTTAGCTCATCCCCAAAATACGTTGCAAGTGCTATCCGTTTGATACCCATTGCTTTTGCCGCCACTGCATGAGGGGCCATTCCAGTGACTACCGGAACCCCCCTCTTTTCCTCAAGCCGCCTGCGCCAGGCATGTTCGTATTCGGGGCCCTGGAGAATGAAGGGTGGCGAACCTGGGATGGTGATTATTTCACAACCGACGGCACAGAGTTCTGCGGCGATTTCCTCAGCCCTTTGAAAGCTCTTGTCGACCCCGAAAGTCTGCTTGTCTCCAGTTGCAAAGCCGATCGTTGTAGTAGAACACTCAACTCCGGTTGGTAGGTTCTTATACCAAAATGCGAATACCTTACCGCGATATGTCGGTGAAATAAGTCCGACATGTCCTCGCCATTTCTGTGACATCCGGAACTGCCTTTCTTCAATAGAAAGTTGGCTGTATATGGCTTCCGTCAGAGGACACGGCGTCATTTAGTCAAGCTGATTTTGGCTTGACTCCAAGGCCGTACCCACTCACGAAGTCCCCAGAGCAGACAGTGGGGTGATTCTGGGTTCGTTGGATGCAGTTGACGCTCGCGAATCCGCCGACCATGACGTCTTCCACCCGCTTTACGCCACGCCATCCCCAAAATTACGCGCTCTCTGCTCAAATGATGAACACTCTGCCAGCTGTTATAAAATGGAACACTATTCCGATGGTGACAGAGAGCATAGATCTCCGTATTAACTGTGTCAACAAAGAATCTGGTCGGCCAGTCAAAGTCGGGCACGCGGCCGGTGTCAGAGTTGAGTCTCCTGCAAGCTAGCTGGGCAGTACAGCCCTGTACTCCGTCCTGTAATCAGATTTTCCCGGTCAAATTCAGCTCACGTAGCGTCTGCAAGAATGTGTGTTTTGCACCAAACGGTGTGCACGACTTCGGCGCTTCTCCATCGCCTTTTGGAAGTCAGACGAGCAGCTAGAAGGCCGAATCAGACGGTCTACGGGGTTCCTGGGTTCTGACAGGATTTCCGGTTTCACGCGGTCAAATGGGGTCGCAAATTTCTCTTGAATGATCATTTGTTTGGGTAGATTTACCCTTGTTCGGCTCAAATCGGGGATTTTATATGTGACATAGGGCACACATCTCTGAATTAGCCGATGTAGAATCCGACCTCATACAAGTTCAGACCAACGGCAGCGCACTGTCATCGATACTCCAGGAGGCCTTATGAATTACGCTCCCTACGACGAACCGAGTTGGGGATCAGACGTGATGGCTGAGGTGATACAAAAGCTTGGCTACAAGTATGTCTCGCTCAATCCAGGATCGTCGTTTCGTGGCTTGCATGACTCGCTGGTCAACTACTGCGGGAATGACGTAGAAATGATCGAGTGTCCGCACGAAAAGATCGCTGTAGGGATAGCACACGGTTTTGCCAAGGCGTCTGGCGAGCCCATGGCTGTAATACTTCATGACCTCGTTGGCCTACTTCAGGGGACGATGGGCGTTTATTACGCCTATATCGACAGGGTTCCGGTGATGATCATGGGTGGGTCTGGGCCTGGGGTGCATGACCACAGGAGACCCAACATCGATTGGATTCACTCGGCGAATGTTCAGGGCGAGGCAGTTCGCCTCTACACCAAGTGGGACCATGAACCAAGAAGCATAGGTTCCGTGCCTGGGATAATGGCTAGAGCCCACAGGGTGGCGATGACGGAACCGCGAGGTCCGGTTTACGTGGCGTTAGATGCGGGGCTACAGGAGCAAGAACTAGAGAAACCAGTCGATCTTTCCGGATTTGAGGGGCTAAGTGCATTGCCTGCACGACTTGGACCAGATCCAGAGATGCTTCAAAAGCTGGCAAACGAGCTCTGCAGTGCTACGAAGCCAGTGATGATAATCGGGCACGCTGGACGAGATCCTCAGGCTTTCTACCAACTTGTTGAACTGGCTGAGCTCGTGGGAATCGGGGCGATCGACATGGGTACGCGCCTCTCGTTTCCGAATCGCCACCCACTCTCAGTAAGGGAAAGCAATGCTCTTGACAGAGCTGACTGCGTGTTGTTTGTCGACGTGAAAGACATGGTGGAGTTCACACACAGGAATGACTCGATGTCACGATCTGTCGTTTCACGAATTTCGTCCGGGGCAACCGTTTTGGACATCGGGTTCAATGAAATTGGATTATCTTCTTGGAGCGAAGATTACGGGCAGCGAATAGCGGCCCACATCCAGGTGACGGCTGACACCGTGGTTGCTCTTCCCATACTCCTTGAAATGTGCCGGAAATTAGTTGCCAATGACACGGTTGAGGTTTCATCTGCCAGACAACAGTGGCGAGATGAGTTGGCTATGATACACGACTCCACCTGGACTTCATGGCGAGAAGAGTACGAACGAGTGAAGGATTTCTCTCCGGTGTCGACTGCCAGGCTGGCTTCAGACGTTTGGCATGTAGTCAAGGACTACGACTGGGTCTTGACTGCTGGAACCGCGGCCCTCTGGGCACTGCGGACCTGGGACTTCGACAAGCCGTATCGCCATCCTGGTGTCCAACTTGGAACTGCGACTCAGATAGGGATATCTCTCGGGGTGGCATTAGCGCACAAGGGGACTGGAAGGCTGGTCGTAGACATCCAGCCAGACGGAGACCTAATGTTCGATGCCGGAAGTCTATGGGTTGCCGCAAAGTACGAGCTTCCTTTGCTTGTGGTCATGTACAACAACCGCGCTTACTACAACGACTGGGAACACCAAGAGCGGGTCGCAAAGCAAAGAGGTACGCCTTTGGATAGGGTTAACATTGGCATGGAGATAGATTCCCCTCCGCCAGACTTTGCTACGCTCGCTCGAGCATTTCATTGGTGGGCCGAGGGGCCAATCACTGACCCTGAAAAGGTAAGTGACTCGGTTCGAAGGGCAGCGGAGTACGTCTCGTCCACGCAACGTCCAGCACTTGTGGATGTCGTGTGCCAGCCCAAGTGAGGACCAAAGATCTTCTCAATACCCGATAAGTCATAATTCCAAGGAAATCATTCTGCCCACTTGCTTGTCCAAATTTCCGGCAGAACCTCAACTAGTGGGGTCATGAATACCGGATGAGATGATCGTACATCAGGCAAATCGGGCCGCGATCAGCAGTTTCTCGCAGGTTGACATCCCTGGAAGCAAGACACTCTTGCGCTCGAGATCCAGGGTGTGGTGCGAGATATTCAACTGTCGGGAAAGGGGCGTGCGCATAATTCAGCAATTACATGGGCGATTCCTGAACAGTCTATGAAGCTAATTGAAAAATGATCTCTACAGTTCTTGACACGTTCTGTGGACTCACCTATGCTACTCTACTCAAATGGAATAGCATTCCAAAGTTGGCTCGATGTGCAATGGGCGTGGTTGTGAGGCTGGGGGGCTAGCCATGGATCGACTGATTGCTGTGACGATTGCAGGATTGGCATATGGAGCAGTTCTCTCTGTCGCGTCCGTCGGCTTTACGATACAGTTCGGGGTTACGAACTATTTCAATTTTGCCTATGGCGAAGTCATGACCGTGGCGACGATGATAGCTGTAACGCTCAACGCGTCATCAGTTCTGCATATGAACATCTGGCTCGCGAGTGCTGTAGGGGTGCTGGGTACTGGCGCGGTAGCACTTTTGCTGAACCAGTTTGTATTTGTCCCATTCAGGGCTAAGTACAAGAACATCTGGACCATGCTTCTGGTAACCTTTTCGGTTGCGCTGATCATGGACAACGTTTTTCTGCTGATCTGGGGAAGCAACTATCGGCAGTTCACGGGTTCAACAGGGTCAGTCATCCGCGTGGGAACCGCAACGATAAGTGTTAGCGACTTTGTTTACCTTGCAATTGCAGTCGTTTGCCTATTGCTGGTGCAGGGGCTGCTTACTAGGACACGGATTGGCCGAAGCATGCGTGCCATGTCGGACAATGCAACCCTAGCATCGATTTCGGGGATTAGGACTGGCAAGGTAACAGCTATAACCTGGCTTGTCTCGGGACTCTTGGCAGGTGTTGGAGGGGTACTTTTGGGTCTCCAGACGCACACCTTCGATACGGCTGTTGGACTGTCTTACGAGTACTACATCTTCATCGCCGTCATCTTGGGAGGAGTCGGATCTCCTATGGGAGCGGTTCTCGGAGGCCTTGTGGTAGGGCTCCTCTCACAACTGATCTCTCTTGCGATACCGTCAGGGCTGAACTCTGTAGTGGTATTTGGCGTAATGATTGTGGTTCTTTTTGTGAGGCCTATGGGACTAATGGGAGTGCCAGGGAGATTGAACCGGGTCGACCTTTAGACCCAGCTAGACAAGACGCTTGGGGGGAGCGATGGGTGCCTTAGATTATTTCCTCTTGACGTTGCTGTTCTTCGGAGCGGTCAACGCTTTGCAGGTTCTTGGGTTTGATATGCAATTTGGCCAAGTTGGTGTTGTGAACCTGGCTTACATCTTGCTTGTGGCTATAGGGGCCTATGCAACCGCCATCGCTTCTGTTCAGCCTGCGGGTCACATAATTGCCGTCACGTATATTGGAGGATTCGGTTGGGGGTTCCCATGGAATCTTCTGTTTGGCATTGCGGTAACTGTAGCTGCGGCATTTCTGCTTTCGACCATTGCGTTCCGTCGTTTGAGATATGACTACCTTGCTCTTGTCTTGGTTTCGGTCGGTGAGGCGGTCCTCCTCTTGGCAACCAACCAGACAAACATTGTCAATGGAGAGACTGGAATAGTGGGGGTGACGGGTCCTCTACAGAACTCGTTGTCCAACTCGGCATGGTATATCTTCATGTCATTGTTGGCAGTGGCAGCTCTCGTGGTGATGTGCATTTTCTATTGGAGGGTTGAAAGCTCACCCTTGGGGCGTCTTTTCAAGGGAGTGCGCGAGGACGAACTTCTTGTCGACAGCATTGGACGAAATAGCGCGCGGCTCAAGTCCATGGGGTTCTTGCTCGGGGCCGCGTGCGCAGGTCTTGCTGGTGGCTTGCTGGTGCTCTTCATTGGCGGATGGTCGGTTGGGGGCTGGCAACCTGGCGAAACCTTCATCATCGTGGCAGCTCTGATCCTTGGCGGACGCGGGAGGATAACTGGTGCATTGGTGGGCGCGTTCGTCCTGATGGAGCTATTTCTTCAGGGCGGTTCACTTCTGAAGCTGCCAGTGTCGCCGGTGACATTGCCAGTCTACCAGCAGTTGATCGCTGGAATTGCGATCCTTGCGATTCTGTGGTGGCGGCCACAAGGACTGTTTCCTGAAAAAAAGGAAAAATTCCTGCCATCCCTGAATTCCCGTGATGTATCCAAGGAGAAGGCGGATCAAAATGTGCTGGCTTCAGATGAGGGTTATGACCTTGCTCAGGAACTGAAAAATATTGAGAAAGTATCAGTTCTGGAAAATCTAGACGGCCAAATGGCGATAGAGATTTCCAATTTGGTCAAGAGCTATGGAGGTGTGGCCGCTGTCAATGGTGTGTCTTTGTCAATCCCGAGGGGCGCATTTTATGGGATCATTGGCCCGAATGGCTCGGGAAAGAGCACTCTAGTCGACTGCATCTCAGGAGTCGTAAGAGACTACGAAGGGTCCGTACAGTTTGGGGGAATGGACATCACCGGTTGGCCTGTCCACAAGATTTCTAAGCTTGGCCTTCTTCGCACTTTTCAGACGAGTCGGCTCTTTGGTCCGATGTCTTCTCTTTCGAACGTGGTGATAGCGGCGCACGATCAACCTGGAGAGAAGTTTTTGCAGGCAGTGTTCGGCAAATGGCGTACAGCTCAAAGTGGTCCAGTTGCCAGAGCTCGTGAACTGCTGGTCTCCTATGGGCTGAGCAGTCGCGAGAACGCCTATGCCGCAGAGCTGTCTGGTGGCCAACGCCGGTTGCTCGAACTTGCGAGGCTGTCCATTATGCACCCGGTGGCAGTTTTATTGGATGAGCCTTTCGCGGGAGTGAGCCCGATTCAACGTGCTCAGCTGACGCGTCGGCTCATGAGTCTCAAGGATGCTGGAGTGACCGTCGTGATGATAGAGCACCGTCTCGAGTTGGTGGAGCAACTTTGCGACCGCATAGGAGTGATGGCGGAAGGCAGGATAATTGCCGAAGGCACTATGGAGGAGCTGAGAAGCGACAAAGCCGTTCTGTCGGCGTACTTGGGGAGCGTGGGCTACGATGAAGCTCGAATGTAAGGGTCTTACTGCCGGCTATCGGGATATGGTGATCATATCTGATGTTTCAGTGGCTGTCGCTCAGGGCAGCGTCACGTGCATAATTGGCCCCAATGGTGCTGGCAAATCCACTTTTCTGAAGGCCCTTATGGGCCTGATCAGAATACATGACGGGGACATTCTCATCGACGGCAAATCCATTATGCCTGTTCGCACCGAACACATGGCTCAATTGGGAATTGGCTATGTGCCGCAACTATCGAATGTTTTTCCAAGTCTTTCGGTTGCAGAGAATCTTGAGATCGGCGGCTACGCGAAGACGGGAGCATCCATCGATGACGTGCTCGAGCTTTTTGAGGTGCTAAAGAGCGTGTTGCGCAAGCCTGCGGGCAAGCTGAGCGGTGGTCAGCAGACAATGGTTGCAATCGGAAGAGCCCTGATGGGAAATCCGGATTTTCTTCTTGTCGACGAGCCCACGGCGGGGCTTTCGCCGGCAATAGCTGGAACGCTGTGGGGTTACCTGAAGCGGCTTGCCGAGCAGGGTATGGGAATTTGTGTAGTCGAGCAGAATGTGAGGTTGGCTCTTGCCAACTCAAATGACAGCTATCTGCTCGCAAGCGGAGCTGTTCGATTGCACGAGCAAGCAGCAGATCTCGCTGCTCGCGAAGATCTTGAAGGATTGTTCATGGAGGCAGAACTTCAAGGGCAAAGCTAGGTCAATAAAGACGGCTGCAATAAAAAGGGGGGGAATATGCGAAAGGTACCAAAGAATATTGCAAAACGGCACCGCGCGAGTTATGGAGTTGTGCTCGTTTCTACCGTCGCAGTCCTGACTGCGGCGTGTGGATCGAGTGCGCCGTCATCGTCGAGCACCGGGACGACTGGTGGCTCTTCGTCGTCGGCGAAACTGAGTGGAAAGCCGGTGAACATTGGAGTCGTCACCGGGCTGACAGGTCCTGCAGCTTTCATTGGGAAGACCTTCGTCACCGGCACACAAACGGCTGCTTACGTGATCAACCACAATGGCGGCATCCTTGGCCGCCCAGTAAAGGTCATATCTGCGGATGATGGCTATGATCCAGTCGACGCGGTAACGCAGACCCAGCAGATGCTTGCTACAGACAACATATCTGCGCTCATGGCATTTGCTGCGCCCGATTGGCCTAATGCACTTCCGATCGCGATGAGGGATCATATGGTCAACTTCAATAGGATTGGAGACCCATCTCTCGACCACCAGATTCTTCCCTACGAATTTCGAGCAACACCTTCGGACGCGGTAAACGGAACCGCCATGGCAGTCTATGCCTCAATGAAGGGGTACAAGAATGTTGCTGTAGTCCTTGACTCGTCCCAAGGAGCACAGACCCTGAAGGATCCCATCTTGACTGCGTGCAAGCAGCTCGGAATTAACGTCGTTGCTGACGTAACACTGCCTGCGAATGCCGGTTCTTTAGTAGCTGAAGTCCAGAACACTATCCACTCACATCCTGATGCCATACTGTTCCAGGAGTCCACGACGCCAGGTGCGGGCCTGTATCTTACGACCCTTCAGCAGCAGGGCGGGGGCAACATTCCACTGATTGGCAGCGACCTGACATCCGCGGCGTCGTATGTAAAGGCCGCTGGAGCCTCGTACTACCAGAAGTCAGTGGTATCGATCATTCCGTCCCCTCCCACTGGTCCCTCGGTCGACACATTCAACACGCTGTATAAGAAGCTGAACAATGAGCCACCGGAGAATGCGGCAGGGAATATGTTCGACTCGACCATAATCGCTGCTCTAGCCATGGACCTGGCGGGCTCCACAAATCCGCAGAAATACGTTAACGATATCGTGAAGGTCACCACGCCTGGGCCCGGCGTCACTACGGTCTACACGTATGCTCAAGGTTACAAGCTCATTAAAGAGCACAAGCCGATCAAGTACTACGGTGTTTCGGGCCCGTTCACCTTCACCAAGTACCACACCGTGTCATCAGACTACGAAGCGGTGAAGACCAACATTAACGGCGATACTACATCGCTGGGAACAATTCCTGCATCGAAGATACAAAGCCTGATTGGCTGATCTTCCCTGCGCGTGACGGGATCTACCTTGTTTGTTCTGCAGATCCCGTCACCGCAGTCAGCTCGCTTGATCTAGGTGAAGATGTAATCGGCGCGGTAGCTTGCGTTGGGCGTTTGAAAGCAAATCCAAGAGAAGAGGGGCACAAAACATGTCAGCTAATTGGCGTGGTCATATAGGCCTGATTAAGCCAACTTACCGAGGTAAGAGCTTCGCTTTTTGGTATCGTAACCTGCCACCCGGAGTTGAGTGCGCACCCGCGTCTCTTGGATTTTTTAGCGGGGAGAAGGGGAGTTTCTCTGATGAGACAAGCACTTTTCAGCTTGCGGAGGCGGTTGCGGCGGACCTGCGTAGATGGGGCTGCGACATAATCGTTATAAGCGGGTCCCCGCCATTCATTCTTCGAGGCCCTGAACATGAAAAGCGGTGGCGTCAAAACCTTGAAGAGGCACTTGGCGTTCCCGTGGTGACTGGCATGGCGCCTCACGTTTCTGCTGCAAAGGCACTCGGTATTGGACGAATTGCAGTTGCAACTTATTTTCGCGAAGAGCTGAACAAGGGAATAGCCAATTACTTCGAAGCTCAGGGTATCGAGACTGAATTTCTGCCCGGTCTTGCTGCGACTGGGGATGAGGGCCTTTATTCCACTTCGATGCTGGGGCTGCATAACGTGTCTCACGAGGAGGTCTACCGGCACTGCAAAACTGGTGTCACGGCCCTAGATGGACCCGTGGACGGTCTTTACATTAATGGGGGCGGTTGGGATGTTGCACCAGTCATCTCCCTTCTTGAGCAAGACCTGGGTATTCCCGTTATTTGGGCACTTGCCACGGAAATGTGGCTTGCTTTCAGCCTTATGGGCATTCGAGATGCGGTGTCAGGCGTGGGCAGGTTGCTGGCGGAGAGTGAACTTCGGAGTCATGCAGAAGTGGCATCCTGGAGGTCTCGGCAATGAGTGCGCTGCGGCCATAGAAAGGGGGCAGATCCAACAATGTCTTTAAGGCTTGAGAACAAGATTGCTCTAATTACTGGAGCAGGTTCAGGTATTGGTCGTGCAGCTGCGCTACTTTTCGCTTCCGAGGGAGCAAGGGTTGGGTGTGTTGACCTGGTGCCCGAGTTCGCAGAAGAGACCGCGAAGATGATCAAGGCCGAGGGCGGCGAGGCTGTCGGGATCCATGCCGATGTTCGGAGCAGCGCTGATACACAGGGTATGATCCGGGCCGTTGTGAGTGAGTTCGGTGATCTGGACATACTATTCAATAACGCTGGCACTGGGATCCGAGGAAGTGTGCACGAACTCGAAGAGGAACAGTGGGATACTGTAATAGGCATCAACCTTACAGGGATATTTCAAAGCTCCAAGGCAGCGATACCCCACTTTCTTTCGCGCGGGAAAGGCAATATCGTAAACACTGCATCGACCTTTTCGTTGCTGGCCACGACTAGGTATCCAGCCTATTGCGCTTCAAAAGGTGGAGTCCTTATGCTTACAAAGCAGATGGCGCTCGATTATGGTCCTAGCATTAGGGTCAACTGCATCTGCCCTGGTGCAACGGATACTCCGCGCTTGCGCCGCCACATTAACGAGGCCCAAGACCCGGCGGGATACGAGCAAGAGCTCGCATCGTTGAATGCAGTCATGGGAAGACTGGCTGACCCCAAGGAGATCGCCTATGCAGCACTGTTCCTGGCTTCTGAAGAGTCTTCCTTTGTGACTGGTCACGCACTGGTGGTGGATGGCGGGCAGACTATCGATGCGTAAACCTGGGCGGATCCCTCGGCGTCTTTCTGGGAAACCTGGGTAATGATTCTCTGCAAGTGGCAAGGATGCGTGGGCGTGGCTCCATTGGCCCTTCCGTCCTAAGTAATCGATCCGAGCTTCGGAGCGTAGGTGGGTCCCGAATTGGGCAGGCATTTTCGTAGCTGATGGAAGGAGGAACAAAGATATGTGGGGATGGCGATGTAGGGTTGGCCTCATTTATCCTGCGGTGGTTGCAGAGACTCTGCTGACTGATTTCTTTCGGATTGCACCTGAGGGAGTCACCTTGGCTATGACGCAGCTGTCGATTCAGATATTGCACGAGTCGGACATAACTAGGGCGAACTCTGAGATTGACAGGGCGGTGAGCTATTTAGCTGCAAGGAATGTCGACTGCATTGTTGCAGCGGGCGCTCCGATTGTGCGAAATCTTGGCCTTGGTGCTGACGCTGAACTCATAGAGAAGATTGAGTCCGAAACAGGTATTCCAGCTACGACGAGCCAGACTGCTGCGGTGCAAGCACTTAGACAAGTCGGGGCGAAGCGCGTGGCAGTTGCCTCTCCATATCACGAAGATCAAGATCTCAAGGTACGGGTCTTCCTTGAGGGGAGCGGCTTCGAAATCTCCACGATTAGTGGTCTGAAGCGTGATGTGGCTGAGATCCACAACATTTCTTTGGGCGACGCCTACCATCATGCAAAGCGGACCTTTTTTGCCGACCCCACTGCAGACGCAATTTACGCGCCATGTGGTCACTTCACGGTTCCTGACGTACCTTCACTTGAACGTGAAACTGGTGTGCCGGTGATCACGAGCACGATGGCAATGATTTGGGGTGCCTTTTCGCTATGCAACGTGAGGGATGCGGGACTCGCCCAACATGGGCGGGTCTTTGGCGAGCTTGCCTTGGCGCGCTAATGACGGTGCAAGAGATTTTGGCTTGCGCGCCCTAATTCTCAGGCCGGAGTGGCACTTGTGATCAGATCGGATTGATATCTGCTTGTTGTCGCTGCGCAGATAACGAGATCAACGTCTAGTCTTGCTGACGGCTTCGAGAGAACCTGGGTCCAATTACCTCTCGCCTCCCTTGAAAGACATCCGATGGACTTTCGCGACTCCGAATTCATGCGGTCGCAGTCGACGTATTGAGTGATGTGGTAGAAGACACTCACTACGGAATACAATGTTGCGTCTACTCGGATACCGATCGAATAGACGAAGTTGGTGCGACGTTCGAGCATGAATCACCCTGCCCACACGCGTAAATGCGTGTGGGCAGGGGAGACATGGTTGGAGAGTTCGAGATCAGCCCCATTTGGAGCGAGCATCACGTACCGGCGGCGCCAGCTCCGATAAACTCCGTGGAGAGAAGTCTCCCTGCATTCGCGACTGTACTTGGTATTCCGAGTTCTTTAAGTACCCACCAGGAGAGCACCTGCAGCTGAGTAATGGCAGGAAGCCCAGTTTCTCTTTCGATCCGATCTATGTTGCCCACTAGAGGCCATTGTGGGCATGCGAAGAAGAAGCCATCAGTGTGGGGATTGTTCTTATACGCGTCAATGGCCATGTCGTAAGCAGTGTTAAACGATGCCTCAGTCATCTGCTGGGCAAGCGAAAGATGGATTCCCTTGCTGCTTACGACTTCAACATCGTAAGCATTGAGAGCGGCGATCAGGCGGTCTAGCATCTCCTGCTTGTAGTTGCTTATTACAGTGACACGTCTCATCTTTAGAAGCTCCATGGCCTCCAGCATTGCGCCGAGATCTGTTATTACGGGCATTGAGGGTGGAGCTGCACTTTTCATTCTCCTTGTCATTTCTTCGTGATAGCGAGGTCCCTGCGCGTTGATGGGGGGAAGGCCGGCGTAGGTTAACGCTTTTGCTCCTCGTGCCACAAGTTCGGCGGCACACACCTCAGTCATATCGAGGGCTTTTCGATACGCTTCATGTTCCTGCTCGACGAGGCAGAGTGTCGAAACGCACCAGCTGACCCCTTCAGGAGCCACTTTCATCATTTCGTAAAGGATGGTTTCATTTGTGCGCGGCGGAACTATAAGCCCAATCGTCGCGCGGTACCCGTAAGCTGCCATAACGTTGCGCCCCTTCTTTTCGGTCAGAATTCGGGATCGTGGCCGCCAAGTTCAAAGTAAGAAGAAAAGGCTTAGAGTTCGTAAGTCAGTTTGCTATTTGCCGGTGGCGGCATCACTCGACCAACGGTATCTTGATGGCCTCCAGGTGTCAAGCAGTTATTTAGAACGACGGCAGCTTGATGTTCACCGTCCAGGCTCTTTGGACTGCGGCTAGAGAAAATCTTCCCGTGAAGATCGTTGTACCGAACAATAGGAAATACCTTGCTGTCAAGGCCGGCCTTGTCGCATACAAAGGTCAGGCAGTCGAAAAAGGCCGATTCATGGGTGTCGATCTTACGCCTCCGAACGTAGACATAGTGAGTTTGGCACGCGGATTCGGCGTGGAAGGCAGGATCGTGCAGAGCCAGTCTGAACTGGACCCAGCACTCGAATGGGCCTTCTCGCACGACGGACCCGCACTTGTAGACGTGTTAGTAGAAGAGGATCTGGGGGAGAGCTAGGCAGCGAGTCTGAAGGCGAAAACTTCGCGTCGAGATTCTCAAAAGTGCGGCACGGACGCGCTATCCATAGTGGTATCTTGCTTGCAAGATTACAATGTCGTCACTATCGACTATATAGACCAGCCTGTGCTCTTCACTGATTCGCCGCGACCAGCAACCGGCGAGGGCATAACGCAACGGTTCAGGCTTGCCGATACCCGCGAATGGATTACTCACGATATCTTCGATCAGTCGGTTGATGCGTCTGAGAGTCGCCCTGTCCGCCGAAAGCCAGAAGGTGTAGTCTTCCCACCCGATGGCGGTAAAGACAATTCTCACTTGCTCAGCTGATGCTCTTGGCGTTCTCCAGCTTTGGCTTGCTTGAGGCTTTCAAGCAGACGTAGTGCGTTTGAGGGGGACCGGAGCAGATGAGCCGTTTCTTCCAGCTCCTCATAGTCCTCTTTCGACATGAGCACGGCGTTTCCCTTTCTCGACATGATCTCAACGGGCTCCCGGTCATTATTAACTCGCTCGATAAGAGGGAATAGATTTCTCCGAGCTTCAGTTGCCGTGATTGCCATGGTGGTCTCCTTCATTGTACTAGATAG
>JAJZBG010000074.1 GCA_021799035.1 Actinomycetes bacterium | reverse complement strand
GCACCATAGCCTCGATCATGGGCTGGGCAGCACTTGGAGCATACATAGCAGCAGCGATACTTCTGATACTGGCGATACTTGGCCTGTACCACGCCAGGAAGACGGATCCATCGGTTGAGATACTGAGCTGACGCAGGCAACTAAAACCGCGACGCCCGGCCGCCTGCTGGCGAGCCGGGCGAGCTATTTAAGTGCCTTCCCGCTCCAGATCAGTGTGTCCCGAGGCGCGGAACACTTGTCCTTCTCGCGGCTGAAAAGAGGGAAAATGACTTAAGATGCCCGATGCAATTGGCCATGTGGGCCAAATCAATGCAAGCAAGGCCGCGACAGGACCCGTCATACACCATCGAGTCCTTGGATTGCGGTCAGTCAATCCGGGCTATGACGCTGTTCTGGCGCACCACATCCTGCTCTTTGGCAAGCAGCGTGATCTTGCCCGAAGCAGGGGCTGCCACCTCAGCCGAGATCTTCTCAACCTGAACCTCTGCAATGAGCTGGTCTTTCTCAACAATCTGGCCATCAGCTACGAACCATGTTGCCAGAACGCCCTCGAGACCTGGATCCTGATGAGAAAGCTCGGGAAACCTGACATCCATCTTCACGCCATGACAAGTCTTGCTGCCGCGGCAATTCGTTCAGCAGTCGGCAAGACCGCGTACTCGAGAGTTCTCGAATATGGAATCGGAATGTCAGGCATGGCTAGGCGCGACACTGGCGCCTTGAGCAACCTGGGATCCTTTTCAGCAACCACCGCCGCAATCTCTCCTGTCAGCCCGAAAGACTGATAGTCCTCATCCACCACGAGAAGCCGCCCCGTCTTGGCAACCGATTCAAGGACAGCTTCCCTGTCCAGAGGGACCAGGCTGCGCAGATCGATGACCTCACAGTCGATTCCCTGCGAAGCCAACTCATCGGCGGCGTCCAAGGCGTGATGAACTGAGAGCGAAAGCGTGACTATTGTCAAATCCCTTCCAGTCCTCACCACCGCAGCCCGGCCGATCGGCACCTCGTACGGCTTCTCTGGGACTGGGCCGAGGGATCGGGGATTCTTCGCCATCCAGGGAAGTCCCATAACCCCCTTGTGAAACATGTAGATGACCGGATTATCGTCCCTGATTGCAGAGATCATGAGTCCTTTTGCATCGTAGGGATTGCTCGGCACCACTACCTTCATGCCTGGCAGATGGGCGAACACTCCCCACAGGCACTGCGAGTGTTGCGCTCCGTCCGAATACCCTCCGCCAACTGCCGTCATTAAGACAACGGGCACTTTGACGTTCCCGCCCGATTCATAATGGATTTTGGCCATGTGGTTGTAGATCTGATCCATGCAGACGCCAAAGAAGTCCACGAACATCAGCTCCACAATGGGCCGCATCCCTTCAACTGCAGCCCCGGTTGCGAGCCCCATGAAAGCAGTCTCGGATATCGGGGTGTCCATTATCCGCTGAGGCCCGAACTTCTCAAGAAGTCCTGAAGTTGACGAGAAGATCCCTCCATAGGCTCCAATGTCCTCGCCCATTACGAAAATCGATGGATCGCGATCCATCTCTTGAGAGATCGCTTCGACCATCGCCTTTGCCGTGGTGAGCTTCCGTGCGGTAACCGATTCACTGGGTGCGCCTGTAATTACCATCGCTCCTCCTTAGGCAAAGACATACCTGTCCACTTCCGTTGCAGATGGAAGTGGACTTGACTTGGCGAATTCGATCGCATCTTCGACGCGCATCTTGGCTTCCTGGGAGATGCTTCCGATCATTTCCCTGCTGAGGACTCCGTCACTCTCCAGCTGATTCGCATACGCTGGAATGGGATCAATGAGAGAATCCAGATCGCTTCTATAGGCTTGGGCATCCCCTTCAAAGTGACCCCAAAGCCTAACTGTATGCACTTCGATTAGGGAGGGCCCTTCCCCAGCCCGCGCTCTCTCGACAGCGGTCTTCGCAGCATCCCAAACGCCCTCGACAGAGTTGTCTTGGATTCTTGTTCCACGAATGCCGTAGCTCGTCGCGCGCACCGCATTGGATCTTATAGATGTTGACGCATCCCTGGGAACAGAGATCGCCCAATCGTTGTCTTCTATCACGAAGACCACAGGCAGCTTCCAGAGGGCGGCAAGATTCAGCGACTCGTGGAAAGCGCCTTGATTTGCCGCTCCCTCGCCGGTGACAGCTACGACCACACTGTCCTTGCCTTGACGCTGGAACGCAAAGGCGATACCCAATGCCGGTGGGTATCCTTCAGCAATTATCCCCGAACAGGAGAAGTGGATGCTCGGGTCGAAGAGGTGCATATGGCCGCCTCTCCCCTTGCCGAGTCCTGTCTCACGCCCAAATATCTCCGCTGCAAGCAGCCTCAGATCCATTCCGTGTGCTATCGCGAAATGGTGGGGACGATGGGTCGCTGTAATAGCGTCATTGGATGTCAGGTGTGCGCACATACCAGCTGCTACCGGCTCTTGACCTGAAGAAAGGTGCATCTCACCAGGGATGAGGCCAGCACCAATGTCCCATACAGGCTTCTTGTCGGCGTGATAATCGCGCAAGATGGCTTCTTCGAAGCTGCGGCTCAACACCATGGTTTTGTAGAGGCCGAGTCGGGTTTCATTATCCATAGAGTCCCTCCTCTAAGATGCTGCCTGCAATGTTTGGCTTTCAGACAGCGAAAACATCCTAACAGAGCCGAGAATGCTCAGTAAAGGCGGAAATCAGGGTGGTTCCTCACCAAAATCTGTGGTTCGAAAATCGGAGGCGTCAGATGCTTGCCTGGCCTTTGGCCAGTGATCCGAGCGGTAAACCCCGGTTGACAACCCAACTAAAGGGTGTAAATATTCGAAAGCAGCTCTCATTCCAAACTAAGGAGCTAGCTCAAGGAGGTTCAGCGATGTCACGCACTCCTCAGGAAGTGTTTGCACACCATGGCCAGGCACTTGGTGCTGCAGACATAGACGGAATAGTATCCGACTACAGCGAAGATGCCCTATTCATCACTCCCGATGGCGTGAAGCGGGGAAAGTCAGGAGTTCGAGAAGGATTCGAGAAGCTCCTCACTGACCTCCCTAACGCAAGTTGGGAACTTCCCACGCAGATCTATGCCGACGATGTTCTCTTGCTCGAATGGAAGGCTAATGCGTCGACGAACCGAGTCGAAGACGGTATCGACACCTTCATATTCCGTGATGGGTTGATCAGGGTTCAGACTGTCCGCTATACCTTGATCAGCAAGGGCTGAGACCGATGAAGGCAGTACGACTGCACGCCTACGGGCATAAGCCAGCGATTGAGGATGTGCCAGATCCAGAAATCACTGGACCGCTAGACGTGATTGTTCGCATAGGAGGAGCCGGGCTGTGCCGAACCGACCTCCATATCATCGAAGGGCAGTGGAAGAGAAAGAGCAACGTAGTGCTCCCCTACACCCTTGGCCATGAAAACGCCGGCTGGGTCGAGGCCGTAGGTTCGGCCGTAGATCATGTAAGCGTCGGCGACACGGTGATAGTGCATCCGCTGATCACATGCGGCTTGTGCCGCGCCTGCCGAGCGGGGGACGACATGCACTGTTCAAAAAGCAAGTTCCCGGGAATCGACACGGATGGCGGCTTTGCAGAGTTCCTCAAGACCGGGGCACGTTCAGTGGTGAAGCTAGATTCGACGGTGCGTCCTGAAGATGTAGCTGCACTGGCAGATGCGGGCCTCACGGCATATCACGCGGTCAAGAAAGCCGCCCCTCTACTTTATCCTGGCACCAATGCCGTCGTTCTCGGGGCAGGCGGACTCGGGCACATCGGCATCCAATCGCTAAAAGCTCTCACCACGGCAACGATAATCGTTGTCGACCGGTCCGAGGCGTCCCTAGAACTTGCCCGCAGCTCCGGTGCAGATAAGACAGTTTTGGCGGATGGCAGCCAAGTTGCGAAAGTAATGGAACTCACGGACGGCAAAGGATGCGAAACTGTCATTGATTTTGTCGGTGAAGGCGGGGCCCTGGAAGACGGCATCGCAATGCTGCGCCGGGCAGGAAGCTACTACGTGATTGGGTATGGCGGAGTCCTCCAGATCCCTGCCATAGACATCATTTCAACAGAGATAAACTTCGTTGGAAACCTTGTCGGCACCTACAATGACCTGACTGAGCTCATGACACTTGCAAGCCAGGGCAAGGTTGCTTTGCACACCCAGATCTACCCTCTAAACGCGGTCAACGACGCCATTGACGACCTTGACAGCGGACGTCTGCACGGTAGGGGCATCCTTACGCCAGGTGCCCGCTAGATCGAAAACACACCTTGGACAAGCAGCAAACCTACAAGACGGCTTCGAATGAATGGGGCTATCCGATGTTAGATTCGCGGCCCGTTGAAAGCTCATGTTACGTTGAGAATTCCTCTCATATAGCCCTGCTGAACCATTGGACCGCCCAGACCGTCAGATCCCGTGCCGCATGGAGTAAAGCATTGCCATGTAAAAGTGCCCGTATGTTCCGGAGTGAACGTGAAAGTGACGATGGATGGCGTCACAACGGCTGGATTTCCGCTTCCCGACTTTTCTGCGACTGGTATGGGAACGTTGATTCCAAGGGACATCACCGTGAAGGTGTGCGCTATATCTTTGTTGCCAACTGCGGAAACAGCTTTGCCATTGACGCTCTCCTGACCGCCGCTGGCCGAGTTCAGTGACATCATTGACTGCATTGACTGTATCGGGGTGTTCATGTCGTCGTAGTCCACTATCAAAAGGGTCACCTGCTTGCCAGCCGTTACTGTTATGTCCGAGGGCACAAAGCGTGGCCAGTCTGGCTTGCCAGTTATCGTGCCAGCAAGCCCTGTAGCGTCGTCCCTTTGTATGACAATTGGAATCAATTCGCCTTCGCCAGCCTGAGCATCGCCGCTTGATGACCCCAGTGAACCAGAACCAGCACTACCAGTCGGAGACTCTCCAGGTGAACCCGAGCCCGGACCTGGATACTGCCCGGCAAATGGGGTGGAGCTTCCGCCCATCCTGGTGATGCCCGGTGCTCCACCGGTGGTTCCCGCAGCCGCAGCTACATTCGAGCATGACGAAATAGCGACTCCAAGAATCGAAGCTGCTAGGACGTATGATGCTCTGTGTCTCAAGATCAACAACCCTGATTTTGAGAGATTCCCACTCAGTTCATGACTTTTGCCTGCCCGGTCTGACATCTGCCCTCTCTATTTCCGACCCGAGACGGACAGATTTGAAGCTGCCAGCCGAGTCTTGAGATCGCCTTTCGGGTTCGGAACTGAGGAATGGCTTAACATCATCAAGCACGCCTTCACGATGACAATCATTGGGCGAGCAGCCCGACGACCGAAGATCCAACCCTACGAATCCCACAAAGATATCTTCAGACTCGGTGCCTGCCACACCGTAATACCCTGGTTCAAAGCCTGTGATTCCCGGGATACCATGACGAGACGGCTGATGAACACCATGGCTTGTGGGATGGAGAACCTCAAGCCAATCTCCCTACTGACCGCGAAATTCAGCCGGTGCGCCCTTAAAGGGCGCCGCGCATACGCCGCCTGTTGACAAAGTCCAGGACGTCCTCCGGCGTCAATCTACCAATAGGACCTGATGAGTATACCGCTAGCTCTATCGTGCCGTCCCGAAGGAGAAGAAAGTTCGACGACTCGAGCGATCCACGTTCCTCGTTGATATAGCTCATCAGAGTCTTGCCGACTTCTTTCATGTCCACTCCAAAACCCACGGGGAACGTCAAGCTGTGAGACTTGACCATTTCAAGGGCGTGATCTTCATCATCAGTGGAAAAAGCAGCAATTTTTATGCCGGCCTCAGTTAGCTCAGGAAGCAGCTTCTGAAAGCTCTCCAGCTGGGCATTGCAGCGCAGACACCACGATCCGCGGTACGCCAGAACGATTCCCAGAGAGCCCTGGAGCTCATCAGGGAGCACAAGCTCTCCTCCGCCAGCTCTCGCCATTGTTAGCCTCGGAAACGCCGTGCCATTTCGCAAACCCGCCATCACTCCCCCTTAGAAAGTCATCCCATAGCTCTTGTCGAGACCGCCGCAATAGAAGCGAAACTGAATCCGCAAGGCATCGCTTTCCCACAATCATACTCCCAGCACTAAACAGGGGCGGGTGCAACTTTCACACATGACAGCGCAAAGACGGATCTTCGCCATTTTTAGGCACCGGGTATTGGTCACTGTGGCCTGATGAAATCGGCAACCTCTGGATTAGTCCAGCTAAATGGGGTAGAAATAGATGTTGGTGGGGCGAGTTATAGATATCTGCGATTTGGATCTGGGCCTGAGAACGGGACATCAACCGGCTGACCAGGCTTGCGGATCGGGTGCGAACGGGTCTTGAGAGGAGACAAGATGACAGAGTCAGCCAATACCCAGATCTTTCGGGAATCGAGAGATTTTCTGATCAACAACAGCCACGATTACGAGAAGGCCTACAGCGGTTTCAAACGGCCCCAATTCGATCATTTCAACTGGGCCATTGACTGGTTCGATGCAATAGCGGATAGCAACGAAAACACGGCACTTTGGGTAGTGGAACAGGACGGCTCGGAACAGAAGCTGACCTTCGCAGAAATGTCTCAGCGCTCCAACATGGTGGCGAACTGGATGCGATCGCACGGAGTTGAACGAGGTCAAAGAGTGATCGTGATGCTTGGAAACCAAGTTGAGCTCTGGGAGACAATCCTTGCCGTAATGAAGCTGGGGGCCATCGTCATACCCGCCACCACCCTGCTTGGACCCAGCGACCTCGCCGATCGTATCGACAGAGGAAATGCAAAACACGTCGTGGTCGGCTCCGGCGACGTGGGCAAGTTCGAGGGAGTCAAGGGGGAATACAACAAGATCTGTGTGGGTGAGCCGGTGCCAGGTTGGCAGCATTATTCCGAGGCCTACGATGCATCGGACCAGTTTGTGCCTGAAGGGACAACCCGGGCTAGTGATACGCTACTCCTCTATTTCACCTCTGGAACCACGTCAAAGCCAAAGCTTGTAGAGCATACCCATGTCTCCTATCCAGTCGGCCATCTCTCCACCATGTATTGGATCGGGGTGAAGCCAAAGGACGTGCATCTGAATATCTCTTCGCCGGGATGGGCCAAGCATGCATGGAGCAATCTTTTCGCCCCTTGGAACGCGGAAGCAACCGTAATGGTATACAACTATTCGCGATTCGATGCACCGGCGATGCTAG
>JAJZBG010000020.1 GCA_021799035.1 Actinomycetes bacterium | reverse complement strand
CAACCGCAGAGGGTGTTCTCTCAAAGAAGACCAAGGAGCTGATCGCTTTGGCGATATCGGTGGTAAATAAGTGTGACGGTTGCATTTCCAGCCACGCAAGAGCAGCAGCGATACAAGGAGCTTCGAGGGATGAGGTGGCAGAAGCTATAGGTGTAGCAATAATGCTGAGTGGCGGCCCTGGGACCGTTTACGGACCAAGAGCTTTCGAGGCTTTCCTGGAGTACCAAGAAGCCCATTAAAAACACGTTGTCTTCGAGGCTCAGTGACCCCACCTGCTGGACTCTTAGTGTGTTCCAGTTTTCTTACTTGACATAATATCTATTTTCGGCGCTAGACACAATCTCTTCGGTCCACTACATCTATCAACAGTATTTGCAGCAATCTCGAGCAATAGCAGGGCCCAACGGACCCTCAGAACGAGTCGGCGCCTGAATCTGAAGCAACAAAGCTTGGAAGTCCGCGGATAGCACGGAATCTCAATCCGCCTACAAAGGTGATCATCTTGAAGCGTCTGAACGACCTTCAGGATGAGTCATGAATGAGCCACATTATGCGACTACGTTCAGCTTGATCGCCACTGTTACCGAACGGAAGTTTTGCTTTCCTCAGACCTTCACGCCAACGTGGCGACTTCACTATGACCAGGCTCTCGAAATGCACAACCCCCATATATGTCAGACTATCTCCCCTGCCCGCATGCGCAAAATCCCAGGGTTTGTCATAGGGATAAACGCCCCATCACACCTGATGGGGCGTTTTCTGCTGAGCGGAAATTCTGTTGAGCCAATTTATTTAGTAACTCGCTAAAGGTATAAGCTTTGTCAGCCTCTGAATTCAAGAGGTCTGGATCAGGCCTGATCGGTGAGGCCGATCTCGGGGGGATTTCAGGTGAACAAAGAGTCGATACGAGTTGCAGGAGACTCGGCCTTCAAATCGAGTTCTGGTACCTCCCTGCCAGAACGACTGAAGCTGAACACCCCAGAGCGGACTCACCGGGCTTGCCCAACTCTTCACGAAGTGGAACCCGTCCACCTAAGCAACAAGTTTGCTGTCCTCCGGCAGCATACGGTGCAAAATGGCTGTTTCAGGACTCGTCCCCAGCCATGCCCGGCAGCCATTTTGCACTGATCGATTGAACGCGAGCTTCACGAGACACGTAGTAACGAATCGAGACATATGACTCAAAAGAGACCACGGAGCAAACTTCCGAGATGCATGTCGCATAGATCTGAAGCGATTGTTGCCCCGAGCCGGAGGCCTGAAGATGAGATTCCAATCCACTAGATATTTCCCAACAAGATGAGCAAGGAGCTACCCATAATCGCGACAAGCAATCCCCAAGCAACTGAAGGCAACAGCTTGATCTATTTGAGATCGGCCGCGATGGCTATGGCATCAGCTTCAAGCCTTGGATTTGCACGATTTTCGTACTCGCTGATTCTGCCAGCAATGGAGACGACGCTGCGTTGGGATTATCAGAAACTTGGAACTCTGAACACAGTCAACGCAATGGGGTACCTTGTCGGTGCATTCACTGCGACGTCCTATTCCAACAGATTTGGCGGCAAGAGGACATTCTCAGCTTCCATTCTGCTCCTTGCAGTCATGAGCCTCCTCTCCGGCATTTCCCCTAATTTTGCTCTACTGGTCGTAGTGCGCACTCTGTCGGGGTTTTTCGGCGGAGTAACATTTGTGGTTGGCGGAAGCCTCATATCGTCCACATCGAGGCACCTGAGCGGGAAGGCCGCCGCTACAGCATCTGGAATATACTACGCGGGCGCTGGCACGGGAATCGTAGTGTCGGGGTTGGTCATACCGCCGTTGCTCTCCAAATTTGGACCTGCCGCCTGGCAATGGGGATGGATTTCAATGGGAGCAATGTGTTTGATAAGTGCTGCACTTTCCATCCCACAGACCAGACATCTTTACGAGCCAGAGCAGCAAGGGAAAAAGGCCTCCTTGAGATTCCCCATAAGGGGGCTTGAGCCGTCAATAATAACGTCTGCCCTATTTGGCGCGGGCTACATCTCCTTTGTGACTTTCCTCGTTGCTTTTATGACCGCTGAGGGATCGGCCAGCAACACCATTGCTTGGTTCTGGGCGATGCTTGGGATATCAGCGATGATCACCGGCCCAATATGGGGCAGGGCGTTGGCACGCATGAAGGGAGGCGTCGGGCTTGCATCCGTCCTGTTTGTCGCAAGCGCGGGTACTGCATTTCCTCTTTTGACAAAGAACTTCGTCATTCTGATGGTGTCAGCCCTTTTGTTTGGGTCCTCGATCATGTCGGTTGCCACCTCCTACACCATTTTGGCTCAGAGGAATCTGGATCAAAGATTCATCGGCAGTGCGATTGGATTGTATACCACTGCAATCGCGTTCGGACAGATCGTCGGCCCCATCAGCGTGGGAACCCTGTCTGATACTTCCCATGGAATCAGACTGGGAATCCTCGCCTCTCTGGCGATGCTTCTCGTCGGAACTCTTGTGTCGCTGTTACAGAAAGATCAGATAGGCACTAAAAAGATCCCGCTTAATCAAGCCATTGACCAATAGAGCCTCCTGTTGACTCCTGCCACTCTCTGGCTCTCCGCAACTATCCTGGAATCAGGTCCAGCACGGAGAAAGAGATGTCAATCGAAGACGAGATCCGCAGTAAGAGAACGACCAGCACAAAGTGGATGAAGTATCCACAAGATGTCATTCCGGCATGGATTGCCGACATGGATCTCGGTATTGCGCCAGTGATTGCGCAGGAACTGACTGAGAGGATAGAAAACGGCGATCTCGGATATCCCTGCGCTGAGGTGGAGGCCAGATTCATCGATGCTTTCTCTGATAGATATATTGAGCGGTTCAACACCCCACTCGACCCAGCACTGGGGCTTGCTTCAACCGACGTCGTGCAAAGCATCTTCATTGCGATTACTACGCTGACCGACCCTGGCGACGGTGTCATAGTTCAGACGCCTATCTACCCCCCTTTCTTGCAGTCCGTGAATGATACCGGCCGCATATTGCGCGAGAATCCTTTGGTGCGCTCCGATGACACTTGGGAGATCAACCTCGAGGAGCTGGAGCTGCTGGCGAGCGAAGCACGCACCACTCTGTTGCTCCTCTGCTCGCCACATAACCCCACCGGACGTGTTTTCACGCAGACGGAACTCGTGAAAATCGCAGAAATCTGCGATAAACACAATGTGCTTGTCGTGGCCGACGAGATCCATTGCGATATTGTCTACGAACCGAGCTACCATATCCCATTCGCCTCGATTTCGCCCGAATTCGCTGCCAATGTCATCACCATGACCTCAGCCACAAAATCATTTAATATTGCCGGGCTCCGGTGCAGCATAGTCCATTTCGGTTCTGCTGAGCTGAAATCCCGTTACGAAGCAGTAGATTCCCACCTCAGGGGATCAATTTCGACTCCGAGTATGCTCGCAGCAACTGCTGCGTGGACGAAGGGCGACAGCTGGCTCAAATCTACTTTGGCAACCTTGAAGGCCAACAGAGACGCCATAACGTCATTCGTGGAACAGGGTTGCTTTGGACTTCGCTACATCCCCCCTCAAGGCACCTACCTCGCGTGGCTTGATTTCCGCGACACCAAAGCAGCCGAATCCCCCCAAGAATTCCTCCTTGACAAAGCTCGAGTCGCCCTCAGTCCCGGCCCAGATTTCGGAACGCCCGGAGTAGGCTGGGCAAGGCTCAATTTTGCCACCAAACCGGAAATTCTTGGGGAAATACTAAACCGAATCAAGAGAGCTCTGGCCTAATCAAACCACCCAGCAGGATTCACAGATTCCCTTCGCCGAAGAGATCCTGCGACATGATTGACAGGGCTGAGCGAGTAAGTTCCACCAGTGAAAATCTCATATCGGCCTCAAGCCATGAGAACATGCTCGCCAAAGAACACGCGACTATTCCAGACGATGCCGCACGCAACGTCTGATCGTCTGGCTCCACTCCCCGCTCAAGCAGGGCCTTCCATGCGACCATGTACAGCTGAGAACGGCGTGCGAGATTCAACTCGCCAAGGCTGGGAGTGCTGTTGACTATCTTATACCCGAGCCTCAAAGCGTTAGAAAGGCTTGGAGTCTTTGACACCTCTTCAAAAAGCTGAAGTATGCCTTCGGCCAATGCCTCCAGAGGACTCAATGAAACGCTGGCGGTCCGAACCCTCGAACTCAGGGATCGGCCCAGATATCCCAGTGGAAATGAGACTATCGACTCCTTGGTTGGAAAGTAATTGAAAAGCGTCCTCTGCGTTACCCCAGCAGAGGTGGAAATCTCCTCGACGGTGGTGTTGTCAAACCCCTGCGCATCAAAGAGCTGAAGTGCGGATTGATAAATTGCACGAAGAGTATGAAGCTTGTTTCGCTCCCTCTTACCCAGAGGAAGGATATCGCTCTCAGGAACTCCCGCGGAATCCAGTAGTCTCAATACAGTATTGCCAAGAGGTTCTTGGCTCTTCTCAAACTCTTCTGAATGAGTAGCCACTAGCTTTTCCTGCAAGAGAGACGAACGTTAGAGTTTCCGAAATGGGTGATTCCCACATATATTATGCAACAAAATAGACTTGTAGACGGACTCAACTCATACACTTTTCAAAAGTCTAGGTTAAAGATCCAGGATCCCAACTAGGTTTGACCCACCGATAGGCCCAAAGGTAGCAAGCATTTGCAGTACAGCGAAGAAGAAGGCAGCACTCCAGAGAAAGAAACGGATGCTGAAATCCCCACCCTGGCAACATGGCAAGAGGATGCCACTTATGAAAATGAGAGCAGCGTAACTGCTGAAAATCAACTGGACCCAGACGAGCAGGACCAAGAACAGTCCGGAGATGTGCTGAAAAGCGAAATTGTCTTTGCCAGCAAAGCTCTCGGGATAGGCCTCTTGATTGGGCTTCTGATCGGCGGTATCGGCCTATTTCGCACCCAGTCCTCTCAAGCCGCTTTTGCCAAAAAGCTGATAAGGAGCGACGCCTGCCCAAATTCGAGCAGTTCCCCCTCCGGGTTCTGCTTTAACTCGCCCGTGACGGTCTCATTCGCCTCGAACAACCCGCTCGATCAACTCACGGCCTCGCAAAGCACAGCAGTCATCTCGGCCTCAAGATCCCGAATTGGCATCTTCGCCAATGCTGTGCTCGATCTTCAGTTGGGAGGTATGACCGGTGCGCTTCCAGGCAGCGGAGCCGCTTTGGACAAGACTGAGGCATCTAGCGTTACTGGCACGCTCTCTCTCGCCTATTCGGATCTCACTAGTACCCTCCAAAGCAGCTCGAACAGCGGCGCCTCCATCTTTTATGCAGGCAACAACGAGATCGGGACCAGCAACCAAGTCAGCTATCAAGGTAAAACTATACCTTTGGTGGTCATTTCCAAAATCCAGCTGAAAAATGGCCAACTCTACTTGACTCCCGAGACGGTCAACGCGCTTGGTAGAACTGCCCCCGCATCAGCGGTCTTCTCCAGCACTGCTCCTGTGCCAATCGAGATAGCTGCCATGCCGAAAGGCCTGAGCTACTCAAGCCTGACGACTACAAAGCAGTACCTCGTCTTTCATCTCGCGGGAAGGAACATCTCGCTGGGCTCACTGTTCGCCTCCAAATAGCTGAGCCACCAGGCAAGCTGGACATTCCGCCTCGCCTAGAAAGACACTGCCTCCACCAGATTTCGATCGCACTGCATGGCGGAGCTGCAACTGGCCGTCGATTTAGAGACCCTCATTTGAGGCCAACGCAACCAGACTGCCTAACTATTGCGGCAGAGGAAGGACAAGCCCTTTGCAAACAACAGGGGCTCTTAAACCACAACGGTGGCGCCGGCTCGATGCCAACGCCACCTATGAATTCAAGATCTGATGAAGCTATCCAAGACCCCAAAGCTTCTTGTATCCGGCTATGTAGGCGCTTCCGTAAATGTTCGCCAGGTTGGTGAGGTTGGCACCCGAAAGACTTGACTTGTCCAGGTACATGATCGGAACTGTGGGGTTCCCAGGCTGCATTCCACTCATGGCTCTCAGAGCCTGGTCCATAGCCTCCCAGCCAGCCCATGGCGATGACAAACCAGGATCCGCTTGAAACACAGGGCCCTTCTGGACCAATCCGAGAGTGCCAGCACTTGAGCCGTCAGATGAAACCACAAAGACCTTCCCACTTGCCCCGGCCTGGCCAACACCTGCCGATGCAAAAATCCCAATCGTGTCAACTACGGGAAATATGTAGTTGAGTGTGGGATTTGCCAGGATCAGCGACGATACTGCGCCTGCCGTCTTGGTAGGCCAGTTCTGAGGCTCGATATCCTGAGAACTGATGACCTTGCAGTTTGAGCACTGGTTGAAGACCGACTTGATTCCGGCAATCACGGCTGGCGAAATGGGATTGTCAAAGGTTATTTCCGCAGCGTTGACTGGCCCCCCATTTGCGTTCACTATAGCAGTGTCAGCCATCAGGCGGCCAAGCTCATTGTAAGACGGCGCAGAACCGCCGTACATTCCTTGGCCAAAACCTTCTCCTGTCGCCGTCTGGTCAGGCTGACCTGTGTTTACCCCAATTACTGGTATGTGGGCGGCGTTTGCCGCCGAGATCGAAGATGGAACGAGTGATGCTGCCACGCCAACCAGGATGATTGCACCCACCTTCTGGTTGATGCCCTGCTGAATACCCTGCTCTATGGTGCTGACAGTAGCCTGGCCGTTGAAAGTGGAAACAGTTATACCGGCGGCCTGCCCGGCGGCCTGGATCCCTTTTGTTATCTCAACAAGAGCATCTGACACGGTGTCGTGCTCGACAACCATCACTGTCTTTCCCTTCAGCTTCGCCGCATCTACTGAAGGACCTGGAGCTGTAAAAACAGGCTGCGAACTGTACTTGGCTATCTCAGCTTTGGCTTGCGATACAAGAGACGCCGACGATGCAGCTGTCGTACTAGAACCAGAACTCGATGCTGGAGCCTTAGAGGTCTGAGTATTCGTTGACGATGTGCCTGAGCTACCGCAAGCGGCAGCAACTAAAGACATAATTGACAGGCCCCCGATGACTGCCAGGGACGTTTTTCCAGAAGAATTCATTTCCCCCATCCTTTGCTTCGTAAATTTATAAGGTTCCCTATTGAAAGTGTTCTTACGGGCGATCTGTTACCGATTGCTCTTGGGCGCCGAACCACCCACAATCAGCATTGCCGGAACCGGTGCTACCACTCCTTGAACTGGGAACAGAGTCACCTAAGGCGCAGCTGGCCTCGACTCATACCAAGAATTCCACGGGCAGACGTACATATTCGCCCTATCAATGCGTCTAGCTTTCCCCCCTCACGTGGACCCAAAGTTACATAACTATAACGCCGTTTCATCCGGGCATACAAAATGGCCACCGAAAATTCCTTCAGAGCGAAATCAGCTCAACAGATCCCCATTTTTTTCAAGTCCGACAGAGACGAAGTTGTAGCAAGGCTTGTGAAACTGACGAAAACACAGACAATTCCATATCTTCGAGGAAACTATGGTAAAAATCTTTCTAGTTCGCAGTGGAATTGATCTGCTGTCAACTTTTGGCACCAGGGGGAGGTCTGCATGGGGTTCTTCGAAGATTATCAGGGTTCTACGTTTGGTCTTAACTGGAAAGTCTCTCCGCGCAAATTTCAGGTCACAGTGGAGGAACACGTAAAGATACCGATGGCGGACGGCATCACGCTAGATGCCATCGTGTTTCGCCCTCGAGACGGAGGCAGGTTCCCCGCACTTCTTGGGTTCCATTGCTACCATCCCATGGCGCAAGTCGGGCCGATTAAGCCCACGGCAATTTCAACAGCACAGTGGCGCCATGCTGGCCAAGAGCGCACCAACGCGTCGCTTGAAGCCGGTGATCCTCGCTTTTTTGCCCAACGGGGCTATGTACACGTGATATGCAACGCGCGAGGCACTGGAGATTCGGAAGGCCTCTGGCATGCATTCGGTCCAACCGAGGTTGCCGACTGCTACCAAGTCATTGAGTGGATGGCGTCGCAACCTTGGTGTGACGGCAACGTCGGGATGTTTGGTGTATCCTACTTCGCACGAATCCAATATCTCGTGGCTCAACTCCAGCCTCCATCACTGAAGGCCTTGTTCTGCCCCTGGGCCGGCACCGATTACTATCGTGACACGATCTATCGCGGTGGAATACTTTCCTACAAGTGGCCCGTCGGCTGGAGTGAGACGTCACTTCACTACGCTCGCTGCAGGCCTTACAACCATACGCTTGCAGAGGTTGGTGAAGAACGATACCGGGAACTTCTCTTAGAAAGATTGGAAGACGAAGATATTCGTGCCGTTCCAGAACTCGTCAGGATCCTTGAGACTCCCCAACAGGGCGTCCACCCATTCGTAGTGGATCTGTTGCTACATCCCACATGGGGCGAGTTCTGGAAAGTTCGGACCATCGACTACGACAAGATAAAGGTTCCCGCATATGCCGGTGCAGACTGGGGTATCTACGGTCATCACCTTTCTGGCGCTTTCCGGAGCTGGGAACGGCTCAAGACCCCTAAGAGAATGCTGATCGGCCCCCCATACTATCTCGACCGCCCCCTCTACCAGCTGCATTTTGAAGCATTGCGCTGGTTTGACCAATGGCTCAAGGGCATCGACACGAAAATCATGGAAAAGTCGCCTATTGAACTATTCATGATGGGAGCTGACACGTGGAAAACGGCCGACCAGTGGCCGCTGCCTGAAACCCAATTCACCCCCTTCTATCTCCATGAAGGGGGCATCCTTTCCGAACGAGAGCACTGGTCTTTCGAGGGAAGCGACTCTTTTGAAGATTCGCCCTGGATGCGTGGAGAACTCGTATATTCCACACCACCACTCGTGGAGGAGACCGAGATCGTTGGTCCGATCATGCTCAAACTTTACGGAGCTACCACAGATAATGACATCCACTGGAACGTCACCCTTCTAGCCATCGATCCGTCAGGCCACCACCAAGTCCTGACCAAGGGATGGCTCAAGGGGTCACACCGTGAATTAGACACGATCCAGTCCAAGCCTTGGGAACCTATATACACACACAGCAAGTCCGAACCACTGGACCCGGAGGAAATCTACGAATTTGCAGTAAAGATAATTCCAACAGCGTTCCGATTTGCCCGAGGATGGAGGATTGGAATTCGACTAAGCGGGGCTGATGCAGCCCCGCGAAACCCGCAAGAGCTTATGGGGGTCGGGAGCCTGACTCGTTCACGGGTTTCACGTGTCACTGTGTTCCACAACTCAGAACACCCTTCTTACTTGCTGCTTCCGATCACGGAAGGAAACAGGGTCAACACCTACTTTTCAGGAGGCCAATGGCCTGATCGTGGATAGATCGAGACTCTCGATCAACAGTGGAAGACCATAAGCACCAAAAATCGAATCAATCAACTCACTGACTACAAAGTCCAGGACGGGGGTCGAAGTTGGCTACACGCGATGACGTCAAGAAACTAGCGGAAAGTTGCAGGAACTGGGGACGTTGGGGACCCGATGACGAGCTCGGAACACTCAACTTTGTCACCCCAAAGACGATTGCCGCAGCAGCGTCCGAAATACAAATCGGCCGGGCGATTTCACTTTCAATACCGTTTGGCCCCTCAGGACCCCAGCACGGGCGAGATGGACGATTCAACCCAATCCATCTCATGCTGGCAACGGGAACCGATGTTGCCACCGACTACCAACAAGCTCGCGGAGGCGGCTTTGCCGACGACGTCGTCATCATGCCATTGCAGTGTGCAACCCAGTGGGACGGATTGGGCCACATCTACTATGAGCGCAAGATGTGGAACGGATACGACGTTGACCTGGTTGGCACGCAAGGTGCCAGGAGAAATGCCATCACAGCCTTCAAAGACCGGTTAATCGGGCGAGGAGTACTTGTCGACGTAGCTCGCTTCAAGGGCGTTGACAGCCTTGCACCTGGCGAACCAATAACTGCCCGAGACCTAGCAGACACGCTAGTGCAAGAAAATGTGAGAGTTCGATCTGGCGACTTCCTGCTGATCCGGACTGGACAGCTTGGACAGTGCCTCAAGAACGGATGGGGTGACTATTCGGGAGGCGATGCACCTGGCCTTGCGCTTGATACAGCTCCCTGGCTTCATTCGTCAGAAGTTGCGGCAATTGCAACAGACACTTGGGGAGCGGAAGTGCGGCCTAACGAAGTCGCGGACATGTACCAACCTTGGCACCACGTTGTGATCCCAAACATCGGCTTAGTTGTGGGCGAGATATTCAATCTGGAGCAACTCGGAAAGGCCTGCGCTGAGCTCGGTCGCTACACGTTTTTCTTTACTGCGCCAGCCTTACCTATCGAAGGCGCCGTTGGGAGTCCCGTAAACCCGCTTGCCGTTCTCTGAAATAACGGAGCTGGCGTAGACTCCAGGCGACCACGAGCCTAATGTGACGCAGACATCGAAGCTTCGAGCCTGCCATAACTGCTGGCAAGAATGTTCTCCGGTGTGACCTCAGCTCCCGAAAGCGCCGCCGCGATCCCCCCTCCTCGGAAGACGAGAACTCTGTCGCTCAAACTGGCCACATCTTCATACTGCTCCGAAGAAAAGATCACAGTTCCACCAGATCCTGCGAACTCTCGCAGCATGGCAATGATATCCTGACTTGCCCCAATATCGACCCCTGCGGTCGGCTCCTGAAGCAACATGACCTTCGGGCCGCTCCCTATCCAGCGCCCGATCAGAGCCTTTTGCTGGCTACCCCCGCTCAGGGTAGAAAATGGCAGGTGGGGAGAGGTAAGCCTGATTCGGAATTGCCTAAGGATGGAGTTTACGACTGATTCCTCTTTTCCAGATGGTAACCATCCGAGCCTTCCGATCATCGTGTGAAGAACCGGCAACGTGACGTTCTCGCTGAAAGATGCCGTCAATACGCCTCCTGCCCGGATTCTGTCACCTGACACGAACGCCAAACCAATGCTCCTGGCCCGAACCGGATCCGGCGTATAGGGTTTCCCGAAGACTGACACTGATCCACTCTCCGGACGCTCTGCTCCATACAGAAGGAATGGCAACTCGGCGTGACCGGCTCCCATGAGTCCGGTAAGGCCAAGAATCTCTCCAACCTTCACAGAAAACGACACTTTGTTCAAAACGACCCCTGAGAGATCTTTGACCACGATAGCCTCGTCAGCATCGCCGAACTCCCTCGCGCCCGTCTTCTTGCTCATTTCAACAGAATGGCCAACCACCAGTTCGGCAAGACTTTCGTAGCTGTGACCTTTTATATCACCTGACTCCACCAGCTCGCCGTCCCGCAATACCGAGACGCGGTCCGCAAACTGCAGTGGCTCTTCAAGATGATGAGTGACAAGCAGAACCCCCACCCCGCGAGCGGCAACCTCTTTTATTACCTTGAAAAGACGCTTCTTTTCCTCTTCTGGCAGCGCCGCAGTGGGCTCGTCGAGAATCACCAACCCTCCCTCTTCCCCAGACGAGTCTCTGCCAGAAACGTCCTGAAAAGCTCTCACAACACCAACCAGAGAACGTTCTGTTGAAGATAGGCGGGAGACGGGCGTATCTGGCGAGATCTCAAGAGCAAATGAGGAAAGCAATTTTGCCACGGTTTTGCGCTCCATTCCCCAGCGCACATGCCTCAAGGCTCCAGTCTCCAGACGCCCGACACGAAGGTTTTCAAGCACAGACAGCGTTGGCACCAGTCCGATGTCCTGGTGCATGAAGCTCACGCCGTACGCCTTCAGAGAGAGCGCAGTTGTCGGGTAGCGCACCTCATGCCCGTTTACCTCCACTCGCCCACTGTCGGGCCGGTGGTATCCAGAAATGACTTTGATCAAGGTCGACTTCCCAGAACCATTGTGACCCAGTAAAGCGTGCACCTGGCCAAGCTCTACATTCAATGAGACGTTCTTCAGGGCGGCAGTTCCACCAAAAGTCTTAGTAACATCTTCCACAGAAAGCGCTAGCGTTGTCATAGACAGCCTCCCCCACCAAATCCGCTCAGCTTGAGATGATTCCGCTCGACGGATATCTCCTATAGTTCAAGTGTCTTACCTTCCCACAAGCGTTGCAAGGCCAATTGCGACAATAAGTATTGCCCCATCAAAGACGTTGGTGACCCAGTCAGTGAGACCGAAGAGCTGCAGCCCAGTGGTTCCTGCGGCAAGTAGCAGTACTGCTACGAAGGTCCCCACTGGATTGAATCGCCCCGGTTTTATGGTTGCAGCACCAAGAAACGTCGCGGCATATGCTGGCAACAGATAGGGGTCGCCGGTGCCAGCCTGAGCGGCTCCAGTCTGTCCAACAAGGATAAATCCGGCAAACCAAGCACCGAGTGCAGAAACGAACAGTGAAATTGTACGGATCCTGTTTACTCTGATTCCAGCTAATCTGGCCGCTTCCCTACCCTCACCGGTGAAGTACAAGAATCGCCCACTTTGCATATGATGCAGGACATACCAGATAATCAACCCAACCAGGACTGCATACCAGAATGGCATTCCTACGCCTAGGAATCGTCCCTGCATAATCTTCAATATCCTGCTTGGAATGTTTCCGATTGTGGACGAGTTGGAAATCGCTTGAGATAGCCCGTCCAACACGGTACCCATTGCGAGCGTTGCGATAAGCCCATTGACTTGGATCCTCACGATCAAGAAGCTGTTTATAGCTGCGACAGCCAGCATCACTAGAAGGGAGATGGCGAGCGAAAGCGGTACAGAAATATGCCGAACAGCTGATAGATAGGCAATCAACACGCTACTGAAGCCAAGAGCTCCACCGACCGAAAGATCGATCTCGCCGGCCCCAAGCGCCACGGTCAGAGTCAGGGCAAGTGCGAACAGGGCGGACTGGCCGGTCAAAATTGTCTTGACATCGCTTAGCGCCAAGAACGTCTGTGGCCTCAAAATGCCAAAGACCACGATCGTTACAATCAGCGCCAAGACAACTGTATAGTGGCGGAAAAACTCCTTTGGAGTAGAAAGTGCAAGGCTCCGGCCAGGCACAGCTCCACGAAATTCCTCGTCGACCCCCCCACCAAGGCCCACTGCTGCGTTGCCAGCGGACTTTGCCCGCTTGCTATCTTTGTTTAAAGAAATCACCGGATCTAGGCTTCCCCTCAATGGGCACAAAAGCGTGCGTCTGTCCCCTACTCAACACTTATCACGCATCCCCGCCGCTTACCAAATTCCCACCCACTTAGGTCTATACACTACCGTAATGTATAGATGTCTTTCACTTCAACGGAAACTCTCGGTTTCAATGACGAACCCACATTAATACAAATGTGATAACCTGCGGGTTCTTCCTTTGGCCGCCATTTCCGAAAGCAAAATCCCACACCCTAAGCCTGCCCACCTTTATGCCGCCATCTCAGAAGATAGGCTTCTAAGCAGCTGGCCTTTTCCAAATCCCTACAAATACCAACAGTCCAAGTAGGCAAATTGTCAAGCCAAGTATGAATGCACCCACGCCGACTACTAGAAGAGGTAATCCGACCAAAACCAACAAGAGGACCAAGCCCGACCCCATCACCAAGGACATTCCGAAAGGCTCCTTGCCCTGAACCGCTACTACGGAGTAGATCACAGCTGCCGCTGGTGCGACAAGTACAATTACTGAGATCGCAGCCCCTGCAAGCACGTTGCCACTTTCGCCACCCACGAACCCGAGAAGAATCGCTGCTCCAAAAACAATGGGAGTCAGCGTGACGGCCCTTAATGCTCGGCGACCAAACCGTCCGTAGTCAGCTGAAAGACGGCGCCTGGGACTTGCCATAGATACCTCTGATCGAGCTGTCATTTCCAGCATACAAATAACAGGGACGTTCTGAAAAGCGGGAATTTGGATTTGTCTACGTCGGAGTTTCAGGCCCATGTTCAATTTCACAGTTTGGCACTAAAGAGACAAGCAATCTGTAGTTCTCGGTTACCGAGGCGGTGGCCCGCTCACCTATGGCCCTGCTGGCATCATGGCAACCTTGAAGGCAACCGGAAGAGACATTTGCGGCCAGGTTCTGACAACAAGGCTTGAATGCGAGATTGACGCCTTCGTTAGACCTGGCAATTCGGGCGGCCCTCTGATTGACATGATCGGCCAGGCCTTAGGGATTGTCTTTTCACGGTCCACGACAAATCCTGACGTAGGTTTCGCACTGGCTAGTCCCACAGCTGATCAGGAAATTGTCGGTCACGAAAGCGCCACCAAAGGGGTTTCGAGTAGGGCATGCGTCTCGCAGAAGCAATGCAGTGGAGGAGTTCTATGAGGCCTTGGGTTTCCGCATAGGCCCTACGTCGCGCTCAGTGGTGGCCTTTCGACAGGCCGAGGAACTGCCAAATGCAACCTGCCCGTCTAAACTCCATACGAATGCTAACCCGCAGTGTGGCGATTTATTCGAAATTCTGGAAGACGGCTCACTCCCGGGAAGCTGAAAGTCTTCTGGCAACGACTTCAAGAGCGTAACGAACGACTGTCGCACCATTTTCGGGCCCAATCCAGGTTCACACGGGTATGGATATCTCTCTATATTCGTACAGTTTCAGGTGCCACACGTGGCTATTCCGACCCAATCTGCGCCTCCATGGGATCGAGAGGTCAGCTGGCTTGGATCTTGGCGAGAATGTAATCAGCGGTTAGATAAGTGTTGTGTTCGACCCTCGCGTGTTCTTGCCCAATCACAACGAGTTCGTCATCTGTGTCCGCGGACAGAATATTTCCACACGGAGGGCAAGTTATTCTCTTGGCCTTGGTGGTGATACCGACGATTCCTTTAGAGGCATCACCGGCTACAAACGCCTCTGTACCGATCCAAATCATGGTCTCGTGGCAAATCGAGGGATGAAATCCCGACCAGTACAACTCCTTCTCGATGGCCTTTTGATCGTAGCCTTGGCGCGAAAGCTTCAGCGCTTGATTTCTAGCCTGCACCCGAACCCAAGCCAGCCTGTCCTTGGGTTGTCTTTTCTTGATGCGCACAAACTACATGATATTTCCCTTACCTTTGCCTAGCAAGATTTCCGATTCTGGCATCGGTACAAGCAGCTGTCTGAGATGAAAAACGACCAAAACGGACTTGCCTAGTGCCACCGAGTGGCCGAAGGCGATAAGTAGTGACCCACTGCATAAGAATCCAGAAGCTCACTTCTCGCTGATTCTGACAAGACCAAAAATGGCAGCCACGGCGATTATCTTCACCTTCGGACCTTTCTTGACATCACGTGGGCTTTGCAGACGCCAAGAATCGCAGAGCAATGCATCTGTACCCCGGCCCCAGATGCCACCGCTGCTCGCGCTTGGCAAAACCTAGTGCGTCTGGATTGCATCGCACGAGGGGGGCCTCCGAACTCTCTCTGGCTCAACAGCCCCTCTGAGTGCGATTTATATAGTGGGCGCTAGAGGACTCGAACCTCCGACCTCAGCCGTGTGAAGGCTGCGCTCTAACCAACTGAGCTAAGCGCCCGACGTTCTTACACACTAGCGTTGCACAAAAACATCTATATCTGCTGGAAGAAATTTTCTCATGTCTGCCTCGAGATGCCACGCTCTAATCGAGACATCACTCTTGCTCTTCCGGCGACGCCGGGCATCTCCAGCCGTTGCCAAAGGGATCCTTTTCTATAACGCGCCAGAGCGCTGCAATGCCGGCACTCTGAAGCTCACAGCTAGCACACGCCCTTTAAGCTGAGCAAACCACGCTTGGCCCAGACGCTCGCTCCATAGAAAAAGTTTTATGCCAGCCGCAGTACGTGAGCCCTTTACTGCTTTTTCACCTAAACTGTGTGGCCTATGACTCGCCTATCGCAAAAAGAAAAACTATATGGCATCGTGGTCGGCGTCTACGGATTGATAGCACTGGCAATTCTGATGGTACCTCACTTTGGAGAACCGGCAGCAAAGGGTGCCTTGTCTCCGTTCATCCAGTGGCTCATCGGATCACTGGCAATACTATTGGGAATAGGACTTATACTCACCGGAATAAGGGTCGCAGCAGGGCTTGAAATGGCTGCTGCTGCAGTATTCGGCCCCTGGTCAACCCACCTTGTCTTTGCATTTCCGTTGGTCGTTTGGGCAGGATACGTTTCGTTCAAGCGGGGAGCCCGCCTTCCAAGAAATACTCAAGCACAAACAAGCCGGTCCACTTCAAGGTCATCTATAGACGCCAAATCGACCCTGAGAAAACCTCCGACCGCTTCGCGGCGCTATACGCCTCCCAAGCAGTCAAGAAAAAAATAAATTGCTACCATTGTCTGGGAATTTCAAATTGGCGGCGGCTGGGATGGAGTCATTTCATCACGACCGAATCGATTTCAAGGAGAAACTTTGATAGTCGACAGACTTTCGGGCAAAGCCATCTTCATAACCGGATCCACGGGATTTCTGGGGACTGCTCTCGTCGAAAAGCTGCTCAGGACCGTTCCAGACTGCCAACTATACCTCCTTATCCGACCCGGAAGAACGAGCACCGCTGCAGATCGGATCCAAAAGGAAATCCTCAAGAATGACTGTTTTGACCTGCTGCGCGAAACCTACGGAGAACTATTCGACGAGGTGATTGCCTCGAGAATCCATGCAGTCAGCGGTGACGTGGTATCAGAAGGGTTAAACCTATCGGACCAAGACAGAAGACTTCTGTCAGAGTGTGATGTGGTCATCCATTCTGCCGCGTCAGTCAGCTTCGACTCGCCGCTGGATCAGGCAGTCGAGGTAAACCTTTGCGGACCTCGACGGGTAGCTGAAGCTCTCATTGGAGCACGCAAGGAGTTCGAAACCACAAAGCAAACGCATTTCATTGCCATATCGACAGCCTACGTTGCAGGAAAGCGCAAAGGCCTTTCCCCCGAACTTCCACTCAACCAGACACCATTCTCACTAGAACTCGATTGGCGCTCAGAAGTAAGCGCGGCTAGAGCGGCACGGAGCGACGTTGATCTGAAAAGCAGAGAGCCCAGGACTCTAGCCCTATTCCGCAAGAAAGCGGTCGCCGAACTTGGGGCTGCAGGAGAACCAGTACTTGTAGCCAAGCAGGAGAAGCTCAGGACGCAATGGATCCACGATGAGATGGTTCGAGCTGGCATTGCTCGCGCCACTTCAGTAGGCTGGCCAGACGCATATGCATACACCAAGGCACTGGGGGAAAAGGCACTTCTCGAAAAGGTGGACGAGGTTCCCATCAGCATTGTGCGGCCGTCCATTATCGAATCGGCGATGCTTGAACCCAAGCCAGGATGGATCAGGGGCTTCAGAATGGCAGAGCCGATAATCATCTCGTACGCACGAGGTCTGCTCAAAGAGTTCCCCGGAGTTCCAGAAGGGGTAATAGATGTCATCCCCGTGGACATGGTCGCTTCTGCCATAGTCGTAGTGGCGGCTAAAGGACCCCAAAATGGTTCACCCGAGATTTTCCAGGTCGCTTCGGGATCACGCAATCCGCTTAAGTATGCGGTTCTGGTTAATCACGTCCGAACCTGGTTCCAAGAACACCCGCTATACGACCCCGACGGCCAACCGATAATGATTCCGGATTGGTCGTTCCCCGGAAGAGGGCGCGTACAAGCACAACTTGAAAACACCTCAAAGTTTTTAAAGGCGCTCGAACAAGCTACTGGCATACTTCCAATACGAGGTAGCCAGGCCGATTTCATAGTCGACATTGAACGAAAACGTCAAGCAGTTGACAGTGCATTGGGATACGTCGAGCTCTACGGCACCTATGCGGAAACGGATGCCATCTTCAAAATAGACAACCTGATGAGGTTGTATAGCTCGCTTTCTGCGCAGGAAAAATCCCAGTTCAGCTTTGACCCGGCACAAATCGAGTGGGAGAGTTTCATCCGTGAGGTCCACCTTCCCTCCGTAGTCCAGCATGCAAGGGTCAAGACAACACCCACCAAACGCCCAGCCAAATCCCGCGAGGATCGCAGCAGGTCCCAAATTCTCTCAGAAGAAAGGCATCTTGCGGTTTTCGATCTCGAAAACACCATTATCTCTTCCAATGTCGTAGACACCTATGCGTGGCTTGCCACACGACGCCTTCCAAAGCTGAAGAAGGCTTTCTTTGCTGCCGAATTAGCACTCCAGGGACCATCGCTTCTCGCTCTAGATCGAAAAGACCGCGGGGATTTTCTTCGCTCCTTCTATAGGAAGTACGAAGGTTCCCGCCCTGAAAGGCTCCAAAGAGATAGCCAGGAGTTTTTCAACGCCTATTTGCTCAAGAAATCTTTTCCGGCGGCAATCGACAGGATACGACGGCATAAGAGCCTGGGGCATAAGACTTTGCTTATCACGGGGGCTCTGGACTTTGTGCTTGAGCCGCTAAAACCTCTCTTCGACGACATAATCTGCGCAGAGCTCGAACTCGGAGACAATGGCCTGTACAAAGGCAGGTCACTCTCCATTCCCCCCATAGGGGAAGCTCGTGCTTCTATTCTTGCGCAGTATGCCGAAGAACACTCGCTCAGCCTTTCCGAATCAGTGGCGTACGCCGACTCAACTTCGGATCTCCCGATGTTGGAAGCAGTCGGATACCCGGTGTGCGTCAATCCAGAGCCCAAGCTCGCAGCGATCGCACGCAAGAGAGGTTGGCACGTTGAACAATGGGACAAAGCCAAGGGGCTTCCCCCTATATACCTGCCAATCGGGAGATCGATGTGAAAGCCCTCGTCTACGAGCGTAACATTGCCAGGTTCGCAGCCACCAAAATTGTGGGTTTGGTAGCCAACCCGCGGGCGGCACTCTCCCCTTTGAGGATTCTGGAAAAAGACGCACCTGAACTCCCCGGCGAAGACTGGGTGAGATTCTATCCCAAGCTATCTGGCATTTGCGGTTCTGACCTCGCAACAATAACATCCAACTCTTCTAGATATCTCGAAGACTTCGTCTCTTTTCCATTCGTCATGGGCCATGAAGTTCTGGGCGAGTACTTGGCAGCGGATGGATCGATGCAGCGTGCCGTCCTAATACCCTCACTGAACTGCGAAGTCAGAGGAACAGAGCCAAAGTGCAGATTCTGTGAATCAGGCCATCCGCAAAGATGCCAGCTCCTCAATATCGGCACAATATCAACAGGGCTCCAGACTGGATATTGTCAAGATACTTCCGGGGGATGGTCGCAGGAACTAGTGGCTCATAGAGCTCAGCTTTTCGACATCCCAAAGACCTTCTCCGACGAGGACGCAGTGCTCCTTGAGCCTTTCTCGTGCGCCGTTCACGCCGCCATGTCGATCGGCAACAATCTCAATACCCAGGTCGCTGTGATAGGTTCAGGAACTCTGGGGCTGCTGACTATCGCTGCACTGAGGGCGATCCACCCTAATGCCGAGATAATCGCAACAGCCAAATACCCGCATCAGAAAGAACTTGCATTGCAGTTCGGCGCTACTACAGTGAGCGCGGCGAACGAGCTATACCGGCAGGCAAGAGCGATACGTAGCGCGCAGATGATCGCCTCCGACAAGCCTACGGATGGTTTTGGCATAGTCTTTGACGCTGTGGGATCATCCTCGACAATTGAGCAAGCGCTAAAGGTGGCTGCTCCTGGAGCGGATGTTATCCTCGTTGGTATGCCAAAAGAGCAGAAGATCGACCTCACGCCATTGTGGATGAAAGAGATCTCGATCAAAGGGAGCTATGCCTACGGCACAGAAACGCTCGAAGGTGAAAAAGTCTCCACGTTCGAGCTTGCAGCTCGTTTCGCTCCGGGAATCGGTTTGTCGAAACTGCTAAGCGCGACCTATCGACTAGATGACTTTGAAAAGGCTATAGATCACGCTCTGAACGCAGGCAGAAGAGGATCGGTGAAGATCGCCTTCGACATGCGAAAAGGACAAAATAGAGAAAGTTGGAGTCAGAAACAATGAGCCCTCGGCCTGGATTCATTCTTGAGGTGGATAAATCCACTCCCCCGGCGCTTTTTTGGCACGGAGAAGGCTTTCGATTAGAGAAACTCCCGAGTGGTTCGCGTGTCATCTACCCGCCGGAAGCACTCGAACCCGTCGAGGACCCGATCACCTCAATCGCAACTGCGCTTGAAAATCCAGTTGGCGACTCTCAACCCCTTTCTAGCCTGTTGTTCCCGGAGATGCGTCTCACCATCGCTTTTGACGATCTTTCGCTGCCTCTTCCCTCAATGCAATCACCCGATGTCCGTCAGCTGGTAATCGAACAAATTCTGGAGACTGCCGCAGCCAAGGGCGTAGACGATGTTGTGCTAATCGCCGCACTAGCGCTTCATAGGCGAATGACCGAGTCAGAGCTTCGCCATATCCTCGGAGACAGGGTCTATGACTCATTCGCCAAAACCGGAAGGCTTCAGCAGCATGATGCCGAAGACTCCTCAAATCTTATACACCTTGGTTTGACAGACAAAGGTGAGGATGTTGAGATCAATAAGCGGGCTGCGACATCGGACCTGCTCATTTATGTGAACGTGAACCTTGTTTCGATGGACGGTGGGCACAAGAGCGTTGCTACGGGCCTAGCCTCCTATAAGAGCCTGAGACATCATCACAACGTTAAAACAATGGTCCATTCCAGGTCTTTCATGGACCCCCACAACTCGCAGCTCCACTCCTCCAATTGGAGGATGGGGCGACTCATAAGAGATTCAGGCGTAAGGATCTTTCAAGTTGAAACAACTCTCAACACAAACACCTTTCCTGAGTCATTCGGATTTCTCCAGAAAAGAGAGTGGGAATGGAACCTGAGGGATCGTGCAGGATACCTCGCCGCTTCCGCAGCTCTGGAAAAGTCTCCTCCCTGGCTTTCTAGAAAGGTCCTCCACTCTATCAGATCTCCTTACCAGTTGACTGGGGTGACGGCGGGTGAGGTCGAAGCGGTCCACGAGATTACCATCAGAAACGTCTTCCGCCAACAACTCGTAGAGGTTCAAGGTCAGACTGACATCCTAACTATGGGATTGCCATACATTGGGCCGTATAACGTCAACTCAATTATGAACCCCGTCCTGGTGTATTGCCTAGGGCTCGGGTACTTCTTCAACATGTACAAAGGAATGCCCCTGGTTCGAAAGGGCGGAGTCCTTATCCTCAGCCATCCAACCCGCAGGGAGTTCGACCCAACATTCCACCCCAGCTATATCGATTTCTTCGACAACGTGCTAGCCGATACCACGGACCCAATTGAAATTGAGAGCAAATACGAGAACACCTTCGCTACGGACCCCTGGTATGTCCACCTCTACAGGACTGGTCATGCATATCACGGAGTTCATCCGTTTTACATGTGGTACTGGGGGGCCCATGCACTCGACCACTTGGGAGCGGTCATCATCCTAGGTGGAGACCCCAAAACTGTGCACAGACTGGGCTTCATGAGTGCGACCACCATGTCTGACGCGCTAGAAATGGCACAAAGCGTGGTAGGCCCTGACCCATCTCTCACCCATCTCCACAGCCCGCCCCTCGTGATGTCAGACGTCAAATAGCTGTTTGATCGCAACTTCTCCCGAATAAGGAAAGATCTTGGATTACAGACCTGAAAAACTCAAGAGGGTGCTCTCCAGCTCTATGCCTGGATTTCCATTCCGGGCACCTGACTGGCCGTCCACGGTGGCACGCGCACCGAAGCATTCCAAGTTGGGAGCCAACTACGACACCGAATGGTCGAGAACATATCCGGTGAGAATGGTTCGTGCACTATTCCTGGACGGAGTAGCTCGGCCATTGATAAAGGCGCTGATTCCGCCGACCATTTACGGTGAAGACAGGATCAAAAATGCGCCAGTCCCAGTGATATTTGCAGCAAACCACTCATCGCACCTCGACACGCCATTGCTCACGTCACATTTGCCAGCACGTTTTCGACACAAGACAGTTATCGGAGCTGGAGCAGACTACTTCTTCGATAGGACGTGGAAAGCTACACTTTGGTCAGGCCTAGCAGGGGCTATTCCCATTGAGCGAAACAGGGTAAATAGGAAGTCCTCCGAACTGGCCGAATCCCTCCTAAGAGACGGCTGGTCGCTAGTCATTTTCCCGGAAGGAGGCCGTACGCCTGACGGGTTCGGACAGGTTTTCAAGGCTGGAATCGCCCAGCTAGCCAAGAAATCTGGGGTTCCAGTAGTGCCCGTCTTCATCAAGGGAACATTTGACGCCCTCGGCAAAAACTCAAAGACTCTCAAACCAGGACCCACGGCAATCAATTTTGGCTTTCCGATGCATCTCGGCGAAAGGGAGGATGTTCGCGCATTCACTCAGAGAATCCAGGCCGCGGTTGATCAACTTTCCCACGAGCTTGAAACTGACTGGTGGACTGCACGAATTGCCGCCGCAAAGAACACGACGCCAAACTTGAGCGGCCCCGATAAAAAGGGCTGGAGAGATGAGTGGCAGAGGACGAGATCTAAGGCGACGAAAATATCAAGTGCCTCCAAATGGCCCAAGACGAACTGAGGAGCTTCTCAGTCAACTAGACGCAGGCCTGAAGGTGCCATCGAGACCGCACCTCCTACCAATTCAATGACGAACTCGGTGAGGTGGCCTGGGAACACGTACTCGGAGAAGAGGACCGCATCTCCTGCCGAATCGTAGGTAGTTCTCAAACACCTCAGTGCCGGAGACCCAACAGGGACTCCGAGCAGCTTTGCATCATCCCCGGAAATAGCGATTGCGCTGATGGTTTGAGTTGCTCTCGACAATGGCCTCTTCAGCACCCTGCGTGCCGTGAGCAGCTCGTAGAATGAGCTTCTCTCGTATTCATCGGGAGAGAAGTCCTTTGCTAGCGTAGAAGGAATCCATACCGTCACACGTGCGAACGGAAGGTCATCAGCAAGGTTTATGCGTCGAACGCGAAGCATTTCCCGGTCGCCGAGCACCTGCGAGACCTGAATTGGAGGTGCGCAGATCTCGGAGTCGAGAACCTTTCTTTTTGGATGGACCCCCATCTCTGCCAGCTGTTCTTCGATCGTTGAAAATCGCCCAAGCCTCTGCCTCAGTGGAGGTGATACGACCAGCCATCCGAAACCTTGGCGAGAGTCGACATAACCTTCCTGACGCAAAACTTCCAACGCTTTGCGTATAGTTATTCGAGAAGCTTCGTAGACTGATGAAAGAACCGCTTCGCTCGGCAGCACCTGGTTTGCGCCGAGTGTCCCGTCTATAATCTTCGACCGAAGTTCGCTAGCTATATTTAGGTATCTAGGACCGACCTGTCTTATACTTGTATTATAGCAAGTCCAAACCAAGGAGAGCAATGTGGCAAAGGTGACAGCGGGTACTCCCCGAGAACTTGTCGAAAGCGTCTACTCCCGTCTAGACGAACGAGTGTCGATTGGGAGGAAAAGACTGGGACGAGGCCTCACCCTTACAGAAAAGATTCTTTTCAACCATTTGGCCGACCCAGCTGGCCAGCAGCTCGACAGGGCAAAAAGCTATGCAGAGTTCTACCCAGACAGAGTGGCAATGCAAGATGCCACTGCCCAGATGGCTCTACTACAGTTCATGACTGCAGGTCTCCCCACCGTACAGGTTCCAACCACAGTCCATTGTGATCACCTCATCCAGGCAGAGGTAGGCGCGGATCAGGACCTTACTGCTGCACAAAAGACCAACAAGGAGGTCTACGACTTTCTGAGCTCAGTCTCAGCAAAGTATGGAATCGGCTTTTGGAAGCCGGGTTCAGGCATTATTCACCAGGTTGTCCTCGAGCAGTATGCATTTCCTGGCGGAATGATGATAGGGACTGACTCGCACACTCCCAATGCTGGTGGCATGTCGATGGCAGCGATTGGAGTTGGCGGTGCTGATGCCGTTGATGTCATGGTCGGATCCACATTCGGCCTTCGCTACCCGAAGATCATTGGCGTCAAGCTGACCGGATCGATGTCCGGCTGGACCTCGGCGAAAGACATAATTCTCAAGGTTGCGGAAATCCTCACTGTAAGTGGTGGAACCGGTGCCATCATCGAGTACTTCGGCCCAGGTACCGAAACCATCGCCGCAACCGGCAAGGCAACCATCTGTAACATGGGTGCCGAGATAGGGGCTACTTGCTCGATCTTCCCTTACGACCATCACTCCAGTGAGTATCTAAAGGCCACCGGTCGCGAAGAACTGGCTGACCTGGCGAACAACCATATAGAACATCTGAATCCGGATACAGAGGTTGAACAAAACCCAGAGAAGTACTTCGACCAGGTCATCGAGATAAATCTCGACACACTGGAACCACATATTGTAGGTCCACACACTCCTGATCTCGCAAGGCCCGTATCGGCCATCGGCGCGGAAGCAAAGGAAAACTCCTGGCCGCTAAAGCTGTCAGCCACCCTTGTGGGATCATGCACCAACTCTTCTTACCAGGACATTTCACGGGCTGCTCACATCGCAAGGCAGGCCAAGACCAAGGGGCTCGCTGTCAAGTCTCCGCTCTTGGTAACGCCCGGAAGTGAAAGAGTCCGAGCAACAATCGAGCGCGACGGACTCCTGGCAGACCTTGAAGCAATTGGAGCTACGGTGCTGGCTAATGCCTGTGGGCCATGCATCGGGCAATGGAGGAGAAATGACATCGAGCAAGGCGAGCCCAACTCCATACTCAACTCCTACAACCGGAACTTTCCCAAGAGAAACGACGGCAACCCTGGAACCCTGTCATTCATCGGTTCACCTGAAACCGTTATCGCCTACGCGCTCGCGGGGACACTTGACTTCAATCCTCTAACGGACACCATTGACGGAGTCAAGCTAGATGCCCCTGTAGGTGACGAGCTTCCGGCCAAAGGTTTCGAGTCTGGAGAGTCCGGATTCGTCGCTCCTCCTGAAGATGGCTCTTCGATAGTCGTCGAAGTGGACCCAAAGTCAGACAGGCTGCAGCTCCTTGATCCCTTCCCGGCGTGGGACGGAAAAGACTTCGAGAATCTTGTTGTTTTGATGAAGGCCAAAGGAAAGTGCACCACCGACCACATCAGTGCAGCTGGCCCTTGGCTCAAGTACAGAGGACATCTCGAAAACATCTCCGGAAACCTCTTTCTGGGAGCGGTCAATGCGTTCAGCCAGCCCGATGGCTCCGAGTACCCAGTCGGACATGGTTACTGCAGGGTTCATGACGCCGTAGAAAGCTACCCCGACATTGCCAAGCATTACCGCGAATCAAACGTTGCCTGGGCGGCCATCGGGGACCAGAACTACGGTGAAGGCTCTTCCAGGGAACACGCTGCCATGGAGCCACGGTACCAGAACGCAAGAGTCATCTTCGCCCGATCCTTCGCACGAATACACGAGACCAACCTCAAAAAGCAAGGCATACTCCCCCTAACGTTTTCCACGCCGAGCACCTATGACAAAATCGGCGAACGTGACACAATATCTGTGACTGGGATCAAAGACCTTGCTCCGGATAAGCCGGTAGTCTGCGTAATCAACCACGAAGACGGCTCAAAGGAGACGTTCGAGGCCACCCACACGATGTCCGAAGAGCACATAGGCTGGTTCAAGGCGGGCGGAGCACTTAACGTTATCCGAGCCTCGCAAGGCAAGTAGACAAAGCAATTGTTGAGCGGGTGCAAAATCGGGCGATCGCACTCGCACCCGCTCACGCGAAAACTGCTCCAAAGCCATCTGCAAATTTGCCTGTTGAGATCCCAACCCAACTGTCATTGTCTCGCTTGACTTAGCTGTGCGCCACAGGCAATAAAATCATTCAGCTTGTCAAACCAGCATCTGAGTTGGCGCTGGCGATGCAGCGGCTAAAACGGGCTAAGTGGTCATCGCAGGTTGTGTCAGCCCTTTCTTGCTCACGGCTTGTAGACCTCGCTTATCCGCTCATCGTAGAGGGCCCTGTGCGCCTCTTCCAGCGGTATAGCACCTAGCGGAGCCAGTTCACCCAGAACAAGAGATAGAAAATGGTCGCAAAGGGCGGGATTGCGCGCAAAGACAGGTCCGTGCATATAGGTCCCAATGGCCCTTCCCAAGACAGCACCGTCCGACCTACCCTCAAAATTGTTACCATTCCCCACGAGGACGCCGCCAAGAGGGACTGCGCCTGGAAGCAACTCGGTTACTCCTTGATGGTTTTCATAGCCTGTCAAGAGAGGCAGTCCGGCTAAGCTGCCAACTGGTTCGACGATCAACTCCCCCACACTTCTTGGCCCGTCAAATCTATGAGTCCTGCAGGAAAATAGCCCGATTCCAGCCTGCGGCTTTAGATTGGGCCCAATGAACGATTCTCCGAGGATCTGAAAGCCGGCACAGACAGCCAGCAAACCGGCACCACTTTCCAACGCGCGTTCAACAACGGCATCAACTCGAAGTAGTTCTGCTGCTTTGGATTGCGGCCCGTCCTCCCCCCCGCCGACGAAGTAAAAATCTCCGCCGGATGGGATACCATCTTTCAAGCCAGCATTTATCAGCTCAACCTGATAGCCGCGAAGAGCCAAGCGCTTGCTTGCGACAATTGCGTTCCCAGAATCCCCATAGGTGCCCAGAAGATCCGGAAGTACAGAGACAACTCTGATCGTATCGCTCATCGAAGAATCCGATCGGCAAGCCTTCGGATCTCAGTCAGAACTGGCTGATCCTTGTTTTTCAACTGCCTGCGCAAAGCCTGAAAACTGGTGTAATTGCCCACGAATGACACCTCGCCGCAACGGCAGGATCTGATTGCCTCCAGCGGGTCTTTGACAACTCTGTGAGAAATTCCAGCATAATGGAGCCGTACCGACAGATCAAAGGCACGCTCCCCGGACGCGAAGACCTCCCTGCCAAAGAGCTGCTCGAACGGCACATCCCAAAGCCAAGAAGGATCCCGCCCATCCGCTATCTGCGCATTTATCGCCACCACGACAGACGGGTCATTGCCAACCATGTCGAATACCTCAACCCAGCCTGCTGGATTCTTTGACAAGAGCATCCTTACGCTGTGGCCGTCGATGTTGACCCTTTTGTACCGACCTGCAACCTCTGCCACGTAGGACATTCTGCGAGCAGCCGAATCGATGTCAACGCCAAGGACCTCGCATATGCCGAGCACCATAGCAGCGTTAGAAACGTTGCATGATCCAGGAAGCGCCAGCTCAGCCTCGACAGTCTTGCCGCACACCGATATGATCTTGCCATCCACCTCAACATCTGGCTCGGGTCGGCTGAAGCCGCAAGAGCAAAACCACCTGCTCTTTGAAAAATCAATCTCTCCCCCGCATGTAGGGCATGAACGAGCGTCCTGAACAAAATTGAGGCCTGCCGATACCCATAGGACGCTTGCAGAACCATTGGCAGCGAATACCACAAGCGGATCATCGCAATTGGCAACAACTTTAACTGCGGGATGCTCCTCAAGAAATGCTCGCCATTTTGCAGAAGTCAGGCGAGTCTCTGAAACCCGATCGAGCTGATCCCTTGAGAGGTTGAGAAGAGCTACAACTTTGGTTTCTAGTTGAGGAGCAATGACTGGAAGGTAGGCCTCGTCCACCTCGAACACACCGATGGACCTTTCCAACGAACGACCCGCCTGAAGCGCAAGGGCACACGCTACTCCGCCCTCCATATTTGCTCCGGTGGTATTGGATACAACTTCAAAACTCCCTGACAACGCCTCTTTGGCAAGCGCTGTCGTAGTTGTTTTGGCATTTGTGCCGCTGACAATCACACAAGGCAGAGAGCGAGACAGCTCCGTTATAGCGTCGGGATAAAGTCGAAGAAGAATCCTGCCTGGCAAGACACCACCATCGCCAGCCCCGAGGCTCCTGACCGCCCAGGAAGCGACTCTGGTCAGACCAACTGCAATATTTGCGTTCAGGCCAAGCGCAACTCTACTCACTAGAAAGCATCCTAAGTGGCAGTCGGCAAATTCGAGCGGAACAAAAGTTTCAATCGCCTCGGAGGTAGCCGCAATCCCAATTCTTTGAGCTGGTTAAAATAGGAAGGAGTTGGCGGGGGGAGCCAACTCCTTCATCAAGGCAAGGTACGGAGGGGGGTCCGAAACCTGCATTAACCATTATGGCTCCTATTTTCCGATCCATTGCAATAATTGTTCAGATACCTGCTATCTATTTAAGTGATGGATATAAGACAAATGAAAGCCTTAATTGGGGTCGAAGATTATGGCGGATTTTCGAGCGCCGCCAACGCCATGGAGACCGTCCAGTCGAACATTTCCACTCACATCTCAAAGCTTGAGTCTGAACTTGACGCGGTATTGGTGGACCGCCGAACAGGCTCGCTTACATTAGAGGGAGCAGCAGTCGCCGCCAGGGCGCGGATGATCCTAAAAGAGATGGAAGCAATTCAATCCGACCTGTTCGCGTTGAAAAACGACGTTCGGGGAAGCGTACGAATGGGAATGATAGGCACTACCGCCAGATGGCTGATTCCTCTGCTCGTGCCAGAGCTCAGGCAACGTCATCCGAACCTTCACTTCGAAGTATCTGAAGGAACCACTACCTCACTGGAGGCCAAGCTCCACAACGGCACGGTCGACTTGGCACTAGTCAATAAGCCCAGCTATTCAGAGGACTTTGCATTCAAATCGCTTTTCGACGAGGAGTATGTTCTGTTCTTGAATGATTCACATCCCCTTGCGTCCCGAACATCAGTCACAATAGCCGATCTCGATGGTTTGGAGCTCATGGTGCCCCCAAAAGGGATCCCCTTCAGAGACCTTCTCGATACGCTTGCAAAGCGAAGCAAGGTCGAATTCAACGTAATAGCCGAGGTTGACGGTGTCAGGCTCATCGCATCAATGGCATTTGACGGCTATGCCCCAGCCATAATTCCGGCAACTGCAGTACCTCATTATTTGAGTGACTTTGCCGTCGTCCCGGTTTCGGATCTTCCCAATCGACGAATTGGAATCTCCAGGCGAAGACGAGCTTTGGAGTCTGCTCCGATGATATCGGTTCTGGGACTGCTCGATGAGATATTCTGCCAGGAAGGCACATCGATGTTCCCCATGCCTCAGGGGACGCGAAAGATTAGCCAATACAAGCCTTAGGGGCTGTCCCAGGCGGAGAAACGCCCAATTACCGTTTCAAGCACAAGTTGTTTATACTTGCATCAGTCTGGCAAGAGTGGACAGCTCGGACCGCGCTAGCAAACCTGCATGATGTAGTTGCTGACGTCCAGGCGCGAAGCGCCGATGAAGCTGCTGTTCGGCCACAATTGGTCTATAGACGAAAAGACATCGAGTGAAAGGGTCTTGTAATGGCGAAGATCTGTGACGGTCGGGTAGTAATTGTCACTGGAGCCGGAAGAGGAATCGGAAAGTCTCATGCTCTTGAATTCGCTCGTCACGGCGCCAGAGTTGTGGTAAACGATCTTGGAGCGGACGTGGACGGGTCAGGCTCCTCGACGGGTCCAGCAGGTGAGGTAGTCGACCAAATTCGTTCCATGGGTGGCGAGGCCATCGCAAACGGGGACGACGTAGCTGACTGGGAAGGTGCGCAACGGGTGGTCAACTCTGCGATCTCTGCCTTTGGCACCCTTGATGTGGTTGTCAACAATGCGGGCATCCTGCGCGACAGAATGATCGTGAACATGACAGATGCAGAATGGGATGCCGTCATTCGCGTTCACCTGAGAGGCACCTTTTCAATGACCCACTGGGCCGCCAACTACTGGCGGGAGAACGCCAAGGCGGGCAAGACCAACGATGCACGAATCATCAACACTTCTTCTGCCTCTGGACTCTATGGAAACGTTGGGCAGACTAATTACGGCGCAGCAAAAGCTGGCATTGCTTCCTTTTCCGTCATTGCGTCCCTTGAACTCGCGCGTTATGGGGTTACGGTCAATGCGATTGCGCCTGCCGCTCTCACACGCATGACAGAGTCAGTGGCGGCTCTGGGATTCAACGTACAAGATCGCGACCCGAATGCGTTCGATGTCTTTGCCCCAGAAAATATCTCGCCACTGGCGGTATGGCTTGGCTCGCCTCTATCAAAAGAAGTCACCGGCAGAGTCTTCCACGTGGTAGGCGGCAAGATCGACGTAGTGGAAGGATGGCATGCAGGCCCCACAATTGACAAGGGGGCTCGCTGGGATGCAGAGGAGCTCAACAGCGTTATCCCAGACCTTGTGGCCAAAGCAAGACCGAACGCAGACATGTCGGGGAGATGAGCAAAGGGGCTGAAGAATTTAGACCCCATATTTGCAAAAAGGCCTGCGTCATGGGCAGTTTCGCGTAGGGTTGACTATATTAATCACCGTCCGGCTTAGACACGCGGACTCGCTCTGGCGCCGGTCAACTCAGGGGGACAGGGCTTGGCATTCAACAACATCGAACGCGAGATGGTAGAGCTATTTGCCTTGGTCGGAGACGGCTTCGTCGGTGCAACCGACGCGCTGCTCTCCGGTGATCAAGTCGCAGCTAAGACCCTAATTGAAAGGGACAGGCTGATAGACACCTTGTACCGGCAACTTCTTGGCACAGCACAAACGATGTTGAAAGAGCAAAGGCTTTCTTCAGAAGACATCAATTACCTCATCACCGTTCTCAGACTGATTCCCGAACTGGAGCGGAGCGGAGACCTTGCCGAGCATATTGCACAACGTGCTCTCATAGGAATAAGCAGAGAAATGACTCCAAGAAGCAGGGGCATCATCCAAGAGATGAGCGACGTGGGAACCCAGATGTGGAGAATGGCAACCGATGCTTTCTGCGACAAGGATAACGAGTTGGCAAGCGCCTTGGATAGTCTTGACGACGAGCTCGACGACCTCCAACTCTCCCTGATTGCTGAGATCGTCACGGGAGCTATGCCTATCGCAACCATCATAGAGATGGCGATGTTGGCGAGATTCTACGAGCGATTCGGTGACCATGCGGTAAACATTGCAAGAGCGTGTGCACAGTTCTTCCCACGCTGATGGCACTCGATCCGCTTATCTAATCAGTCTCGAGGACCTCTGAAAGTTTCACGCGAGAAAAAGACGCTTTCCCTAGACAGAAACGGTACAGAAATTGTGACCTCACAAAAAAGCCTGAGACTCGCTCTCCTTCAGGTATTCGTTCTGCGCCGGACAGGATACTGTTTATTGGTAGCGTAGATCTGTTTTGGGGAAAAATTCATGCCTGCCAAGAGAATACTTGTTGGAGTTGACGACTCCAAAGAATCACGAAAGGCTCTCACCTTTGCTATAGAGCTTGGACAGGCATTGAATGCACAAGTGATCGCCTGCCACGCAATAGGAAAGCTGACACGCACCTCAGAGGGCGAACTGACAACTCTGCAGAGCTACCGAGCCTCGATCGTGCAGGCATTCGAGGAGGAATGGTGCCTCCCACTCGACGAATCAGGTCTGCGTTCCCAGAAAATTACAGTTGATGGCAATCCAGTATCATCACTTTTGATCATTGCCGAAGAGGAGCAAGCCGACCTTTTGATTCTCGGATCGCGGCGTCATACCATCGACTCGTTCTTAGGGTCGACCAGCCATCAGTTAATCGAGCATTCACCAATACCGGTTCTGGTAGTTCCACCGAAATCTAGCTAATATCCAAGTTGACGCAAATGATGGAATTGCAGACTAAAGGTCCCGGCTTTGGCAAATTGATCAGAGCTACGTCGAGCAAGGAGCAGAATAAACCATGCAAATTACACAGTTCAATAAGGTAATCGTAGGCGTCGACGGCTCTCCAAGCTCGAACGCCGCACTGGAATGGGCTGCGCAGGAGGCAGAAATTAGAGGCGCCACTCTTGAGCTGATTCACGCATGGAACTACCCAAACCTCGGATACGGAGGATATGTGGCTGTGCTAGAGGACTTCGAAAAGGATGCCAGCTCATTGCTGGACGAAGTAGTGGCATCCGTGAAGAAAGGGCATCCAAACCTCAAACTTGTCAGTTCGTTGCTCCAGGGGCCAACAGCGCAGACGATCATGGACAGGGCAAAGGAGGCTGACATGGTCGTAGTTGGATCACGCGGCAGAGGAGGCTTTTCTGGCCTGCTCCTCGGATCCGTAGGGCAGCAACTCGTGCATCACTGTCCTGCTCCAGTTGTCATAATCCACCTTCCTGAATCATAGGCGTTCCTCTCGAATAGAAGTCATAGAAGCAAACCTGTTGAAAGGAACGGCATGCCCCAACGGCAGTCCGTTCCAGCCACGATCCGCAAAGATGAAATGAGGGACATGAATCTTGGTCTGAATGGGAAACGGGCACTGGTCACAGGAGCATCCTCTGGGTTAGGGCTCGGGGCCGCTAAGGCTCTAGTGGAGGAAGGGGTGAGGGTGATAGTAGCCTCCCGGTCAGAGGATAAGCTCAGCCAGGCGGTAGCCACCTTAGGTGCAAACGCCAGCTACGTGGTTGCAGACCTTTCCAATCCAGCAACAGCGAAGGAGCTACCGGCAAGAGCTGCATCTTTGCTGGGAGGCCTGGACATACTAATTTGCAACTCAGGAGGTCCCAGAGCGGGAGGCTTCTTCGACGTAGAAATCGAAGACTACCGCAGGGCAATAGATGCCAACATGCTTTCCTCGATTGAGCTAGCAAAAGCAGCTGTCCCCTTCATGGAAGAGTCGAACTGGGGCAGAATCATTGCAATAACATCACTGTGGGTAAGACAGCCCTCGCAGAATCTGATTCTCTCAAACACCGCCAGAACAGGCCTCACGGCTTTTATCAAGACCATGGCGGGAGCGGTCGCAAGCAAGAACATCACTGCGAACACCATCCAGCCCGGCTTTCATCTGACAGAAAGGTTTAGAGAACTCAATGGCGACAACAGCGCCAGAGTCGCTAGCCAAATTCCGGCAAGAAGTCTCGGTTCGCCAGACGACTTTGGAGCCGTCGTTGCCTTTCTCTGCTCGGAACAAGCTAAATATGTCACTGGAACGTCGCTCCCCGTAGACGGCGGTCTCTATCTTGGACTCATGTAACCTGGCCTTGCTCACTTAGAAAGGAAATAAGTTGATTCGCCACGTAGTGGTATTTACGCTTAAACCCAACACTCCCCCAGACGCAGTCCTTTCAGCAGTAGAGAATGCAAAAGATAAGCTTCCTGGCATCCATGGCGTAAGATCATTTTCGATTGGCGAAGATCTGGGTCTCCAGCCAGGAAAATCTGGGGACATGGCCGTTGTAGCCGAGTTCGATTCGGTCGATGCTGTAACTTCGTACCTTGAAGACCCCGTTCACCTCGACTATATCAAGAATAACCTGGCCGAGATAGTCGAGTCCAGAATCTCAGTGCAATTCGAAGTCTGAGAAGCTAGCCTAACTCGAGCAGGACCCTCCCACCGTTTTCCTCCAGGTTCAGAACAAACTTTCCCTCTCGAGTCAGACGCATAATTTCCGCCACCGTCGCCGAGTCGAGTGGAAGCTCAAGACGCTCGACCTCTCGTATGGCCTCTTCGTGCCTTGTTCTCCAGTCGGATCCCTCGTCCCATAATCGGAGAAGGTTCTTTGGTTGGCCCAACTGGTTACATATCCTTGAGAACTCTGCCCTGAACTCACTTGACACGGCGGAGAGATACCGGTTATCCGCAAGAAACGGCACGACCATCGAGCTTGCAGATTTCGAGACCCGCGTGGCATCAAGAAAGCTGCCTGCTGCAAGTCTCGACACCATTTCGCTGTAATTGGAATCACGCACCAGGTTCACCAGCGTCAAGGCGATAACGTGTTCAAGATGGGAGACCAGCGCTACTGACCGATCATGAGTATTGGAATCCATCACGGCAACACGCGCACCCAATTCCGCAGTTACCAAATTCGCCAGACGCAAACATGCGTCTCTCGACGCATCTCTCTCGTTGCCATCAGCAGTGAATATCCAGGTCCTATTGCGAAACATTCCCTTTTGAGCTGCGGCAAATCCTGGCTTGTCGGTGCCAGCCATCGGGTGCCCACCTATAAACTCCACCCCGTCCGGCCAGGAAATCGCCTCAGCAGCCTGAACCAGTCTCTCCTTGGTTGAACTGACGTCAGTGACGATCTGGCCACTTTGAAGATGTGGAGAAAGGCTGCTTAGAACGGAAACCGTCTGGTCCACAGGAACAGCAACAAAGATTATGTCGGAACGCGCGGCTAACTCACCTAGGGTCATTGCGACCTCTATGCCAGCATTTGCACCCTCTTGTTGGGTCTTAGCGCTACGAGCAAAGAAGCTGACTTGCGTCTTGCCGACCATATCCAAAGCTATCGAACCACCGATCTGGCCAAGACCAACAATTCCAATAGCGGGAATAGGGGGAAATGCCATGCCAGGTCCTATTGCGATGCGACCCGCGGATGCTTGAGTCTTTCCCGGGCCTCTGGTCGAGAAGAGCTATCTATACTTCCTAGCGGCAAGAGAGATGACGGCGTTGTAACCTCCACCCCTTTCCACCTGGGGTAGGAGCCGAGAAGCTTTACTGATGCGCCGAATTCGATAAGCTCATCTATCGCGTTTTGGACCCCTCCATCGCTTATATGCCCTTCGCAAGTTATATGAAAAGCATAGTTACCAATCTTCGCCTGCAGAGGACGTGAAAGAATCGATGTCATATTGACATTGTGCTTTGCAAAGCGGGCAGCTACCTCGGCAAGAAAACCGACCCTGTCAACCGCAGGGGTGACGACGATGGAAGTCTTGTCGTCGCCGCTTCTTGGAGCCACCTCCCTGCCAATAAGAACGTATCTTGTTCTTATGTCAGGAGTATCCAGAACCTCAACAGCATTTAGTTGGAGCCCCGCCGCCTGCCCCACCTTTGGAGGAGCCAAAGCCACGGCCCCGGTGCCATTTTCCTCCTTGACCAACCGGCAGGCCTCGGCCGTCGAAACGGCATGGCGCGTCGCCAGTCCACGCTCTTTAATGAACTGGCTGCACAGGTCGAGTATCAGAGGATGAGACACCACGGTATTGATAACTAGTTCGGGGTCAGTTCCAAATGCGCAAATATCCTCGACCAGAACCACCTCTTCACGTATCAACACCGATTCCACGTCAAAAATGAGCCGATCAAGGATGGTGGTCAGTTCGCCGTTCGTCGAGTCTTCAAGCGGAATCACGCCGAGAGAGCCTGGCATGTAGTTGACAGTCTGAATGATCTCTGCAACCGAGGCCATGGGCAGCGGCTCAGGATCAGATACTGTACTCAGAAGCTCTATTGCACGGTTGTCAGAAGTCCCAGCAGGTCCGAGGAAACAAACAATCACGCAACTGATCCTAGCTACCCGAAAGAGGCTGCAGACCACCATTCGTGGCGATCGTCTCCCCATTTACACAACCGATGCTGCTTCTTGGCCAATTTGACAAACAACAGCACCGAATCGCAACACAGCTAGTAATAGATGCACGAGGAAGCGAAGCCCTTCAAGGCCAGTATCCTGCCTACGCTTTCCTCCGCAGCAGCCCTCGAAATAGCACCTGAAGCTATGGCCTGACTCAGTGCATTCCTTGCCCCGAGATAGTCTGGAACCTGGTTTGGGTCAGATGATGCCAACATGATCATGTCTGCACCTGCCCTTGCGGCGTCAACCACAGCCTGAAAGAGGTTGGGCTGGTACGACGCGATGGAAACAGTCTCCAAAGAATCGGTAATTGCCACTCCCTGAAAGCCGACGACCTTTCTGAGTAGCCCAATCGCCTTCGAGCTTAGCGACGATGGAACACCATTGGTAAGCCCAGGAATCGAGGCATTGGAAATCATTACGGCTTTAGCATTCGAGGCCAGCTTCTCGAACGGAACGAGACCTCCGTGCAAGAGCACATTGTAAGGCACCGTGTGGGCTGCCATGAAGTCCGTGTTGCCGCTCGCCCCTCCCAGGCCGGGAAAGTGCTTCAGAACTGGAATCACTCCAGCTTTTTCAAGACCTGCTTCGAAGGCTCCAGCATACTCTGTGGCAACGCTGGGATTTGCCGAAAAGGATCGGCTGCCGTCTGGATTGGACGTCGACGGCCCTGGACCAGCATCGAGGTCGACCACTGGCCCGAGATCCACCGTCACTCCTATGTCGCGCATTGCCTTTCCAACTTTGAAGGCCAGCGACTCCACCTGAGCTGGAGACATTGTCCGCGCCATTGTCCTGGGCCAGGGCATCTGCCCCACCAATGGTGAGAGGACCTCCACCCCCCCTCCTTCCTCATCCGCCATGAGCAGGGGAATCACTCCTCCCGGACTCAGCGAGTCCAAATTTGTGATCTCATCTTTAAGGCTTGCTGCGGTCACATGGGCACCGCCCGTCAAAACTACGCCTCCAACGCCACCACTGAATGCTTTGCTCACCAAAGAAAGAGAACCCTGACCGGATGATATGGCGAGCATCTGGGATGCAAGCCGACCATTGCTCCACTGACCAATATCAACGCTGGAAACACAGGCTGAAGTGGTTGTCGTAGACACAGCTGGCGACGAAGTGGTCGAAGTCGTAGCGACTGGAGGCAAAGTGCTGGAAGCAGAGTGCGACGCCCCACATCCTGCGAGCATAAGACAACAAGCCACGATCCCGATCGCACCGACCCGTTTCCATCTTCTGTACATTCCAGCGATAGGCACCCGATCATTATATGTAAAACTCTGTCGATCATTGTCGGGCGAAAGCTCTCGGAGACTCCACTACGTGGTTCCTCTGGCACCCTGCCGCACCATTCGGATGAGAACTACGAGTCTGATTCTCGCCGCGGCCCACGCGGTTTACCGAAACCCGAGCAGGAAGACTCAATACACCCGGCAAATCATTCTTCCCCTGGTCGAAGATCATTCCAGGGTATTTAGTCCCTCCGCTCCAGAAAATCGTCCCCGTTCAGGTTGTCTTTTGAGACGTATCCGCACGTCGGATCTGGGCAGGTTTAGCTGGTGTAGGACGCGTTGAGCATTTCTATGTCGGTACGACCGACACTCGCACGCACTGCCATGCGACTTTGGTTCTCGGATCGCATCCTTTGATCTAGTGGGCCGTACAGGACTTGAACCTGTGACCCCTTGCGTGTCATGCAAGTGCGCTACCAGACTGCGCCAACGGCCCATCGAAAAACATGCTAGCTCGTCAAGCGAACCAACACCCTCTCTTTCGCGCTGATTGCGCTATCCGTCAATCGCAGCGAAAGAAAAACTATGCAAATTATGCAGAGGCGGCGAGCGGAATCGAACCGCTGTACAGGGCTTTGCAGGCCCTTGCCTAAGCCACTCGGCCACGCCGCCTGGACGTTTACACCATAATTGAAATCAATACAAAGATAGGCCCCCAGACACCAACTGTCGGCAGATTCCCGCTAATTTGTAGCTTGGTCCTTCATTTCAGAGTGTAAAGAATAAGTGTCGAGGAACGTTAGCAGATGGCAATATTAAGGACCAGCAAAAGCCGGTGGATCGTCGGCACAATCGCATTGCTGGTCATAAGCGTAGGTACCCTCATTGGACTTCCGACCAATGGGCAGAAGCAGCACCTGCCAATCAACATGCCCACCACCGCCGCCGTTCCTTATTTTGCGCCCGTGACACCCAAGGGTGTGGTCCCCAATGACGTCCTAGATGCATTGCTCGTGCCAAAAAACTCAACGAGGACCTCCTGGCATAATTTCGACCAGGGCAGCGGCCAGTTCGACAGAGAGATCACCATCGCCGTTCATGCTAGCTATGCCTCTACAAAGTCTTTTTTTGACGCCGCCCTCAAGGATATGGCTTGGAGGATTCTCAGCAGCCAGCCTTTAGGCAAAGGATACGAAATTTTGGCACTGCACTCGGGGAGCGACGGACACTTTTGGGAAATCGGAGTAACCATAGCGCAAAATCCCCCAAATGCTCCTAAACTGCCAACTTCGTCTGAAAAGCCTGGAGGCAGCACTTCAGCAACCCTGAGGCTGCTTCAATACGTGTCGGCTTAGCGAAGCTTGCCGGATTCGAGACCAGGCAAGCCATCCACACTAACGAGGTTATTCTTACGCCTGTATTCCAAAAGGCCCTGATCCCCCTTCTTTTCGATCCACTCCCCTATTGTGGGCCGGTGTGAGATGAAGTCCATGAGTGGAACTCCGTATCCACAGCTCGTCGAAACCCTTTCTATATCCACTGTTACGACCGCCCTTATACCAGTGGGATTGGCAGCCGACGATAATCTTGATTCGAACACATGGTCCCCAGGTTCAAATACGGTTCCGTAACCGTGAATGCGAAGTATGAGCGGCTTGGGACCAAAAGAACAGAACATCAGGACTATCCGGCCGTTCTCTTTTATATGAGCAATAGTCTCGATTCCCGACCCAACGAGATCAAACCAACCCACGCACCTTGAAGTGTCAACAAAAAACGTCCAGTCAACCGGGCGGGGCGAGCAATTAACATGACCTTGCGATCCACTTGGTGCCGTAGCCATGAAAAACATGGGCGACCGTTCTATGAAATCTCTCTGGCTCTCCGATAACTCTGGCCTTTCAACCCCCACGATCTATAGCTCCTTTCCAAGCGACAGAAAACAACGACGCCATGACCTCTTCCCTCATTAGGATTGAAACGTGGATTCAACCCCAATTAGGCTGACAAGCTACAGTCACGGCGCAGGCTGAGCCTGCAAGCTCTCACCGAGCTACCTGACTCAAGTTCTGAGCCAATTGCCAATTCCAGACCATCCTAATCTGTTGGTAGGCACCGACAGTGGAGACGATGCTGCCGTCTGGCAGATCGCAGAGGATCGTGCCCTGGTAGTCACGGCCGACTTCATAACCCCTATTGTTGACGATCCTTATCTTTGGGGGCAGATTGCTGCGGCAAACGCGGCAAGCGACATCTACGCAATGGGCGGTGAACCCATTTTTGCGTTGAATCTAGTCAATTGGAATAGTGCCGAGCTTCCCTCCTCGTTGCTCGTCGATCTCCTAAAAGGTGCATCAGATAAAGCTGCTGAAGGGCACTGGATCGTCGTAGGCGGACACTCGATAGAGGATCCAGAACCCAAATTTGGCATGTGCGTCGTCGGTCAAGTCGACCCCTCACGAGTTCTCAAGAACACGGCACTGCGCCCTGGGGATATTCTGATACTTACAAAACCCCTAGGCATCGGAATCCTTACTACCGCGATAAAGGCCCAGCTCATCGACAGGGCTACTCAGGACTCCGCAATCACGTCGATGTGCATGCTCAATAGAGAGGCCAAGGAGACAGCAATCCGTTATGGTGCAACCGGTGTCACCGACATCACCGGATTCGGGTTATTAGGCCATCTAAGCAAGATGCTTGCTGACGGTCAGCTTGATGCTCTTATCAAACCAGGGCACATACCCCTTTTGGAAGGTGCTTACCTTCTTGCCAGCAAAGGAGTCATGCCTAGCGGATCGAAACGCAACCTTGAGTGGGTTCTACCACGAATAATCACCAGCGGGCAGGACCAAACTGACCTGATGATACTTGCTGACGCCCAAACCTCTGGCGGGCTCTTGTTTGGCGTTGAGCAAGCCAGTGCGCAGAGCGCACTGGCTGATCTCGCTCGATCCGGTTACAGTGCTGCGATCATCGGCTCCGTAACCAAGGGAACTGGGAAGATAGTACTCTCCCCGGGTCACCTAAATCCATAATCTAGGAATATCTGGATTCCACATTTAGTTGTTTAAGCAACTACAATCCTTCACCAGACGATTCAAAGAGGCTTAGATGACAGAAATTCAGATCTTGGCATTATCGGGCAGCACCAGGCGAGGCTCCTACAATTCAGCCCTCCTGGAGAACGCAGCGCAACTTGCTCCAAATGACACAGAGCTCATAATCTACGAAGGACTGAACAATCTGCCTTTCTATTCGGAGGAGCTTGACGGTGACTCTCTCCATCCCGAAGCAAAGAAGCTCAGAGACGCAATAGCCAAAGCTGACGGAGTTCTATTAGCTGTGCCCGAGTACAACTATTCGATGACTGCACTGCTCAAAAATGCTCTCGACTGGGCTTCTAGGCCTGCCGGGAGGCACGTATTCGTTGGAAAACCAACGGCCATCGTTGGCGCCTCCTCCAGCATTCTTGGTACTATCCGAGCCCAGCTCCACACCAGAGAGGTTCTCCACGCACTGCAAGCAGATACAGTTCCAAGGCCAGAGGTGTTAGTCACTCAGGCTGCCAGCAAGATTGTAGATGGTGTTCTGGTCGACGACACAGCTCGAGCACTACTGTCCCAAGTCCTAGAGAGCCTGACCACAAAGATCACCAACCAACGGCTCTTGCAGGAGGCAGCAGAACGCAAGGCGTCTTGATCAGCAGCCATGCTGCCTACTCGTGATGCAAAGTCACTGACTGGCTCGCTGAAAGGCCCCAACGAAAAAGCGCCCTCCACCTTTAGCTGATCGGGGCGATCCCCACTATCGGCTGGTTCAGTGGATGGCCCCCCATCGAACCATAGAAGGTGGCGTCTCCGAAGGAGAACACCCCTCCGTCGGAGGCGACCTCCCAGTATCCCTTGCCGTCAGGCGTTGGGGCGATCCCCACTATCGGCTGGTTCAGTGGATGGCCCCCCATCGAACCATAGAAGGTGGCGTCTCCGAAGGAGAACACCCCTCCGTCGGAGGCGACCTCCCAGTATCC
>JAJZBG010000073.1 GCA_021799035.1 Actinomycetes bacterium | reverse complement strand
CTGAGGTCAAATGCCACTTTCCTTTCGGTGGATCGCGGAGGATTGCCTGGTGCATCCTTGGAGCTCAGAAATGTCGCTCCTGGCAAAAAGGAGGTGACTGCCCGTACTATGTCATCTTCGTTATGGAGAACACCGTTTCCTACGTTGGCTACTACGAACGGCTTTTCAAGTGGATGCTCTAGGGCATTTCGAATCGCTCTAGCTGCGTCTTTGGCATACAGCCACTCTCCAAAGCCATTCAAGAGATTGGGAATGGAGATCGCGACTTTCCTCATGCCGGCCACGAGCAGATCCTGGAACGCAATCCCACCCGAAGACCCTCCCACGAACTCGCCGTAACCGTATACGTTTGGGAACCTGAGCACAACCACGTGGATTCCGAATGCTTCCCCAAACGCCCTTAAGACGTGTTCACTGGAGAGCTTGGTAGCGCCGTAAACCGAGTGTGCTGAAACTGGAGCGGTTTCGAGAAACGGTGGCTCTTTGACCTTGTCCAATTCGTATACTCCGTGCGTGCCTGCGTATACGATTCTGCTGACTCCCGCAGAACGCGCCGCTTCGGCAAGTTCAATTGTCCCTGCGAGATTTGTACGCATTGCAGCATACGGATTGGCGCGGGCATTTCCTCCGATTACCCCAGCCGTATGCACCACCATCTCTGCACGCTCCGGATTCGCAGGCTGCAAGTCCGGCAATGAGCGAACATCGATAATATCGCAACTCCTGACAGTCGCTTTCCTGCCCTTGAGTACCCGGTTGATGTAGTCCTCATTTGGAGAAAGGTCCAAAAGCACAACCTCATGGCCTGCATCAATCAGATGAGCAGCAGCATAACAGCCGATTAGTCCCGCTCCAGTAATCAGAATCTTCATGGCATCCCCCCGGACCAAAGCATTTGATGATGAACGAAGAGCAACTCGAACAACTAGCGTTTCTTCGAAATGCTAGCTACGGCCAGATCGTAATAGTTTTCGAAGTAGAAGTCGGCGATCTCGTCGCTAGTCGCAATCCATACATCGCTTGTAGCGGCGATAGAAGCAAGGATCTTCTTGAGATACTTGAGCCTGAATGGCTGACCGATTACAAATGGATGCAGTGCCAGCGACATCACCAGGCCATTTGCGGAAGAAGCGGTGTAAAGGGACTCGAACTGATCCATCACCAGACGATAGAAGTCCTCTCCGGCCAGGTTCTTTCCGACAAATAGCGATATGTCGTTAACCTCTATCGAATACGGCATCGAGATCATCTTCTTTCCGGGAATCACGAGCGGAAATGGCTGATCATCGCTGCACCAATCACAAATATAAGAGAGCCCCAATTCGCAAAGAAGCCTGGGGGTGTCGTACGTCTCGGTGAGCGCTGGCCCCAGCCAACCCTTGGGAGCTTGTCCGGTTCCGACTCTCAGAGTTTCTATCACCTCGACGAGATAGCTGCGCTCCTCATCTTCAGTGAAACCTGACTGCATCGTGGAGTTGTTCTTGCCGTGCGCAAGCCAGGTCCAGCCTCTTTCGTTACCGAGTTCAATAATCTATGGATAGTGGGCACAGACATCAGAGTTGAGCAGAACGCTTGCCCGCACGTGATGCTCCTCTAAAATCTCTGCAATCCTCCAAAGCCCTACGCGAGGACCGTAATCTCGCCAGCCATAGTTGAGTGGATCAGGGCTGAGTGCTGCAGTTGTGGGGAATATGCTTGTTGAAGCCTTGTCCACCTCGTAGTACTCGATGTTCAGCCCTAGCCAAAATGCCATCCGTGCACCGCTCGGCCATTCGATCTTCGGGCGGTCGGATATCGGCCAGTAATCATAGAGTGCATTTTCCACGGAACACTCCTTTCCTCAGCCTGCTCCGGTACAGCCTTTATGACCTGATCCAATCCTGCGATGCCCGGCTACCAGAAGGCCTCGATCAATCTTCAACAATGGTCAATGTAGCTGAGATGGCATCTCACGACAAGACAAACACCGACACAAGAGCTGACCCTAAAGCGCTGTTTCTGACCACCTGGTGTCGAAACTGCAACACTTTCAAAGAACCGGGTCATTCCGTGACAGCATGTGGGGATTACTGGGCTTGCACCACTTTCCTCTGGATAGCCAACGACGTCCGGTCTAGACTGGGCCGGAAAGTCCAAGATTGAATACCTGAATCTGTGAACCTCGGCGAGAAACACCTACTAAACGGCCATGCGAAGGCTCTGGTATATTCAAGTGGAAAAGTTGGACAAAAATCCCCTAACCAAGTTCGATCCTTTCGGAATCCGCTTTCACGGCCGCGGAGGTCAAGGTGTGGTCACAGCAGCAGAGCTTCTGTCTGTGGCTGCCTTTTTGGATGGCCTACATGCCCAAGCATTTCCCAGCTTTGGGTCAGAACGCATGGGAGCGCCGGTGGTCGCATTTTGCCGGATCTCCGAGAAGAATATCCGGACTAGAGAACCGATCTCATCTCCGGATGCGCTGATAATCCAAGACGTAACGCTTATTCACCAGCTCGACATCTTCAACGGGGTGAACCCGGACGGTTTTGTGCTTGTCAACACCAGCCGAACTTTTGATGAGTTGGGGCTCGAGGAGTTCATCCGACGCTTCGATCGCACCAGAGCGTTGACAGTGCCAGCAACCGAGATTGCTCTGGAACACCTAGGAAAGCCAGTCGCGAACTCTGCATTGCTGGCCGGATTTGCCGCGATGTCCAACGAGATCTCTCTCTCGTCGGTCAAAGAAGCGATCAGCAGGCGCTTCAGTGGAATGATCGCAGAAAAGAACGCCGAAATCGCACAAAGTGCCTTCGATTACGTCGCTCATGAGCTGGAAAGCACACAAGCTTCGACAAGCCTTTCGACTAGCAATGCAAAAGGGGATCTAGATGCTTGAACAGATCGAAGGATCTCGCGCCGTGGCAAAATCCGTCGCGCTTTGCCGACCGGAGGTGATCTGCGCATACCCGATCTCGCCACAAACTCACATTGTCGAGGCGCTCGGAGTACTTGTCAAAACAGGGGAACTTGCTCCGTGCGAGTTCATCAACGTCGAATCCGAATTTGCCGCAATGTCGGTCTTGATTGGTGCGTCGGCAACTGGTGGCAGAGCCTATACCGCAACAGCTAGCCAAGGTCTTCTCTTCATGATTGAAGCGGTTTACAATGCGGCAGGACTGGGTCTACCGATGGTGATGACACTGGCCAACAGGGCTATAGGCGCCCCTATCAACATATGGAATGATCACAGCGATGCCATGGCTGTGAGAGACTCGGGCTGGATACAGCTTTTCGCCGAGACAAACCAAGATGCCGCCGATCTCCACATTCAGGCTTTCAGATTATCTGAAGAGATCTCGCTACCCGTGATGGTGTGTATGGACGGTTTCATACTGACGCACGCGGTAGAAGAAGTCGAGATGCCGTCCCAAGAACATGTTGACACCTTCCTTCCTCCATTTTATCCTCGTCAGGTCTTAGATACCGAAGAGCCCGTATCGATTGGAGCAATGGTGGGCCCCGAGGCGTTTGCTGAGGTCAGGTACCTGGCTCATGCAAAGCAGCTTCTGGCAAAAGAGCGAATCCCGGAAATCTCCCGAGAGTTCGAATCTGTATTCGGCCACAGTGCAGGGGGGCTAATTAGCGCGTACCGCCTCGAGAAAGCCGAGACCGTCGTCGTTGCCATGGGGTCTGTGTTGGGCACCATCAAAGATGCCGTCGACGACCTTATCAATCACGGCATCAATATCGGTGTGCTTGGCATCACCACCTTCCGACCGTTCCCACTCGAAGAGGTCTATGCGCGCTTGTCGGGGGCCAAGAGAGTCGTGACCATCGAGAAAGCTTTCGCTGTCGGCATGGGCGGCATTCTGGCAACCGACGTGGCAACCGCATTGAGCCGGGCGCAAGTCGACCAGTACTCTGTAATTGCTGGGCTAGGTGGAAGACCCGTGACCAAGGCGTCCGTCATTTCACTGCTCCAAGATGCGGTGTCCTCAAAGCTCGATCCCCTCACCTTTATGGATCTTGACCACGAGGTAGTTAAAAAAGAGATTGCAAGGATGAATGAGTCAGGACGATCTGGGCCACCGGCCGAGAACATGCTCAGGGAGATGCAGCTCAAGACCTTCTCGAAACAGAAAGAGCGCGCCGCAAGTGAGGAGCCGGGATGACCTTCAAGCCCATTAAGTTCTACCAGACTGGAAGCTTTGCAGTAGGCAACCGGCTGCTCAGCGAAAATCTTCGTACAGTCCAGTCAGACATAGCACGGAGCGACTCCCTGACCTTAGGACACCGTGCCTGCCAGGGCTGCGGGGAGGCGCTTGGAGCCAGATATGCTCTTGACGCCGCCATGCGTGCTACAGGGAACAAAGTGCTTGCGACAAACGCAACGGGCTGTCTGGAGGTTTTCACTACGCCCTACCCAGAGACTTCCTGGCAGATCCCTTGGCTTCACTCAGTCTTCGGAAATACGGCAGCGGTCGCAACCGGAATCGCTGCAGCGCTACGTGCAAAGGGCCGCCAAGACATAAGAGTCGTGGCCCAAGCCGGCGATGGGGGAACCGAGGACATCGGCTTCGGATGTCTGTCCGGCATGTTCGAGCGCAATGACGACGTTCTTTTCATCTGTTACGACAACCAGGCATACATGAATACCGGCGTTCAACGCTCGGGAGCGACTCCACCAGCAGCACGAACTGCCACTACCGAGGCGGTAGGGAGTGAACCTGGAAACGTGTTCGGCCAGGGAAAAAACCTTCCACAAATAGCGATGGCCCATGAGATACCTTACGTGGCGACCGCAACCGTCTCTGAGCTGCACGACCTGGAAGCCAAGGTCGAAAAGGCCATGACGATCCGAGGTGCCAGATACCTTCACATACTCGTCCCCTGCCCGCTTGGATGGGGAAGCGAGCCTAGTGCGACAATCCGGATCGCACGACTGGCGAAAGAGACGGGGCTCTTTCCGGTCTTTGAAGCTGAAGATGGCGAGATTACCGGAGTGTCAAAGATCCGGCACAAGCTCCCTGTGGAAAGCTACCTCTTAGAGCAACGACGATACGCCCATCTCTTCGCGCCCACAGAGAATCGGGATGTACTCGACAAGATCCAAGCCATTGCAGACAGAAACATAGTGCGCTACGGCCTTTGGGACCAGAAGACCGAAGAAGACGGCAACATGAGCATCGCAACGGAGCAGTGATGGAAAAACCCTTTGCCATTACGTTGGAAGTTGGATCGTCCAGGGCTAACAAGACTGGAAGCTGGAGATTGAACCGGCCCGTCTATGTCGACAGGTTGCCACCGTGCAACGACGCATGCCCGGCAGGCGAGAACATTCAGGGCTGGCTCTACCACGCCGAGGAGGGAGACTATGAGGCCGCTTGGCAGCTCCTCATGAAGGACAACCCTCTGCCAGCGGTAATGGGCAGGGTCTGCTACCACTCCTGTGAGAGCTCCTGCAACCGCTCCCAGCTTGACCATGCAGTCGGAATCAATGCAGTTGAAAGATTCCTGGGCGATCAGGCAATAGCTCGCGAATGGAAAGTGCGAAGAGAGGTCGAGCCTACAGGCAAGCGAGTCCTTGTTATAGGGTCCGGACCTTCAGGCTTGTCTGCGGCATATCAGCTGCGCCGCATGGGTCACGATGTCAAAGTCCTTGAGGCTGGCCCTACGGGTGGCGGAATGATGAACTTCGGGATACCTTCCTATCGGCTTCCACGTTCAGTCTTAGCTGCGGAGGTGGAGCGAATTGCCAAATTGGGGGTGGAGTTTGAGTTCAACCATCACGTGGACAATGTGTTAAAAGAGATGGAAGAGGGACGCTTCGCAGCAGCATTTTTAGCCATCGGCGCCGAGTTGGCTCGCAAAGCTTACATTCCGGCCGGGGACTCAGCCCACATCCTGGACGCCATTTCGTTCCTTTCCAGCTCAAGAGAAGAGAAGAAACCCATGCTCGGACGCAAGGTCGTCATCTATGGCGGTGGAAATACAGCGATAGATGCGGCAAGGACTGCGAAACGGCTGGGAGCCACCGACGCAATAGTGGTTTATCGGAGGACCAGGGATCAGATGCCAGCTCACGATGTGGAGGTGGAAGAGGCTCTGGAAGAAGGCGTCCTCATGCGGTGGCTTTCAACAGTCAAGCATCTCGACGAGCACAGCATGGTCTTAGAGAAAATGGAGCTTGACGAGACCGGCTTTCCTCAGCCCACCGGCAAATTCGAAAAGCTGGAGTCAGATTCTCTCATTCTCGCCCTAGGAGAAGAAGTCGACCTATCGCTGGTCAAGGATATCCCAGGTGTGGTTATCCAGGACGGTGTCGTTCACGTGGACGAAAATATGATGACCGGGCATGCTGGCCTGTTTGCAGGAGGGGACATGGTTCAAGGCGAAAGAACCGTGACTTCAGGAATAGGGCACGGCAAACTGGCTGCCAGAAACATTGATTCGTGGCTGAAAGGCAAGACATACGAGCATCCACAAAGACATGAGATGGCGAGCTTTGACAAACTCAACACCTGGTACTACACCGATGCCCCACACGCAGTTCGACCGCGGCTGGATACGATCAGACGCCAGTCGACCTTTGACGAAGTCGTCATGGGGCTCGACGAGGATACCGCGCTTTTCGAGGCAAGGAGGTGCATGTCATGCGGGAACTGCTTCGAATGCGACAACTGCTATGGAGTCTGCCCAGACAATGCCGTAATCAAGCTGGGCGCGGGTTTGCGATACGCGTTTGATTACGACTACTGCAAAGGATGCGGCATATGCGCCACTGAATGTCCCTGTGGAGCGATCGCTTTCGTACCAGAGACCATTTAGCAGATCACGCTGAGAAGAGGCCAAGCGCGGGACTGGCCGTCGACAAGAGTGAGGTCCTGCTTGCATGAAGTTGACAGAGCAGACGGTCTTAGGTTAGGCTAACCGAAGAAAGAGTCTGACAAACCATCTGAACTGTGAAGCCAAAGCATGATCCCTACATTCGTAATCTTTTTTCGCGAAGGCATCGAAGCGTCGATGATAGTCGCGATTCTTCTTTCATACCTCAACCGAACCGGCCAAAGGCGATACTTTCGCGATATTTACCTCGGCATTGCACTAGCCGTGCTCCTAATCTTGGGCGGAGGCATCGCAGTCTTTATTCTTGTATCGCAGTACGACGGCTCTAACGTGCAGACCTACTTTGAGACCGCCACCTACCTCGTTGCTGCGGCTGCACTCACTTACATGACATTCTGGATGCAGAGCCATGCCAAGAGCCTCACCAGAGAGCTGCAAATGCGCAGTGACCTTGCACTATCCAGAGGGACCCGTGCCGGCTTGGGAATCCTGGCATTCCAATCCGTCGGGCGTGAGGGGGTAGAGACCATGGTGTTCACGCTGGCAATAGTATTCGCCAGCACAAAGCAAGCTGCAACCCCGGTACAGGGAAATTTCCTCTTGTTCGGAGCGTTGCTGGGACTTTTAGTAGCCTTTGGTGTAGCGTTTGCGATCTATCGAATGGGTGCACGCCTAAACCTGCGCAGATTCTTTCTGACTCTTGGAGTTCTCCTCATGGTCTTCGCGGCAGGGCTCTTGGCGGATGCTGTTGAAAACTTCCAACAGTTGGGGTGGGTCACCTTTGGTCGAGAGGTTCTCTGGAATACCAGCAGCTTTGTTTCCGAGGGAAGCAGCTTCGGCGACGCGCT
>JAJZBG010000072.1 GCA_021799035.1 Actinomycetes bacterium | reverse complement strand
ACACCCGATTGCGGGCCCGATGAAGCGCGAACCACCCGAGTGGCATGAGCCACTGGTTGTCGGGAATCCCCTTCTGTGAGGGAGGGGAGGAGGTTAAGCACTAAGTTGATTCATGTCATGGAACCAACGAAATTTTCAAGCGCCGGCTGGGCGGAGTCAGATCCCGCGTTGGGTGAGGTAATTCTTACTTCAGAGGCGATACAGGCCAGAATCGCGGAGCTGGGTCGGACCATCACTGAGGACTACCTCAACCGCTCCTTGCTAATGGTTGGCGTTCTAAAGGGAGCTCTTCTGTTCATAGCTGATCTGGCGCGGAAGATAGACCTGCCGCTGGAAGTAGATTTCATGGCCGTCTCTTCCTACGGGGTGACTACCAAGACGTCTGGCGTTGTGAGAATTGTGAAAGATCTAGATCTGGATCTGACCGGCAAGGACGTAATGATTGTCGAAGACGTCGTGGATTCGGGCTTGACTCTGTCTTATCTGGTTCGCAACTTGCAGGCAAGAAATGCAAGTTCGGTCGAGGTTTGTGCGCTTCTCGTGAAGGACGGTATGCAACCTGCAGGATTGGATATTGCCTACACTGGATTTGTGATACCACGCGTTTTCGTTGTCGGGTATGGACTCGACTTGGCTGAGCGGTATCGCAACCTCCCTTATATCGCAATTTACAAGGAATGAACAAGGTCAGGGGTGTTCGGCGTGGCGAACGAATCATTTGGTGAAGCCGATCCGAAGCGTTTCAGAAGAGAGCGGGTCCAGTCTCTGGTTGCCGAGCTTCTCGAAGCAATGGGTGAAGACCCCGGAAGGGAAGGCCTCAAACAAACTCCGTTTCGTGTCGCAGAGATGTTCGAAGAGCTTCTATCTGGAACCGGACGGCCCAGTGAGAGTTTTCTGGGATCGATGTTTCCAGCAGGTCATGAGGAGATGGTGCTACTGCGCGATATCTCCTTTTTCTCGTTGTGTGAACACCACCTTCTACCCTTTTTTGGAGACGTTCACGTGGCATACATTCCTAACGAGTCTGGGCACATTGCAGGTCTATCGGGCATTGCAAGGCTTGTAGACGGTGTTTCCAAGAGGCTGCAGGTTCAGGAAAGGTTTACCACAGAGATTGCAAACGCGATTCAGGAGTCTATGAGGCCAAAAGGTGTGTTGGTTGTTGTGGAGGCTGAGCACCTCTGTATGTCGATGCGCGGTTCTAGAAAAGTAGGTTCAAAAGCAATGACTTCGGCAGTTCGCGGCGCCTTCAAGAGAGACGGAGTGACTAGAGCTGAAGCGTTGGAGCTTATTACAAAGGGTCGGGATGCCAACCACTAAGGGTGCAGCGTTTTCCGAGGCAGCCCTTGGTCTGCGGCCAGGGATAATGGGTATTGTGAATGTGACCCCAGACTCTTTTTCGGATGGAGGCAGGTATTTCAATATCAATGCTGCGATAGACCACGGTCATCTTCTCGCCGAATCAGGTGCCGACATAATTGATGTCGGCGGGGAATCTTCCAGACCTGGAGCTGCGCATGTGCCCGTGGAAGAAGAGCTGAGACGTGTCATCCCAGTGATCGCCGAGCTGTCTAAAAGCCATCGCGTCTCGGTGGATACCTTCAAGGCAGAGGTGGCAGCTCGAGCAGTCGAGGCTGGTGCAACGATGGTGAACGATATAAGTGCTGATTTAGCTGGCGTTGCAGCAAGATATGGCGTTGGATGGGTGGCAATGCACATGCAGGGGAGCCCTCAAACGATGCAAAGGAACCCTCGTTACCGTGATGTCGTCAGCGAGGTCTATGACTACCTTAAGGAAAAGATTGAGTGGGCCCACGATCTTGGTGTGAACGAGATTTGGGTTGATCCGGGAATCGGATTTGGCAAGAACTTTTCCCACAATCTTGCGCTTCTAGCCAACCTCGACAGGCTAAAGGAACTGGGTGTTCCGGTACTGGTTGGCACCTCTCGAAAGGCTTTTCTAGGCAGAATCGCCAAGGCTTCGACAGGTGCTGAGGTGTCTCCGGCAGAACGCAAAGAGGCATCGGTGGCTTCTTGTGCATGGTGCTATATGCATGGTGCAACCATGATGAGGGTTCACGACGTCGCGGAAACGAAGGAGCTCTTGAAGCTTCTGTCTTGGCGGGATGAGAAAGCCGGTGACGCAAGACGGTGATGGACAAGATCTTCCTCAAGGGGATAGAGGTCCTTGCGGTACATGGGGTGCTCGAGGATGAGAGAAAGCAACCCCAGCCCTTCGAGATCGACATTTCTGTTTACGGAGATTTTCAGGAAGCCGCAAGTGACGATCTCCTCAGCCTTTCTGTTGATTATTCCCAGCTTGGAGAGTTGGCAGTGGAGGTGGCCACATCCAAGAGCTTCAACCTCATAGAGTCGCTTGCGCGAGAAATTGCAGAAAGAGCCCTTTCTCTCGATCGCGTTTTAGAGGTAGAGGTGACAGTAAGAAAGATGATGCCACCGGTTCAGTTCCCCGTCAGATATGCGGGGGTTACGCTCAGGAGGACTATTGGCTAGGACTTTTCTGTCCCTTGGGTCGAACCTGGGTGATCGGGTCAGCTATCTTCGCCAAGCGGTGGAGAGTCTTCCGCGCCCTGTTCGCACTTCGAGAGTTTACGAGACCGAGCCGCACGACGCTCCAGCGGGTTCTGGTTTATTTTTGAATGCTGTTGCGGAGATCCATTTTGAGCCCAGTGCTGCAGGCCTGCTCCATCTTGTAGGACGGCTGGAAAAGAACGCCAATCGCGTGCGACTTGCAAGAAACGGACCCCGGACCCTGGACGTTGACGTGGTGTTCGTGGATGGTTGGATGTCAAATGAGGCTGCTATGACTGTCCCTCATCCGCGAGTTCGTGACCGGGCGTTTGTAATTGCTCCCTTGATGGACCTCGACCCAGTTCTTGCAAGGCGTCTGAATCCTGAGATGTCGGCGATTATTGCCAAGGCCTTTTATCGCCGTGACCGGGAAGTCTACCCTGGAGTGGTGGTTTACGCAGAAGCTCTTTCCTGAGACGTAAAATAATTGTTCTGCGATAAAGTTCCAGTCTAGGAGGATCATGGATAGGATTTCCAGCGCAAGAGAGTTTCAGTCTGTCTGCGATTCTTTGCGTATACAGGGCAAAACTATCGGTTTGGTTCCGACCATGGGGGCGCTTCATGACGGCCACAAGCAACTGATGACCCTTGCAAAGCAGCAGTGCGACGTGGCAGCTGTGTCCATCTTTGTAAATGCGCTCCAATTTGATAACCCAGTCGACCTGGAGAAATATCCTCGCACAATAGAGGCCGACCTGGAATTCGCGAAAGATCTTGGCGTTGATGTTGTATTCACGCCGAAGTCGCAGGAAATGCACCCTGAACCCATACTTTTTCATCTTGAAGTTGACCGACTTTCGCAAGCGCTCGAAGGAGCTTTTCGGCCTGGCCACTTTGCGGGGGTCGTGACAGTGGTGGCGAAGCTGTTCATCCTTGCTGGGCGCTGTCGCGCCTACTTCGGGGAAAAGGATTTTCAACAGTTGGCCATCATCTCTCGCATGGTTGAGGAAATGCATTTTCCTGTCGAGATCGTGCCTGTTCCAATAGTCAGGGACGAGCGTGGACTTGCCCTCTCTTCAAGAAATATGCGTCTCACGCCTGACCAGCTTGTTTCAGCGCTGGCATTGTCTCGCTCTCTTTTTTCCGGGAGGGATGCAGTCGCCGCAGGTGAGAAAAATCCTGAGAAAGTTGAAGAGCTGATGTCAGAGGAGCTTTCCCGCGAGATAAGCGGCATTGCAAAATCCGACCTGGCTAGGCTTGACTACGCTTTAGTGGTCGACCCAAGCACTTTGACAAGGCCTGAGCGGATCGAAGGGCCGGTGAGGCTCTTGATCGCCGCAAGAGTCGGTGCAGTGAGGCTAATAGATAATATCGGCGCTTAGATCTCAAAGAGTGGTGAGGTTTTGGAGATGCTTCTAGCAATTGACGTCGGGAACACTCAGACTGTGTTCGGCCTGTATGACGCCGACAGTGTTGCATCTGGAGATGGGGCCTCACTGGTCGGCAGGAAGGCCGACTCCGGTCTGAGCCATAACTTCAGAATTGCCACAGTTGCGGGTCGTACCGCCGATGAGCACGCACTGCTCTTCTCCCAATTGCTAGACATGCGAGGACTCGATCGTTTGAGCTCGATATCGGGCTTAGTGGTGTCCTCAACGGTTCCATCCATCACAACAACCGTTCGGGATATGGTGGACAGGTGGTTTCAAGTCGATCCGGTGGTAGTGGGACCTGGAATCCGTTCAGGCATGTCCATACTTTACGACAATCCTAAGGAGGTGGGTGCGGACCGGATAGCCGACGCTGTTGCCGCATACGATCTCTACCCGGGACCATGTCTAATAGTGGATTTTGGAACGGCGACGACTTTTGACGCAGTTTCATCCAAGAGGGAGTATCTCGGTGGGGCGATTGTGCCTGGCATAGAGATATCGCTGAACGCTTTGTTCAGTCAGGCTGCTGCGCTCAGAAAGGTGGAACTCACCGAGCCTAGGGGGATTATTGGGAAATCAACCGTGGAGTCGATTCAGTCGGGTGCGCTATTTGGCTTTGCCGAACAAGCCGACGGCTTATGCAGGAGGTTCAAGGCAGAACTTGGGGCGAACACTACTGTCATTGCAACCGGTGGCTTAAGCGGGCTAATCTCCCGATATTGCAAGGAGATAGATGTGGTGGAGCCATGGCTGACACTTCACGGCTTGAGACTTATATACGAGATGAATCTACCTTCGAAAGACTGAGAAACTAGTGTCAAACAGCTTCAACAACGATCAGAACGAGATTCAGGAGACTCCCTATTCTTTCGCACGAACGGCTTCTACGGCGGAGATCCGCCAGAAGTTCGGCAACCTCACACCAAGTGAGAGCACAGGCGTAGTCCACTCAATCGCCGGTAGGATTATGCTGCTCAGGAGGCAGGGGAAGATAGCCTTTGCCGAACTGCGTGACTCTTCTGGACATATCCAACTATTTGCTAATAGCGAGGGATCCGAAAACTTCGACAAGTTCATCGATCTATCGCTCGGGACTTGGGTTGGGGTTACCGGCGAGGTCATAACCACAAGAAGGGGAGAGCTCTCCATAAAGGTGCACAAGTGGGTCGTCTTGGCGTATGCACAAAGGGGCTTCGGCGATAAGTGGCATGGAGTCACTGATCCGGACACCCGGTACCGCCAGAGGTACGTGGATCTGTGGGCAAATCCCGAAGTCAGAGAGATCTTCTTCCAGCGCAGCAAGATCGTTTCCGAGATCAGGCACTATCTTGAGGATAAGGGGTTCATTGAAGTCGAAACCCCTCTTCTCCATGTGGTTGCGGGTGGCGCCTTGGCCAAACCGTTCATAACCCATCACAATGCCCTCGACATGGATCTCTTCTTGAGGATTGCTCCAGAGCTTTACCTAAAGCGTCTCGTGGTGGGCGGTTTCGAAAGAGTATTCGAGATAGGCAGGGTCTTCAGAAATGAGGGGATCTCTCCTAGGCACAACCCAGAGTTCACGATGCTTGAACTCTACCAAGCCTATGCCGATTACAGGGATATGATGGAGCTGACCGAGGACCTGGTGTCGCATCTCGCTCGAGTCATCTGTGGATCCACCATCATCACCTATCAGGGAAAGGATCTTGACCTGACTCCCCCCTGGAAGCGAATAACTATGGAAGAGATCGTTTCGGAGCAGCTTGGTAGAGAAGTTCGGCTTTCGATGGACTTCTCGGAGCTTCTTGAGATCGCCCATGAACATGAAATATCTGTTGAACCTTCGTGGGGTCCAGGCAAGGTGTTGCTTGAGATCTACGAGAAGACTAGCGAGCACACAATTTGGGATCCGGTCTTCGTGTGCGACTACCCATTAGAAGTGTCGCCGCTCTCTCGCGATCACCGCAGCGAGCCCGAAATGGTTGAACGTTTCGAGGTGATCATGGCGGGAAGGGAGTTGGCAAACGCATTTTCGGAGCTAACCGATCCGAGAGAGCAACGTAGGCGTTTTCTTCACCAGGTTGCCCAAGGCAAGGCTGGAGACGACGAAGCTATGGGCATGGATGAAGACTATCTGCGGGCGTTGGAGTACGGTCTTCCGGCAACGGGTGGCCTAGGCATTGGGATTGACCGTCTTGTGATGCTGCTGACAGACCAGTCCCAAATCAGAGAGGTGGTTGCCTTTCCCACGATGCGTCCCGAACAGGAGCGTTAGCACTCGAAACTACTGAGGCCTATTGTCATCGGATCAGGGTGCAACGTCCTTGATCGGATCCGCCCGGGCGCAAGCCCAGCTCAAGTCTGAAATTGTTGTCCAGCGATTTTTTTGCGCGCTAGCATTGTCTTGCGCTTTTTGCAGCTGCATCTGGCGCATGATGAGAGAAAGGGGGAGACTCTGTGGCACAGACGTACGAGAAGCCTAGTATCACTGCGGAGCTGGCAAACGAAATGATCCAGGCCGCGGCCAAGAAGGCGACCGAAATCGGTGTTCCAATGGTGATCGCAGTTGTTGACGAATCGGGAATACTCAAAGCTTTTCAGAGAATGGACGGGGCTGCGCTTCTCAGCGTGGAAATAGCGCAGAATAAGGCGTACACCGCAGTCAGCTTCGGGATGTCGACCGACGCGTGGTTTGACTTCATCAAGAACGATCCGCCACTGAATACGGGAATAGTCCACACACCACGATTGGTGGTGTTCGGTGGAGGATACCCAATTCTGGTCGAAGGCAAGGTGATAGGAGGCATCGGCTGCTCCGGCGGCCACTACACCCAGGATATGGAGTGTGCTAAAGCCGGTCTAGCCGCTGTGGGGGGCTGATTCGGAGAGCTGAAAAGATGGGCTGGGCTCTCTCGCGTGCAGCTAGAACGATCGACTAGCATTGGTCAACCATTGATCAAAACGGTAATGTCAAGAGTATCGTTCGTGGAATTTTGAGCGGAGAGTCCAGCTCGGTTGCGCTATGTCGAGAAAGATCTGGCTCGTGGCGGTCACTGGAAGGAGAAGTTATGGGAAAGTTGATCGCTCCGGAATACAATCCAGGAGCCCGCTTGCGTGAACTTGTAGCTGGCCCGGATCCGTTGCTGGCACCTGGTGCTTTTGACGGCCTTAGCGCGCGCCTCATTGAAGAGGCCGGATTTGACTGTGTCTACATGACCGGATTCGGAGCTGCGGCGTCAGTTCTTGGAAGGCCGGATGTTGGATTGCTGACGATGAGTGAGATGGTTGAGCATGCCCGCCAAATATCGCAGGCTGTGGCCCCTTTGCCTGTAATTGCAGATGCTGATACAGGATACGGCAATCCAATCTCTGTAATCAGGACCGTTCAGCAGTACGAGCTTGCCGGTGTTGCTGCGATACATATCGAAGACCAGGTTGCCCCAAAAAAGTGTGGTCATATGGCGGGCAAAGAAGTGGTTTCGATATCTGATATGGTGAGCAAGATCGAGGCAGCAGTCGACGCTAGAAAGTCGCCAGACTTCGTCATCATTGCCCGAACCGATGCGCGGGCGGTGGAGGGGCTTGAATCGGCGATTGACAGGGCGAAAGCATACCGAGACGCTGGCGCAGATGTGCTGTTCATTGAAGCGCCCGAGGGGATTGAGGAGATCGAGAAGGTGTCCAAGACTTTTTCGGATGTGCCCCTTCTGTACAACTGGGCAGAAGGAGGCAAAACACCGCCTCTGACGTACAGCCAGATCAAGAGTCTCGGATTTCGGATCATCATCTTTCCGGTGGGAGCGCTTCTGGCGGCCACCAAGGCGATCCGCGGATTGTTGGAATCATTGCGAGAGGACCTGACGCCCATCAACGCCATGGACAAAATGGTTCCGTTCTCAGAGTTCCTGAGCTTTATAGGATTGCCCGAGATTTCCGCATTGGAGCAGCACTACAAGTCACGCTGACAACCGCTTGATCGCTCTGCGCGGCAAACCCCGTCCGTGAGGGCGGGGAAG
>JAJZBG010000019.1:16858-41892 GCA_021799035.1 Actinomycetes bacterium | reverse complement strand
CGTCTTTATGCTCGCCACAACAACTCCTGAAGTCGGCTTTTCTTGCTATTTCAGACGGTAAAGGACTGGGTTAACTTCTCTCTTAAGCTTGCGTTAACTTATGGACAACTCTTTTCCAACCTTTAGCAAACATTTCCTGAGCATCTATTCAGAAATAGCGGCACCAGGCACGACCTTGGCAACACAGGACAACAAAAAAGGGTGCGACTTAGGTCGCACCGATCTTTCGAGAGTTGGATTTGGCAGTCTAAAAAGGGAGCTGTCTCAGCCGACTTGGGGCGAAAGCCGGCCGAAACAGTCCATGCTCAAAAGCTTTCAGAAGCAAGTTGCTTGCAGAGAATCTTCTGAAAGCCCAGAGATTGTCATCCGTCTAGCAGATGGGCCCACCGCTTGCGAGCCTCTTCACGAACCTCTCTCGGAGGCACGTTCACTGGAGGAAACTTGTCACGCCATTCCCATGGCCTGCATGCGTCGATGAGAGCGCGCGAACTGGAGTAGTCTCCAATATCTTTCCGGTCTGGCGGAATGATCGGATCCAGCGGGCTGCTCCATGCCCTGTGCACGATATCGATGGAGGTGGCTGGATCACTTCTGGTGCAAACTGCCCACATCACCTCTTCAAGGTCTGATGGGTCTATGTCTTCGTCGACGACAATGGTGTAGCGACCTACATAGGCAGCTGAACGGCTTTGAGAAGCAAGGTGGAGCACTTGGCGAGCATGGCCCGGATAGCGCTGCTTGATCGATACCACCGTGAAGAGCCTTGTCCCACCAACCTCGTGCTGCCACACTCCTGCGACATCTGGGATGCCAAACCTGTCAAGTTCGTCCCTGAGCAGAGCCGAACGCAGCACTGCGCGGTAGCGGGAGATCTCGTCTGGTGGCTGTGCAGGCGGCACGCCGACGATGATCGGGTCGTTTCTGAAGTAAACGGCCTCAACCTTGAGGACCGGCTCCTTGCGGCTGCCCGATCCGTAGTATCCAGTCCATTCTCCAAAAGGCCCTTCAGGACGCATGTCGTCAAGACTGGCAAAGCCTTCCACGACAATCTCGGCGTTTGCCGGAATCGGCAGTCCCGTCACCGGCCCCTCGATAACGTCAACGGGCTCGCCTTGCACCGCACCCGCCCACTCGTACTCGCTCACTCCGTATGGGATCTCGATGGACGACGCCAAGAAGTGGAGCGGATTTCCGCCAAACACCATTGCGACTGGGCATCGCTCCCCCTTTTCGAAGTACTTCTGCCGGTGCATGCGACCGTGCTTTCCAGGAGAGATGTAGTACCCGAGAGTGTTCTTATCGTACTGCATGACCCTGTAGGTCCCAAGGTTCACCCAGCCGTCATCAGGATCCCGAGTGATATCGAATGACCCAGTGCCGATGTACGGACCGACGTCAAGCGGATGCCACTTTGGAGTTGGAAAGATCGTCATGTCGACCGCGTCACCACGAGCCACGTTTTCCATGACCGGACCGTCTTTGACAAAACGAGGGGGAATGAAATTGAGCCCTTTGATCTTGTTGCGCCATGCATCCGAAAGCGCAACCTTTCCCATTCCCAGCGGAAGACCCAGCGTGAGCGCCACCCTGTCGGTGTGGCCCAACGTGTTGACGACGACCCGGAACCTTGGATTGTGCCCGAGAATCTTGTCGAAGAGCGCTACAGGCGACTGCGCCTCGTGCTGCAGGAGGTCGGCAACCTCTCCGATCTCAGGATCCTTGCTTGCACCAGAGACACGCCGCAGCTGCCCCATTTCTTCCACCACTGCAAGCCATTCGCGCAGATCTCCAGGAATGCCACCTTTAGGTGTGGCAGACGAGATGCGCTGCTCTGTCAAAGCCATACAGGACTCCCCCTTCAGCCCGAGAACCGGACTAATGATAACTGTAGCCCTTAACTTTACTTATTCAACGTGCTCGGTACAAATGGAATTGCATTCCAGATGCTTTTGGATCGCCACCAGCACCTACACCTATCACTAGATCGCTTGGCACCGTGCAACAACGTGCAACCGGTGATCCGGGGGAGGCCACCCTGCGCCGTTGCCAGTGCGCGATCCCAAAAAAAGGCCAATTGAGAAGCTTGGGTGCCTCAGACTGCGCTCTGCGAATCGGGCGCAATCTCTGAATAAGCTTTTTGCCCCGACCTGTGGGTTCTCATCCAATCACGAAGAATTGGCAGCGCCATTTCTGGCTCAGGCGGGCATCCTGGGATCTCCAGGTCAGCCTCTTTGACGCCGCCTTCGCTCGCATAACCGTTCTGGAAGACTCCACACCCCAGCGCACAGTCCCCGAAGGCGATGCGCAGCTTAGGTGACGGAATCGCCTCCCATACTTTCTTGACCGCCAAAGCCATGGTGTCGGTGACTGGTCCGGTGACCAAAAGCGCGTCAGCATGGCGCGGAGACGCCACAAGGTCAATCCCATGCCGTTGGATGTCGTAGTATCCGCTGGTCAGCGCAGTCAGCTCTTGTTCACAGCCATTGCAGCTCCCCGCGTCGACATGGCGGATATGGAGGGCGCGAATCGATTTGGACACCTGTTACCCCTTTTCAGCGATCGTTGCAGCTATAGCAAAGCTCGAAGCTCTTATTGATGAGCGGAAAGTCAGCCACTGCGTTCCCGGCAACGGCCTGAGCCAGCAAAGGCCAGTTTCTGTAGGTTCCCGAGCGTATGTGATATCTGCTGATCCGTCCCTCGGCCACCGTGACGTCATGGACATTCATGCCGTGGGGGGACTCGGTGAAAGTCACTGCGCGTCCACTCAGTTCCCGCGGTAGAGAGAACTCTTCCTCTTGGCAATCGGTTTCTCTCAGCCGAACTGCAGCTTCTTCAATCAGCTGCATTGCTGCCTCCACCTCCTCCAAGCGGACCCTGAATCTGGCGCCGACATCTCCGGATCCCTGCGTCACAGCCCCCTGGAAAGTTTCCCGGTACCAAGGAAGTGACTGGCGGGCGTCAAAGGGTTTGCCGGCTGCCCTTGCCGCCACACCCTGAGCCCCCAGCCTGACCACTCTCTCAAGCGGCGTCACCCCGACGCCCTTGATGCGGTTTCTGAACCCGTGGTGCCCTCTCACCAGCTGCCGCCATGGAACCCAAAGGCTTCGCAGCTTGCCAACAGCGTCTAAGACCGCTTCGCTCGGTGCCGAACGGGCCCATCCGGGCAGGACGGTGTCAAAGAGAAACCTGTGGCCGTAAAGGCTTTTCAGGCTGCGCTGCCATGACTCCTTCATTGCCAATGCCCTCTGGTGCGCCACTTGGAATCCAACCCCGGCTGGTATCTGAGCCAGATCATTCAGATGGCTTAGAATCCTTTCCGCCTCAAGCAGGATGATCCGTTTGCGGACAAGTCCGGGCGGTTGTGCGAAGCCAGCCAGCTGCTCTACCGCCAGAGCCCAATTGGTTTGATTTGAAACGGTATCGGCTGCGCAAACACGGGCTACAAGCGGAGCAACCTCGTTCACCGATTTGGTCTCGAGCAGAGCTTCAATTCCCCTGTGGTTCTGGAACAGATGCGCGTCAAGGTAAAGGACGTTCTCGCCCATGAGGGAGAATACGAAGTGGCCCGACTCTATGACTCCGGCGTGGGTAGGGCCAACTTTCATGATTGTGACGCCTTCCCCCTCAACCTTCAAAGACGGAAGATCCGGCTCGACGTCGCGCCAATTTGGAGGTTCAGAGAGCGACCTCAAGGGGAAAAACCCTTGCGGCCATCGCTCTGTTCTGACTAGGGGTCTCAGATCCGGGTGGCCGGTCGGGATCCAGCCAAACAGATCATTGATCTCCCTTTCATCCCAGGCCACCTCGGGCATTACAGAGGCAAGTGAGGGAAAGCTTCCGTTGGAAACCTCTAGCTCCAAAAAGAGCTGTCGGCCATCCAAAGGATTCAGCCAGCTGGCAAGCAGATTTCCGTGACGGTTTGCGGTAAGCGCCAGAAGCTCATGGTTCAAGCCTTTTTGCTCTGTGTTCCTCATCTGCCATGACGTGCTCATTTACAATACCCCCTGGGCCGGCGCCTGATTGGAGGAGGGTGTTCTCCGATCTTGGAGCTGGGCAGGTCCCCAAAGGTTCCGAATCAGGTGGCGCGACAGCGCGGCAAATGTCAGGGTAAGCGCCGAAGATGTCAAGAGGACTACCACATATGAGTGATGGATCCATAGCTGGCTCATTATCAGCCATTCGCTGTAAGCGAGCCCCAGCGGCGGCAATCCCGCCAGTGCGAGGATCCCGAGCGTCCACAGGAAGGCGCTCGAACGACTCTTGGTGATCAGATCGGTTATGCCATCGATGCTCTTGGTTCCATACCTTGCCGTCAGATGCCCTGCCCCGTAAAAGAGGCTCGACTTTATAACTGCGTGGAATACAAACTGTGCAAGCGCAGCTGCTATGGCTGCCCTCGTCCCAACCCCAACCGCGACGGCGATAATGCCGATCTGCTCGATTGATGAATACGCCAAAAGGCGCTTTATGTCGTGCTGCGCCAGCAAGGCTAGGGCACCGATCACAACGGAGACCGTTCCAAATATGGTCAAGAGCCGAGGGCCACTGAAGAGCGCCCCAGAACCCGTTGGCACAGCAATTGTGAATCTGGCGATGGTGAAAACAGAAAGGCCGAGCAGAATCCCCGATAACAGCCCACTTACAGGCGAGGGGGCTTCCGAATGGGCATCGGGCAGCCAGGTATGGAACGGCACTAGCCCTGCCTTGGTCCCAAAACCACTGACAACGAAAATCGTTGCGAGCTCTCTGACCGGTGGCGCGATGTTGAAATACTGTGCGTGAAGGTTGCTAAAATCCAGCGCTGCCCAGGAAAGGCCTTGATACCTGAGGCTGGCATAGACGAACACGATCCCGATCAAGCCCAGGATCAAGCCCACAGACGCGATGACGATGTATTTCCAAGCCGCTTCAAGAGAGTGCCGATCCCCTATCTCGATGATCAGCGCTGCCGAGGTAAGCGTAGAAAACTCCATTGCCAACCACGACAAGGCCAGATTCCGCGAAAGAGAAATGACGATCAGTGAGCCCCAAAAGAGGCTCCACCAAATGTAATAGCGGCCCGGTGAGACCGAAGGGTGCTCTCTGAGCCAGTAGATGCTGTCCCATGAGCTTGTGAGCGCTATGAGGTTGGTTACAGCGATGAAGATTGCACGCCAGCTGCCAGCAAACACCCCATGGAGCACTATATAGGAGACAGCTAGGAAATTCGCTGCAACCAACACAGCAATCCACCTGCACCATCCAGGTCCCGATTTGCCGTGCATCCAAGCAGCGGCCACTAAGAGAATCAGCGGCCCCAACAGGCTCCAGTCGTAACTCATTGCACTACCCCTTCAGCCGCTGCAAGACGACTATGTCAGTCGTCTTGAACTCTCGGTGAATCTGATGGCCCGTCCAAACAAGCAGGGTGACCGCTACAACCAGGTCAACCAAAATTCCAAGCTCAACAAAGGTCGGCAGGGATCCTGACATAGAGACCGCCAAGAGAACCAAGCCGTTCTCGACGCTCACCAGCGCCGCAATTTGCGACAGCAGGTGCCGACGGGCAACGATCATGACAAGTCCCAGATAGACGGTGGAAAGTGCGAAGAAGAAAGCAGGCTCGTTTTGGATCAGGTGGCTCGGTGCCAGCAAATGGATGATGTGGTCAGTTCCAAAGATGGCCAAAACTGCAGCTGCATAAGCCCAGAGGGGAAGTGGCTGGTCCTTGAGGCCCTCGGCCGGCAGCGCGATGATCAGCCTCGACAGAACGGCAGGAATCAGGCCAGCCTTTATAGCCAAAGTTGAAAGAGCGACAAGACCAGACACCCAAGACAGCGGACCTGAACTCGATACCATGACGCTGATCAGCAATCCCTCTATGGCCACAAGGCCAATGCTGAGATACACGTTTCGCACCGATAACAGTCCCAATGCCGCAATGAAAAACAGCAGATCGATCACATTCATAGGCTGAATCCTCCTGACATCACCAAGAAGCCAAGTGCGCCAATTCCGGCTGCAATGGACAGATAAGCGGGTAGTTGAAAATAGCGAAGCTTTGTGAACCGGCTTTCGGCGAATCCCAGTGCAACCGAAGTGCCAACCAACTCAGCGAGAAGCAGGACCAGGTTGGACCATGGCGATGAGGTGTGCGGACCTAGCACCACCCAGCCCAATGCTACGACCACTGAAAACTTCAGGGTCATTGCCATCTGCGACATGGCGAGCAAGCGTCCGCTGCTCTCTAAAATCGTGGCTTCATGAATCATGGTCAATTCAAGATGGGTGTCAGGGTTGTCAACTGGGAGTCGCCCCAACTCCACCAGCATGATCAGCGCAAAGCTGATTGCGGCCAGAGTCCATGCGAACATCCCTCCAGGCAAGGCCTTCATCCAGATTGCAATTGGCGCAATGTTGCTGACTCCGCTAACTTTCCAAAGAACCCCAAAGGCGGCCAAGAGCGCGGGTTCGACTCCGGTGCCAATCGTGCTGGAGCGGCTTGCTCCAAGGCCGCCAAAGGTGCCTGCGCTGTCGAGCCCGCCCAGCCCTACCCAAAATCGCTCCAGTGCCAAAAGAAAAAAGACGGTCAACAAGTCATGTGGCCAACTTGAAGGGGCCTCGCCAGACATGGGTATCATCACCAGAACAGCCACGAGAGCAGCCATCGCTACGCTGGGGGCCAGGCGAAACAGAAACGAGCTGTACTCCGGAACAACAGTCTCTTTTCTCCAGTTCTTCGCTATTACCCGATACATCTGCCAGACGGATGGCCCTCTCCGGCCTTGAAGCCGTGCCTTCACCGTCTGGGTCACCCCCCATAAAAGGGGAGAACCGACGAAGATGAGAAGGATGCCGGTGAGTTGAACGGTCAAAAACATGAAAGATCTCCCTGCGCCTAATGGATGACTGCGATCATCAACCCGACGGTGCCCAAGAGATACGCGAGATAGAGGCGAACGGGTCCAGCCTGGATTCGGGTGCTGAAATGCGACACCTTCCATATCAAGCGATAAAGCGGCCTGTATACATGCCGCTCCCAGATCGGCACGGTGCCACCATGAAAGACGAGCCGATCGGCGAAGTCGGGCACATGCTGCCCAAGCTGCGTCAGTTCACGATGCGGCCGATATATCACCGCAAATGTTGTGCGAATCGCCTTTGTGAATGAAGCCGAAGTCAGCTGCATAGAAGCGTCAGGGATTCTCCCACATGACCAGCGGGGAACCGTTGCGACATCCCACACCCTGCTGGCTGCAGCAAAGAGCGCCGTTCCCACCAAAAGGACGGCCGCGATAATCAGAGTCTTTGGCGATACGAGCAGGCCGGAGAGAGCGAATGTTGAAAATGTGGCCTGCGGATCAGCCTGGGTAGCCAGACGGAGAAGTGGCTGCGGAAAGATTCCCAGAAGCAGAGAGACAAGACCCAAAGCCAAGATGGGCGAGGTCATCTTTCCCGGGATCAAATCATGAGCCACTTGTTTTCGCGGCTCACCCAGGAAGATGGTTCCGAACGCCTTTACGAAGCAGAGCCCAGCGAGCCCGCCGGTCAGCCCGAGCGCCATTGCCAGCCCCAGGCCGTATAGCGCCAAAAGCCCTGCAGAGTGCGATGCAACTCCTAGCAGCCCGCGGAACGTGAGCCACTCGCTTACGAACCCGTTGAATGGAGGGAGGGCAGATATTGCCATCGATCCAATCAAAAAGCCGACAGCAACGCCTGGTATGGTCCGAATCAGCCCTCCGAGTTGATCAGCGTCCAGGGTGCCGGTGTGCTTCTCGACTGCACCTGCAGCCAGAAACAATTGCGTCTTGAAGATGGCGTGGTTGAGCGTGTGAAACAGAGAGGCCGCAAGCCCGAGTACAACAAGGGGAGGCTGGCGCCAATCTATTCCAACCCCCATGACCCCGACCCCCAGCAGGATGATCCCGATGTTCTCGATGCTGTGATAGGCAAGCAAACGCTTCAGATCATGCTCCATAAGGGCATAGAGAACACCCAGCACGGCGGAGACCGCACCTACTGCCAGAACTGCAATCGGAAGAGCACGGCTCGTCACGCCGAGATCTATGAGCGCGAACTGCATGATGCCGAAAATTCCCAACTTGATCATCGCGCCTGACATGAGAGCTGATACAGGTGCTGGAGCTATCGGATGAGCCCTCGGCAGCCAGATATGAAAGGGGACCACCCCGCTCTTGATGGCGAATCCGAGGCCGAGCAGAACAAAGACAAGGGTCTTTGTCGAAGATGAGAGGGCGGCTGCATGGGCGGTCCAGACGGCAAAGTCGTAAGAATGGAGCTGAGAGCTGACAGCCATGAAGCCTGCCAGGAGGAACATGGCGCTCACCTGTGACATAACCAGGTAAATGTAGCTTGACTGAAGAACCTCTGATTTGTGGTGGTCAGTTGTGACCAGAAAGAAGGAGCTGGCCGCCATCGCTTCCCATGCCGTCAAGAACGCCCAGACGTTTGCTGCCAAGATTACCGACGCCATGCTCACAAGGAAGATCGGCAACCAAAGCGAAGATGTGCGGCCGTGATCGCCGTAGCCCCATCGGTACCATGCGGACATGGTGGCCACGACGCCCAGGACAATGAGAAACCATGAACCAAGCGGGGTTAGTGCATAAACGCCAGGGATGAGTGCGGTGGTCACCTTGCCGATCAGTCCAACTGCACCGAGGATCAAGATCCCGAGACTGAGCATCAAGACTGAGACGTTCGACCAGCGCCTGTACGCCATTCCTGCCGAGGCAGTCAGACAGGCGGCCGAGATCAAGGCCCAATAAACCATCGCATGTCCTTCGTTTTGGTGAGATGCGGGAGCAATTACAGCGTTTTAGGAGTCAATATCTAGAGCCGACGACATTTGGGCAACCTGGTGTTCAAAGATCTGCCGAGCGATTGTCATCAGATCGAAGATCAAGGGGTCGCGGACCGTGTAGAAGACGTTGGTGCCGTTCTTGCGCGCATCGACTAACTGGCGCGCACGCATCAGGGAGAGCTGTTGCGAGACCGAGGAGGCTTCTATCTCAAGGTCCGCTTGCAGCTCTGAAACAGTCTTCTCTCCGGACATCAGCAGCTCAAGGATTCGCAGCCTGACCGGGTGGCCTAGCGCCTTGAACAGCTCCGCCTTGAATTCATGTAGTGCGGCCATCATTTGTCCTCCGTATGAGACGACTATATCATAATATTTAGTTATTCACATATTTCAATCCCTGAAGAGATGAATTCCTGTGAACGACCCTTGTGATGTATTCGTACCGAGTGGCATGAGCCACTGGTTGTCGGGAATCCCCTTCTGTGAGGGAGGGGAGGAGGTCAAGAGGCGAGCTGAGAGCATGCCAGCCTTTTCGCTCCCGGGATATTAGTCCTCGCCTAAAAACTCTCTACCGATTACGCGAACATGCCGGAACATCTAGCCCGATACGATATATTGACAAAAGTGATGCATGCCCGTACACTTGTACGTACACCAAGGAATTACAACCATGATAGCGAAAAATAGCCGCCGCGAATTACGACTTTCTTCTCACGATGATGATCTTCTTGTGGAAGCAGCTAGTTTGGTTGGAATGTCGGTTTCTGAGTTCATGCTCAGCAGGGCAGTCCATGACGCTGAGGCTATAGTCGCGGAGCACCACGCAATCAGACTGGACAAAGAGGCCTATCAGCGATTCCTTGAAGCCCTTGATCAGTCAACATCTGCGATACCTGAACTAGCGATGCAAGTCAGGAAATCGCGTCAACTCAAGTCCGCAAACTGATGCGCATCGAGCTTTTGTCCGCGAGCCACAGCGTCGTATCCTTTGACTCTGGAGTCAAAACTCTTGATGAGTGGCTACAGGATCATGGATTGGAAAACCAAACCCGAAACCTCTCTCGAGTCTTCGTGCTGGTATCAGATTCCAACGAAGTTCTCGGTTACTACTCCCTGACCATGGGCGGTGCCCAAAAGGGTGACTTACCACATTCCTTGGGTCGTGGCTTACCTCCTGTTGAAATCGGCATGGTTCTAATTGGTCGGCTAGCCGTGGCGCTACAGCATCAGGGTAAAGGGATTGGTCGAGACATGTTAATTGATGCCATCAAAAGGTCCGTCCATGCAGGAACAAGTGCGGCGGCTCGATTCATCGCCGTGGATCCGATTGATGATACAGCACAGATGTTCTATCGCCACTTTGGATTTCAACATATTGTCGGCGATCTCAATGGGCGAATGTACATTTCTATCGCCGCGGCGGAAAAAACTCTGGACATCTGAACTGACACATTTCGCCTGAAAACGCCTCCGTTCGTAGACATTGCGCAGGAGTGGGCCCCGCCTTGCGGCCAGCCCCGAGCAATCCTAGATCGCTTGGTTGCCGTAGTGCATCCTTGGGTCTGCCTGGTCTAGCTCCCCGATTAGGGATGCCTCGGGTCTTGCATCCAATGTCTCACTCTCCCATAGAACTCTCAGCTATGAGCCCACAAGAAACGCAATCTGTTACATCACGGCTGTGTGCCATCATAAAGACTGCAACTAGGCCTATGACCGTCGGTGACTATAGCTCCACATTCTTCACACACGAGATGTGCCCAACAGGCTGGCTCGCCACCTAGTTCTAGCTCTTCGGCGATCAATGCCCCATTCGCATTGACAATGCCGGCACCGCTCGGATCAACATTGGTGCGAACACTGTCGCAACTCATGTTTCCACCGACCGTTCCATTCTTAGACGAAGCTCCAGATTTTTTCATATTCTGTCCGTTTGATTTCATATCGTTAAATTTCTAGTATAGGATAGAAAAACTATGGAGATCAAGCCCTGTTTATTGTGCACGTTTTCTTCGTTGTCGCCCACCTTGCTTCCATCCGCCCCTGACAGGTCCCCCTGATCCACGAGAGATGCCTGACTTCTCCAAAATGGCTGAGAGGAAAGGGGATGACACCGTCGGCACGCGGCAAGCCATGAGAGGTGTTGCGAACAGCTCTCAAACGCAGGTCAGACAAGGACTCAAAGATCCTTGCTACCAGCAATATCCAGGTTGATCTATGAATTGTCGAGATGAGCCACACCCGGAGCGGAACTCCGGCAAAATGAGAATAACAAGCTCTTTTTCGATCGCAACCCGCTGCACCTGCGGCCTATTGCGTACAAGCACTACATACGAGTTCACGGGATGAGAGATGTCAAGAAACGAAACCATAGGTCCGCGGCCTCAAGCCGACGTCATTTCCGACAGCGGGCTGGTACGAAAAGCAAGATACCTCCAACCAGGCCAGCCATCACCTGATACCCGCGAGATCCACAGGTCTGGAGGTCGCCAAGCAGAAGAGTTCTATCGCGAGCGATGGAGGCATGACAAAGCAGTCCGATCAACACACGGGGTCAACTGCACCGGCTCATGCTCGTGGAGAGTGTTCGTCAAAGATGGGATCATCACCTGGGAGACTCAGGCGGTGGACTATCCATCGGTGGGGCCGGACTCACCCGAGTACGAGCCCCGCGGCTGCCCCAGAGGAGCCTCTTTCTCTTGGTACACCTACTCACCGTCTCGAGTCAGGTATCCATACATCAGAGGTGAGCTGCTCATGCTTTGGAGAGAGTCGCTCAAGATCTCCAAAGACCCGGTGGAAGCCTGGAAGGCAATCGTCTCTGACCCAGAGCTCTCAAGACGCTATAAGACCGCTCGTGGACGCGGTGGATTCGTACGAGTCACTTGGAAAGAGGTCATGGAGCTGGTAGCGGCGGCTCACGTGCATACGATCCGCGAATACGGCCCGGACAGGACAGCGGGGTTCACAGTCATACCAGCTATGTCCATGGCCTCTTATGCTGCCGGAACCCGGTTCTACTCGCTGCTCGGCGGCGCCATCTTGTCATTCTACGACTGGTATGCAGACCTGCCGATAGCGTCTCCCCAGGTCTTCGGAGACCAGACTGATGTCCCGGAATCTGCGGACTGGTGGAATGCCGCATATCTCATAATCTGGGGCACCAACCTTCCCGTCACTAGGACACCCGACGCTCACTTCATGACAGAAGCAAGATACCGTGGCCAGAAGGTTGTAGTCGTCTCCCCTGACTACTCCGACCATACCAAGTTTGCAGACGACTGGCTCGCAGCAGCTCCTGGTACAGATGGGGCGCTGGCAATGGCGATGGGGCACGTCATGCTCAGCGAGTTCTACCGCGATCGCAAGGTTCCACGTTTCGAAGAATATGCCCGCACCTATACTGACATGCCATTCTTGGTGAAGCTCCGCAAGACTGGCGATGCATTTGTTCCGGACCACTTCCTAACCGCTGCCGACATCGGAAGAACCGAAGAGGCTTCGGAGTGGAAGACGGTTGCCATCGACGAGGCAACCGGTGAGTTGATAGTCCCAAATGGCTCGCTCGGGTTCCGCTGGAGCGAAACCGGCAAGGGACGCTGGAATCTCGACCTTGCAGACAGGAGCCCTGCCCTAAGTCTCTACGGCCGCAAGGATGCGGAGTATGAGATGATACAGCTGCCGCGCTTTGACATAGGAGAAACTGACGGCGGTGCAGTGTTGAATCGCGGAGTGCCTGCCGTCCAGATTGGCAATGAGATTGTCACAACGGTGTTTGATCTGGTCATGGCGCAGTACGGAGTGAGCCGCAACGGCCTTCCCGGAGAGTGGCCCGACTCTTACAACGACGCAACTGTTCCATACACTCCAGCCTGGCAGGAAAAGATAACCTCGGTTCCAGCTTCAAAAGCAGCGAGGATAGCGCGCGAGTTCGCCCGAAACGCGGAAGTCTCAGGCGGCCGTTCGATGATTGCAATGGGGGCAGGGACAAACCATTGGTACCACTCCGACCAGATCTACCGGGCATTCCTGTCTCTTTTGATGCTGGGCGGCTGCGAGGGAGTAAACGGGGGAGGATGGGCGCACTACGTTGGCCAGGAGAAGGTGAGGCCTCTGACAGGCTGGGCTACTCTGGCTTTTGGTGCCGATTGGGTCAGGCCGACACGCCACACTGCCTCCACTCCGTTCTGGTATCTCGCGACAGATCAATGGCGATATGAAGGATCCCGAGCTGACTCGCTTTCGAGCCCTCTCGGAACCGGGCGCTTTTCCGGCAAGACCATGGTTGACCTCAACGCCTATGCGGCCAGGCTCGGCTGGACAACTTCAAACCCGACCTTCGACCGCAACCCGTTGGACATAATCGCCCAAGCCGAGGCTGAAGGAGAGTCGGTCGATAACTTCGTGGTCGAGGAGCTGAAGGCCGGAAAGCTCAAGTTCGCAGCATCAGATCCCGATGCACCACAGAACTACCCCAGGGTGCTGACTGTCTGGAGAAGCAACTTGCTCGGATCTTCGGGCAAGGGGCACGAATACTTCCTCAAGCACCTACTCGGCGCAGACAACTCCGTTGCAGCCTCTGAAGCGCCCCCGAATCTGCGCCCCAGCGAGGTCGCCTGGCACGACCAGGCGCCAGAGGGAAAGCTCGATCTGCTGGTCAACATCGACTTTCGCATGACCTCAACCGGCATCTACTCAGACGTGGTGCTGCCGGCAGCAACCTGGTACGAAAAGCACGATCTGTCTACAACAGACATGCACCCCTTCATCCACTCCTTCAACCCAGCCATAGGGCCGCCTTGGGAGTGCCGAACGGACTTCGACATATTTCACACCCTGGCAGAGGAGTTTTCCCGCCAAGCAGCAAAGCACCTTGGCAAAAGAAAAGACGTCTTAGCCGTCCCGTTGCTCCACGACACCCCTGACGAATGTGCCCAGCCAGGCGGCAGGGCTCTCGACTGGCAGGCAGGCGAATGTGAGCCGGTGCCGGGAAAGACAATGCCAAGGCTCGTGGTAGTAGAACGCGACTACCCCCATATAGACGAGCAGATGCGCGCGGTTGGGCCGCTTATAGACACTCTGGGCGCAACAACCAAAGGGATTCGCTTCCCTATTGAGACGGAAGTCGGCTACCTGAGCAAACGAAACGGGACAGTCACCTCGGGAATTGCCAAAGGAAGGCCGAAGATCGATCGCGACAGCCTTTTTTGCGAAGCGATATTGGCATTCTCTGGAACGACCAACGGCAGGCTCGCAGTGGAAGGGTTCAGAAATCTCGAGGAGCGCACAGGTGTTGAACTCGCAGACCTCGCATATGAAAGAGCTGGCGACCGAATCACCTTCACAGACACAGTCACCCAGCCGCGGTCTGTGATCTGCTCTCCCGAGTGGTCAGGCTGTGAATCAGAAAGGCGACGCTACTCGCCCTTCACCGTGAACGTCGAGCGCAAAAAGCCATGGCACACCCTCACAGGCAGGCAGCACTTCTTCTTAGATCACGACTGGATGGCTGAGCTGGGCGAGATGCTCCCGACTTATCGCCCACCGCTGAACTTGCTCAAGACCTTCGGAGAGATCAAGAGATCAGACCTCGGTGAGCACCAGCTTTTGGCCAAGTACTTGACGCCTCACTCCAAATGGTCGATCCACTCTGAATACCAGGACAACCTGCACATGCTCAATCTCTTCAGAGGCGGGCCGGTCATCTGGATGAACGATCTTGATGCCTCAAAGATAATGGTGGCCGATAATGACTGGATCGAGGCGTACAACCGAAACGGAGTCACCGTCGCCCGCGCTGCAGTGACACACCGAGTGCCCCCTGGAACGGTTCTCATGTACCACGCGGTAGACCGCCACCTGCAGATGCCGATATCCGAGATCTCAGGCATTCACGGGGGAACAGATAACTCACTTACGCGAGCAGTGATGAAACCGACGCATCTCATAGGAGGGTATGCACAGCTTTCCTACGGCTTCAACTACTACGGCCCTACCGGATCGCAGAGGGATGAGCTCGTCGTCATTCGCCGCCGAAGCCAGGAGGTGGACTTCTAATGCGGATAATGGCCCAGATGACAATGGTGATGAACCTCGATAAATGCATCGGCTGCCACACCTGCTCCGTTGCATGCAAGCAGACCTGGACAAACAGGCCGGGAACCGAGTACGTCTATTTCAACAACGTAGAGACCAAGCCCGGCATAGGCTACCCCACCAGATACGAGGACCAAGAGCAGTGGCACGGAGGCTGGGAGCTGGACAAGAAAGGCCGGCTCAAGCTCAAAGGCGGCACCAGGCTGAAGCGGCTCCTCTCCATCTTTTACAATCCAGATCTGCCAACGATCGATCAGTACCACGACCCCTTTACATTCGACTACGCCAAGCTGATCACAGCTCCCCCCGGAACCAAGGCGCCTTCTGTGTCAGCGCGGTCTGCACTTACAGGAAGGGAGATGGTGCCGCAATGGGGAGCCAACTGGGAAGACGACCTGGCTGGCGCACCAAATCGGGCCGTCAATGATCCCAACCTCGTAGCAATGAGCGAGAAGGTCAAGCTGGATTTTGAGTCTGTGTTCATGTTCTACCTGCCGCGTATTTGCGAGCACTGCCTCAATCCGTCGTGCGTGGCGTCGTGTCCGTCAGGTGCGATGTACAAAAGGGTGGAAGACGGCATCGTCTTGGTGGACCAGGACCGCTGTCGCGGATGGCGCTTCTGTGTCAGCGGCTGCCCCTATAAGAAGGTTTACTTCAACCACAGGACCGGCAAAGCAGAGAAGTGCACCCTTTGCTTTCCGAGGATCGAGGACGGCCTTCCCACCATCTGCTCTGAGAGCTGCCCGGGAAGGCTGCGCTACCTCGGCCTGGTTCTCTACGATGCCGACAAGGTGGCACAAGCTGCCGCCACGGCTGACCCCCAGGAACTCTATGAAGCTCAGCTAGGCACATTTTTGGACCCTGATGATCCCGAAGTAGCCGAACAGGCGGATCTGGAGGGCATCCCGCGAGATTGGATCCGCGCGGCTAGAAGGTCGCCCACCCACGCACTGATCGCAAAGTACAAGGTTGCGCTTCCTCTTCACCCGGAGTTTCGGACCATGCCGATGGTGTGGTACATCCCGCCGCTGTCACCTGTCACCGATGCCGCAGCCGAGGCTGGCTATGACGAAAGCGATCCGGACTCCATCTTTGCCAGCATAGATGCGCTCAGGATCCCGATGGAGTACCTGGCGAACCTGCTCTCTGCAGGACGAATCGAGCCTGTAAGAGACTCGCTGCGCAGATTGGCGACAGTCAGGGCTGCGATGCGATCGCATCAACTCGGCACAAAGCTCAACCTGAACCCTGCTGAGGTAGGCCTGACCGCAGAAGGCGTAGACGAGCTTTTCAGGCTTTTGGCAATAGCCCGATACGAGGACCGCTACGTGATACCTCCTGCCCATGCAGAAGACGCCGGGCGACTACTGGCCCAACACTCACTGAGCGGTTGTGCCCTTGAATCAGAAGGCGGGCCGGGAATGGGTGGGGAAGACCACATAGCCCAGGGTGTTAGCAGATTTCATGTCCAGGCAAAGGCCCCTGACGTTGCCTCATCTTTCAGAGACGACCGGGGACGGCTGCATTTCCAGCTTTCGCCGAACAACGGATCCGGGTTCTCAACAGCGGGAGGCCTGGCATGAAACCAAAGGAATCCGCGCTGGTCTTCGGCTGCGCCTCTGTAATTCTCAGCTACCCAGAGGATGGCTTCACCCAAGATCTCGAAAGCGCAAGAGGCGGACTAGAACGCCTCGGTAGATCACAGGCCAAAGCCAGCCTTTCATCTGTTCTCGAATGGCTCTCTGAGATGGAGGTTGCACAGGCAGCTGCAAACTACGTTGAGACATTCGACCTACAAAAGAAACGCAGTCTGCACCTCACCTACTACCTCTACGGAGACACCCGTGAGAGGGGGATGGCTCTGAGCAGCCTCATGGAGGCATACAAAGCTTCCGGCTTCACACTCGGGCAAGGCGAGCTCCCAGACTTCCTGCCTGCCCTCTTAGAGCTGGCAGCCGCGTCACCACTTGGCAGAGAAGCACTAAGCAACCATCGCGTCGCGATGACGCTGTTGCACGACGAGCTCAGAAAAGCCAAGAGCCCTTACGAGATGGCAATTGCTGCGGTCTTAAACGTGGTCGGCGGAACGTCGAAAACAGAAAGAGCAACAGCGCTTCAGATCAAATCTCGCGGACCGCTTTATGAAACAGTCGGGCTCGAGCCGTACGTCCCCCAGCAAGCAAAGGTCGAAAAGGTGGAGATCAGATGAACGGGATAACCGTGCCGCAGCTTGTGCTTTGGGTAATACTTCCCTATATAGCGATCGCCACATTCGTGATCGGCCACATCTGGCGCTACCGCTACGACCAGTTCGGATGGACCAGCCGTTCAACCCAGCTCCAGGAGAAAAAGCTCCTGAAGTGGGGGTCTCCGCTTTTTCATTACGCGACGTTCGGCGCTATAGCAGGTCACGTGATCGGCATCTTGATACCTGAAAGCTGGACAAATGCTGTCGGCATACCTGAATCCGTCTACCACTGGTTCTCCGCCGCGGCCGGAACCGCAGCTGCAATAGGCGTCATCGTCGGGGTGGCTGTGCTGGCGATCCGACGGGTGTTCGTCACTCGAGTAAGAGCTACGACTTCCCCGGTGGACTGGCTGGCACTTATCCTACTCGCGATCGTCATAATTCTGGGGATCTCGGAGACAGTTGGGGTCAACTTGTTAGGTGGCGGCTATGACTACCGCCAGAGCGTAGCACTCTGGTTCAGGGGCCTGTTCGTGGGAAATCCCGACGTCGCAGCTATCGCTAAAGCGCCGCTTTTATATCAGGTGCACGCTACTGCAGCCTGGGCGGTGATCATGGTCTGGCCCTTCAGCAGACTGGTGCATGCCTGGAGCTATCCGCTCTGGTACATGTGGCGCCCGTTCCTCGTTTACCGGAGCAGGGTAGCCGCCCAGCCAAACGAGCCTGGAACGAGCGGAAGGCGATGGCGCAGAATTGGCGCAAGGTACTGATCCGCCATACGTAAAACGAACATCTTCTCTAAATAGGATCTAAAGCGGTGAATCTAAAAGCTCAGCCAAAACGTGACAAAGACAGACCACCCAGAACTCCCGAGCGAGCACAAGAAATCCCCAAGACGAAACTGGAGCTGCCCAACGGGATCGTAATGAGGAATCTGGCAACCCTTGACCCCGGCTATTTTGCGCTGGTCATGGGAAGCGGGATCGTCTCGGTTGGAGCTGACCTGCTTGGCTATTCGCTCATCTCTAGGATCGTGCTGGCTGCAACCATCATCGCCTTCGTGGTCTTGTCCGTCGCATATGCGGCAAGAACAATCTGGTTCTGGCCCTGGTTCACCCAAAGCCTTCGAGACCCGACTACTGCAATGGCATATTTCACCATCGTGGCCGGTTCGAATGTGTTGGGGATCCGTCTGCTAATGGCAGGACTTCCGCTTTGGACAGCAGTGCTGACGATATTCTCGTCCCTGGTTTGGCTGGTGCTCACATACGGGCTTCCATCGTTCATTGTCGCATCGGCGCGGCGACCGATACTGAGAGAGATCAACGGCACCTGGCTTATCTGGGTCGTTGCCACCCAGTCGCTTGCCATCGTTACAGCCGGCTTGGCTCCGATCTACCACAACGTCTTTGAAGCGATCCTCCCGCCTGTCGCAGTCTCACTGTGGGGGCTCGGTGTGATGCTCTATTTGATCCTGATCGTAATCATCTTTGCCCGCCTACTCCTGGTAGAGGTGACACCTTCAGAGATGGGGCCGGCATATTGGATCGCAATGGGAGCCACAGCGATCAGCGCCAGAGCTGCAGCAGGGATTGTGATGCTTCGCGACCCGCACTCCCAGATAATCATTTCAGCCATGAAGCCTTTCATAATCGGGCTATCTACAATCCTGTGGGCATTCGGCACCTGGTGGATCCCCTTGCTAGTGCTTTTCGGGTTGTGGCGCTACATTGCGAGAGGGTACTCGAGGGCGTACGAACCCCGACTCTGGAGCATGGTCTTCCCGCTGGGCATGTACACCGTTGCATCCAACACTCTGGGCAAGTCGGCGAAGCTGGACTTCATGGTCTCGATCTCAAGGGTATGGGTCTGGGTTGGAATTCTCGCATGGCTCGCCGTTCTAGCGTTAATGACAATCGAGTTCTTTATTGCGATGCGCAGACGACAACCAACTGACCTACCTCGCAACAGTCCAGCGTGAGCCTCAAAGCAATCCAACACCGATACCCTTCTATGGCCAGCAGAAAACGCCCCGCCACACCTCAAGTTAACCTTCCTGGAGGGCTGCCAACCACCCAGAACTCTTTTGAACCTGGCGCCGAGGAGTGCAACCCCCGATTTCGAGGCTCGCGATAAACGGTAGCCTCATTACCATGACAATTACCATTGATGCAACCGGAAGCGTCGTAATACCCAAACGCCTCCGTGACCACCTGGGTCTGCTACCAAACACCGAATTAGAGATATCGGAAGAGAATGGGCGTCTTATAATCGAGCCCGCCACCACCGAGATGCGCCTTGTCCGCAAAGGCAACATCGTTCGAGCAGAGCCGGTTAGGGGTGACCTTCCTATCCTAACTACCGAGCTTGTCCGTGAAATTCTTGAAGAGACCCGCAGTTGAACGCAGTTGAACGCAGTCGATTCGAGCGTGATCATCGCTGGCTTCGCTTCTTGGCATGAATGGGGTCAAGGTCGCCCGCTATGTGGTGGCCTTCCTTGCCTGTTTGGGGACTGCTGGGTCTCGATGTATCGCTTGACGATATCCAGTGGTGCACCACCTGCCGATACCACGCAGTACGAGGGGGACCAAAAATGTTCTCCCCACAATGCCCGCGTCACCTCTGGCCAGCGGCGTTCTCGTACTCGCCCACTTACAACCGTTGCAGAGTGAATTTCCGGAACATTGTAGCCAGCTAACACGCTCAGCCGGCGAACCTCCGGAAAGCAGTAAGCCGACTAACGCATGTACTGGAGTTCGGGTTTGATCTGGCGTCCGATCTCCGCAAAACCTAGTGCTTGCTAGACTTGAGCACGTGCTGCCGGCATCTTTTCCTCTAATACTCAAGTTGGTGGCTGGACCGGGAAAGTATTGAGGTACATGCTCGATGAAAACAGGATCAGATGGATACCACCCACCTATTGAGGAGTACCTCAAGACAATCTACGAACTTGAGGAAGAAGGAATCCCAGCCATCCGAGCACGCTTGGCAGAGCGTCTAAGGCACTCGCCACCCACCATCACAGAAATGGTTGCGAGGCTTATCGAGGACGGCTATATCGAATCCAACCAAAAAGAGCTTCGAATGACCGCAGAGGGACACGCACAAGCGGAGAGCGTTGTAAGGCGACACAGGCTCGCTGAATGCTTGCTTGTTGACATCATCGGCATCGATTGGCCCAAGGCGCATCAAGAGGCCGACCGCTGGGAACACGTGATCTCCGACGAAGTGGAGCCTCATCTCATAAAACTTCTGAATAATCCCCAAACCTGCCCCCATGGAAACCCGATTCCAGGTTCGAACTTCATGAGCATCGAACTCCATCCTCTAGTCAGTTCGCAACCAGGCGAGCATATCAAGCTGCGGCGAATAGCAGAGTGCGTTGAAACCGACTTCGAGACACTGTCGTATTTGGATGGGCATAGTTTCAAACCAGGCGTTGCAGCCACCGTAAGCAATCGAGCTCCTGACGGGACGCTGACGCTCGAAGTCGGGACGGACGTTTTTTCCATTGGGACCAAGCTGGCAACCAATCTCTATGTAGAGACCATCTGAAATCACCCAGGCGGGAATCTGCCTGAAGGGTGGTTCAAAGGTGAAGCAACGTGCCGGGCAGCATGTAGAGTCCGAAAACGATGACCACCAAGCTCAGTGAAGTAGCAGCCCACCGGTGAAAGCCATGCATCCTGAGTTCCCTTGGAAGCGCACGCGCCTCTAGCGCGATGAGAAAGCCGAGCACTATCGGAAGCAGCAATGCGTTCATCACCATGACGTCCAGAACTAGACCCACCAGATTCACGTGCACTATCACGAGCACTGCACCGAGAATATGCGCGAGGAGATAGGTGGCGTAGAACTTTGCATTGTTTCGGCATGGCCGCTCGTTGAGACTGTGCTTCCAGCCAAGAACCTCAGATATCCCCCACGCTCCAGCGATAGACGCCACAAGCGCCGCCACTAAAGCCGCACCAAGCACCGCCATTGCCAAGAGCACCTTTGCAATCGTCTTATTCATAAGGAGCTGAAGGGCTGACGCCATCCCTGCAATGGTGTCCAGCTTCCCTGGAAGGACATGAAAAGCAGTGGCAGCAAAGGTGGCAACAGTTGCAACCATGATCAGCTGAGTGAGGACCGCCCCTATGGCTGTATCGCGCCTTTCCGCTTTGATGTCTCTAAAATCAAGCCCCTTGTCGATCACGGCACCCTGCTGATAGAAGATCATCCACGGCATTATTACCGCCCCCACGTTCGCAGCCAGCAACATCATGTAGGAAGAGTTATGGGCCGGAATCTGCGTCACCTGGGTCATGATCGCATGAAAGTGCGGGTGAGACAGTACCAGCAGGGGCAAGAAGAACAGTTCGGCAAGACCGAGGAATATGCCAATTCGCTCTGCCCGGTTGTAGCTCCCGGATACACCCGCAGCTATGAGAAACAGAGCTGCAATCGAGACTGCCAGCACCCTTGGAATACCAAACATGTCGCTGACTCCAGCCACACCGGCAAACTCCGTCAAAAGTGCACCCACGGCAGAGAGGAAAAGGGTCATGCCGGACAGAAGCGCCCATCCTTGCCCAAAGTGCTCCCGAATCAGCGCACCGTGCCCTTTTCGAGTGACGATACCAAGTCGTGCTGTCATCTCCTGTACTACATAGAGAACTGGTATCAGAAGGAGTTGAGGAAGGATCATCTCGTATCCGAAGCGAGTGCCGGACTGGGCAGCGGTGATCAGGCTCCCTGCATCTGTGTCAGCGAGCATGACAAGAAGACCAGGGCCCAGAATCGCAACGAATGGCACGGCCAGCCTGGAGCTAGCACGGCGAACTTCAATCCTCTTGGTGACCATGGACTTGTCCCTGCCACCAAGTTGGATACCTGTCTAAATAGCTTTGGCAATCCATACTTACATTATTAGTCGTGCCTAATATTGTTTGCCAAGTCCGACAGGGCAGGATCTCTGTTTTGCCGACACCGCATTGACGAGAGATAGAGCCAGTCTGCCCACTGAATCCAGTTGTGAGACTCTCTGGCATCGAGCCACCACGGCTGCGCGGCAGCCTCTTTTGGCAGGCGATGCCGCATAGGCCAGAGCAAGCGCGGCGCGACATGTTTGATCGAGAACGCGCACTCAAGCCAATCTGTTTGTACGTCTAGCTATCGCTGAAAATCCTGTAATACTCAACGACGGCTATAGTGAAGTCGGAAGTCGGCTCGCCTTCAGTAAGGTTGCCGGTGCCGAATTCTTCCTCAGCACGATCTAGGAGCGCCTGCTCTCCCGCCTGGTCGACTGGCGCGAGTGCCATAGTCACATCATCTTGGCTGTACAAGCTCGAACCAGCAGACAATCCTGCGAGTTCGGGAATTCCCATCTTTGGCTCGTCCATCGGCTCGCGTGCCATTCCATCCAGTTGTTGGACGAGCGAGGAAATCGCATGCCGGATCTCATGCGTAGTTGAATCCAGATTGCTGGCCGCTCCGGCCAAGCCCTGTATCGCACCAGTATGGCTCTTGAGGTGCAGAGCATATTCACGCACAGCCTCGGTGAGCTCAGCCAAGACCTGTTCCGAGCTTCTCTGTCTTTCCACGGTCTCGTGCAGTGCATCTTCAAGGCGGTCCACGACTGCCTCAACCTCCTGCCCGATATGGCTTTCACGAAGAGCGACAACTTTCTCACCGAGGTAAGAACCAGTCTTTGGCTCCCCGTCCGCCTGATCAGTATCCAGCTCTTCAGGGGACAAAAACCTAATGACGTCTTCACGAGACTGAACTTTGTCTTTCAGTTCCGAAAGATCACGAATGACATAAGCGAGTAGTGAAATAGCCGGATTTGAAACATGCCGGCGATCCTTCCAAAGAAATCCAAGGTAAATGAGCGCAACTAATATCATGGCTGCGGCAAAGATCTCCCCTTGACGGCTCTTGAAGAAGATCACCGGATATCCAAGGTAAGGGACTTTTCCTATCATTATCCCGACGACATCAGGCGCATAGGTTATGAAGACATCGGAACCAGCGTTGGCATCACCCTTTGTCTTGAACGCAAGGCCGCCAGCTGTATGTTCAATCGCGACGATGCGGTGCACGACCTGAGCCGGTACTCCGTAAGTCTGTCGGGCGGTCTTGCTTGTTTCGACAGCTATGACCTCACCGACTTTCAGCGTTGATGGATTGACCCGATGCAAGAGAACCACGTCTCCGGTCTGCAGGAAAGGCCTCATAGAGCCTCCTTGAACCGGGACCAATGGCGGAAATACCCCCCAAGCCAAACCCAATGAAAAATACAGCAGGGCGAAGGAAAATGCCATTGTAGGCAGCAGATACCATACAAAGCTCTTTGCAAAGCGATGCTTGGAGGCTTTGGCTTCAATCGCTCGTTCAACCCTAGCCCGGCTCGACTTCCTCGCTGTCAGCTTCACTCTGCTACCCACCTAGTCCTGGGTTACATTTATGAAGAAATGAAGAGAGCTGAGTTGGCTCTGTTGACCCTGCGGAATTCCTCCGGGGGTGAGTATTGCAGAAGCGACATAGATCACTCCCGATCCGCTGACGCTTGAAGGTTGGCACCAGTTGCTGGGACTCGTTTCCGCGGCCGAATAATTCGCTGACGACACTGAAGAACATGCAGGAAGGCTTCCGCCATCGCTCAGGTCGGGCAGAAGAAAGCCGCCGGGTTGGTGGACCGACTCCATGATCTTGCCCTCAGCCACGTTCTGGGACCCAGATGCGGTCTTGTCAAGAACAGCGCAATAGGTGGTCCCAGAATCTGTGACATTCACATACGTGTTCACCCAGGTATCTTTGCTGGCGCTTACACAGCTTCCGGAGTGCACCGGGTAGTACAATCCCATCGAGATCTGGGCATGAGGGGATCTCAGCTCGTCTGTCGCATCATAAGGATCGGTCCAATACACCTCGGCTTTGATTTTCGCCGCATCAACTGGAGTGACGGAAATCCTGCCCAAAACCACGCCTTTATCCAATTTTGCAGAGCTATCGTCCCCGTTCGAGACTGATATGGACGATGCAATAGCCGTGTCAACAGAGACACTCTGCCCGGTTGAAGGTGCCCCGGCCGGGGGGGTGACCGAAGCAGAAACGCTGCCAGAATTGGCCAGAGCAAAAGAGCCGATCGTTCCACAAGCCGCAGCTAGGATGACCGCACTCAGCACGGCCATCCTTCTGCGATTCCTTTTAGGATTGCTCAGATGTAGTTGAAGAAGAGCTTCAACATCTCTGTCAGATCTATCTATCACGTCTCACTTGCAGTCACAAAGAAGCTTGGCGCCAATGTCGCAGGGGCAGTGGTGCTTGTGCTGATGCAGTAGTACATTCCAGCACTCGAACCGGTTACCGAAGAGGATACATTCGCGCCATCAATCGATATGTCATACCAGTCTCCCGCAGGAAGGCTCACGGAAAAGAAACCTGAAGAGCTGGTCAAGAAGGGTACAGAAGTGAAATTGGCCGAGTCCCAAGTCGTGATGGGAACCCAATCTACGGACGATGTTGTCGACGTTCCCATAGTTGTTCCCACCGTAGTGCATGCGCCGCCTGCGGTATCGCACTGATATACGTCGATAGGCAGCGCAAACGAGCTGTAATCCTCGTTCAATCCCTGGAGATTGGTAACGTAAACATTGAGTACCACGGGTGCACTCTGACCAGATGTGTCGACCAGAGCTAGGTCACCTCCACTTGTGACCGACCCCGCAGCGCCGGCTGAGGGTGACCATTTCGGAGCCGTAAGCGTAGCAGAAGATGCGCATGCAGTCGCACTCGACGCTCCAATGATGCTCGTATAAACCCCGTACGCACCCGAAGGACATGTAGTGTCAACCATGCTTCCAGACGAGCTGCTGGCAGTCACAGTAGCACTCGTTGTGCCGCTATTTGCCAGGAAAGACACGCCAAGGAACGGTCCCATGACCGCAAGTGCAGCTATGCCCGCCACAA
>JAJZBG010000019.1:7568-16758 GCA_021799035.1 Actinomycetes bacterium | reverse complement strand
GTAGTGTCAACCATGCTTCCAGACGAGCTGCTGGCAGTCACAGTAGCACTCGTTGTGCCGCTATTTGCCAGGAAAGACACGCCAAGGAACGGTCCCATGACCGCAAGTGCAGCTATGCCCGCCACAAGCACGCGCTTTCGAACCTTGGCTGACGACTGCCTGATAGGCAGGCGATCCAATATTTCAGAGGTATCCATATGCACCCTATCCAAAACTCAGTTGTTACCTGCACCCGCCCAACTGCAGCGCGTGGGGCATCCAAACAATCCGGTTTGACCCACAAGCACTTCTGTCAATTATGTCTTGTGTCACATCTATCATTTGACATCTATGACATTTTTTATTTTCATTCTATTCCTCCGGGAGCGTATACCACAAAAAAGATGGTCTATAGTCTCACACTAGGTAGTGCTTTTACAGGGATACCAGCACTTCGTGGCGATTAGATCACGATTCGTGGTAATTCTTGGACTGACGGACAGAACAGCCCATATAACAAATCCCGCCACTGGTGGTGGCTTTGCTGTGCAAGAGCGTTCTGAAGAGCCTTCTGGATTGATTGTCAGAGACTGCACTCTGCAGTCGGAAAACCGAGATTGCGCCTTCATACATGCAATACTGCGCACTATATGTGTTCACTGCCACCATGAGTGGATATACGGGAACTGTTTTCTACACTCCCGCAATAAGATCACAGGCCTATGCGGTGAAATCCCAGCGGGCGAGCCACAGCCCTTTGAGCCGGCACTCCTCCATCTCACAGCGGAAAGCCTCAAGAGGTTGCGGCCAATGCAGCCTTCGATCACCTATCCAGAATGATGACGTCGGACGGATCCGCACAGATGAAGACAGTGTCGTCCCTCCGAATCCGCACCGAAGCCTCAGACCTGATTCTCAGCTCGCACTCACCAGCCCTTACGACGTGGTCGATCCGGTCGCCCAAGAATGCTGTCGCCACCAGCTTTGCGTCAAAGCTGTTCTCTGGCCGTTCAGCTGGGACCGAGGTGGTGACATGCATATGCTCCGGCCTTAGGCACACGACGACTCGAGCGCCTTTTTCCCGCCTAGCTTGCCCAGTCGCCTTGATCACACCAATGCCTGTTTCAACCAGCATTGCATCCCCGGAAGCATCTTTCACTGCGCCTTCCAAGAAGTTGGCCCCGCCGAGGAAGTCTGCTACATACTGGGATGCCGGGCTGCCGTAGATCTCGCGCGGTGCGCCAAGCTGAACGATTTTTCCGGCGTTCATGATTGCGATGCGCGAAGAAAGGCTTAGAGCCTCTCCTTGGTCGTGCGTCACATAAATCGCAGTCACACCTGTCTCTCGCTGAAGTCTTTTCAGCTCCAACCTCATGCTTTCACGCAGCTTGGCATCAAGGTTCGACAGCGGCTCGTCCAGCAGAATTATCGGTGGCTCTGTCACAAGCGCCCTCGCCAGGGCCAGCCTTTGCTGCTGGCCTCCGGAAAGCTGTGTTGCCTGGTGATCGATGTAGGAGAGAAGACCGACAGTCTCGAGAATCTGCTCCACACGATCTTTGATTACCGCTGATGAAGGACGCTGCTTGCGCGGAAGAACTTCAAATGGAAAGGCAACGTTTTTGAACACCGTCATGTGAGGCCAGATGGCATACGACTGGAACACCATGGAAATGCCCCGCTTGTTGACAGGCACGTTGACTCGCTGCTCGCTGTCGAAGAGCACCTTATCCCTGAGGCGAACGCTACCCGAGTTGGGCTGCTCCAACCCAGCGATCGAACGGAGCGTGGTGGTCTTACCGCAGCCTGACGGACCTAGCAAAGTGAACAGCTCACCCTGTGAAACCTCGAAAGAGACCCCGTCTATGCCGCCAGTTCGGCTTCTTTCTTCGGGTGCCGCATCCTTAGGACCGGGCCCATTCGTGACGTCCGTCGAAAAATGCGTCACTAAGTCCTTAACCCAAAGCACTTTGTGTTACCCCCCACTCAGGTGCCAACCTGTAATCGCTCCTCGCTGCATCGCCTTTCAAAAAGTTGCCAAATGCATGGCGGTTTCTCGGATTGATCACTTTACGACCTCAGTTCTATCACCAAATATTGCCACATCGACGACATAGGCACCGCTACCCTCGGGCCCCACGATCACAGGGTTCAGGTCCATACCGGTGATCCAGGAGCCATCTCGAACGAGTGCCTCGCTGTAGGAAGCAATCAGTTCGGCTAGCGCCCGGACATCTGCAGGCTTCTGACCTCTGGCGCCGTTGAGAATCGGCCAGATCCTAAGCCTCTCGAGCGTCCTGAGCGCTGCCTCCGGCGTGACCGGCGGGATCTCCCAAATCGTATCTCTTAGGATCTCCGCATAGATTCCGCCCGAGCCAACCATGAAAAGCGGCCCCCAAGTGGGATCGCGCTTCATTCCCAAAATGATCTCGACTCCCGAAGCCATCATTTTTTGGACCTCGAACCTGAGGGAACCCCCTTGACTTGCCGCCACGAAACGCTCTGACATTTCCGTGCATACGTCAATAACGCAAGCCTCGTCTCCGATATTGAGCGCAACTCCCCCGGCATCCGATTTATGCACCATATCCGGCAATACAGCTTTGACCACCACCGGATAGCCAAGCTGGCTGGCGATGGATGCAGCAGCTTGAGGATCATCTGCAATTCCGCCTGGCACATATGGTATCGATGAATTGGAGAGCCAATCCCTGGCCTCTGCCAAAGGCAACGCACCCGAATTGTCGGCTGATCCAGCGCCAGCCTCGGCGGGAATGGCTTGGGTGGTCATGCCGAAGACTCCATCTGAACCAAGCCAGGAGTCAAAGCGCGCAGCAGCCTTGATCGCGTTTCGATAGCTCAACACGAAGGTGACATTGAGTTCTCTGAATAGGTCCCACCATGAAAGATCGAACCGCTCGTAGGCTCTCGAAAGCACCACCGGCACAACTTCGCATGAGCGGATCAGATCAATGACCTCTTTGTATAGCGACACTTGAGACGATGTGGGCTTCACAGACATGTTCAATCTCACCGCCAAGACATCGACTGCCTTGTCTGATGCCAGAGTCCTGAGACTCTCCCTGAAGACATCGGGACGGGTGGTGCGGCTGTTCTGGAGATCTAGCGGGTTGCCGATCAAAGTTGCCTTGTTCAGCCCCTTGCGCAGAGAGGCCAGAGTATCAGCACTCAGTGTTGCCAGCTGAAGGCCTTCCCGCTCTGAAAGATCACAGATGAGGCTGGTTTCTCCACCGGAAATAGTTGCAAATGCGATACCAAGGCCCCGAGGGCCCGATGAAACCTCCTCCTTCTTCAAGCCGTCAAACAAAGTTATTGTCTCCAAGAAGTCGTCGATGTCGTAAACCTCCGACACTCCCACCCTGCCAAACACTGCCTGCCAGCCCTGGTTCGGACTGGAAAGGCGTCCAGTGTGGGCGACAGAGTTGAGCTGCCCGCGCTCTGAAGCACCTATCTTCAGCACAACAACCGGCTTTTCATTCCTTCTAGCCGATGCAAGGGCCTCTGCAAACTCCCTTGGCCTGTCAATGCTCTCGACCACAAGGGCAATCACCCTGGTCGCTGAATCCTCTGCAAAGTAGCTCACCAGCTCCGGCAAACCGACCACGGCAGCGTTTCCTATGGAAACACAAGCTTGAACGCCTATCTGGCGATCGCCCAGCATTCCCATGATCACATTCAGCATCCCTGATGACTGCGCCACCACGGAAATACCGCCCTCTTTCAGCTGGTTCTGGAGAACGCCTGCGCACCACATTCCCACCTTCGAAGCTGGACGGACGAAGCCAAGCGTATTCGGGCCCAACATCGTGATTCCTTGCTGGCGGGCAGTCTCCGCAAGCTCAAGCTGATCTAGCCGCCCCTCTTCGCTCTCGTCGGCGTATCCGTCGGCAATGACAAGAGCGGCTCCGGCACCTATCTTGCCGGCATCTTCGATAACCTTTTTGACTTGGTCGTGTCCCACCAGCACAGCTACCGCGTCTGGAACCTCTTCGAGAGCCTCGAGGGAGGCAAAGCACCTTAGGCCAGAGATCGTCTCGTATTTGGGATTGATCGGAAATATATTCGAATCTGAAAATCCCTGCTGGCGAAGGTTGCCTATCAGGCTCTGAGAATAATGGCGGGTCTCAGACGCCCCCACTATCGCGATGCTCCTAGGCGCAAAGAGCTTCTCCAACCTATTCGGGTGCACTTCAGTGTCCATGATCCATCTGTCCTTCTGATTCAACTCGGGCTTGCAAACCAAAAATCATCTCTTGCCTCTTGTTCCCAACTGCCATCCCAACTAGTAGATGCACCCCTGTGACTTTCAACTTGCTAGAGGCATTTCCTCCTGGAAACCTCCTCTTTGACAACTGCTTTTCAGGCCTCGAGCTTCTCTGACACAGAGACCCCGAAGCCAGTTCCTCCCGGCAGCTTCACTCGACCTCCGTCGATTACAAGGCCCGTGACCGGATCGCCTTCCAGCCTCTCGAACTCCGCCAGCTCCGCTGGCTCGACCAGATCGCCAATGACGACTGCCAACTGGAGAGCGGCAGCGCTTAGCAACCTGCTCCCCACATGTGCTCCTATGCGCACTTGCACCCCGGCGTCCGAGCACATCTGTGCAACCTGAGCGGCCTTATCTATCCCGCCAAGCTTGGGGATCTTGATGCTCACACCGTGAACTGCCTGCTCCCTGATAAGCTCCTCGACGCGCTCAACCGAGTTGGCCGCCTCGTCCGCCTCGATGGGAATCGGGCTGCGTTCGCGAAGGAACCGCATCCCCTTGATGTCGTTCTGGGGAACCGGCTGCTCGAAAACTTCGATGTTGAACTGTGCAATCCTGTTCGAGATGGAAAGCGCCCCTTCTGCGCTGTAGCTCTGGTTGGAATCCACAGTCAGGTTGACCTCTGGACCGACGGCACTGCGTATAGCTGCCACCCTCTCGAAATCCAGATCCTCGTCCTTGTTGTCGAGTTTGATCTTGAGATCGCGATAACCCTCATTCACGAGCGACATGGCCACATCGGCCATCTCCTCGGGCGACTTAAGAGCGAGAATCCTGGTGACTCTCACACCATCGCGCTTCAGCTCTCCCAGGAGGTTGTGAGCGGCAACTTGGCGGGAACGTGCAACAAGGTCAAGCAGAGCCATCTGGATTAGAGCCCGGGAAGGCCCCACCAGACTCTCTACCGCTGAGCTGTCCTTATCAGAGACAACCTTTGGAATTGCTCTTTCCAGAGCGTCCCTCATGTCTCCCAACTTGTATCCCAAGTGCTGGATCTCTCCCACCGATGCAGATCCTGTTACACCGTTCTCACCAAACAGCTGAAGGAGAAACCCGGGACTGGCTGGATTTGCAGCCAAGGCGAAGCGCCAGGTTGGGTCGGTCTTTGGCAGCTCCAGTCGCTGGATTTTGAAGCCGGTCATCTTGGGGGAGTCCGCTAGCAGCCCATTGGGCGAGATCTTTGATACATCTGAAAGCATCCTTACGCTCCTTCTGCTGATCCAAACTGTTCGAAAATTTCACAAACTGGCGGGACTTTGTTGTGGGCCCACAACGACCTCTGGCCTCCAGGAGCCTCGACAGTTCCAGACGTCGGCTCTTGGTAAATGCCGGCGTGGACGCATCGGCCTCTCATTGTCCTTCACCGACCATCACTGGAGCTGGAGCCACTCGCTGAAAGCCTATGAAGCGGAAAGCTAGCAGTCCCACAAGCGCACTCACGATGAATATCAGCGCTCCAAGTGCACTGACCACGTTCAGGTCCCCGTTCACAAGCTGGTCAAGGAGCATGGTGGAAAGCAAGGGAGTGGCACCAGTAACCAATATCGAGGCCATTGCAAGCTCCCTGAAAGAGGTGAAAAACACGTATAGAGAGGTGCCGGTTACAGAGCTTTTCACAAGCGGAAGGACAATCTTGAATATCACTTGGCGCCCCGATGCTCCAGAGATGCGCGCAGCTTCTTCGAGTTCGCCGGAGATCCCGATCAATGCCGGCCTGACATAGCGGATGCCGTATGGAACGAACATCGCCACGAACGCTATTCCGATCGCAAGAATGGTGCCGAAAAGCGGGACGGGTGAATACAGATAGAAAAGCAAGAAGCCGAAGCCCATCACGATCCCAGGGATGACAAGCGGGATGTTCGCCATGAAGTTCACTACCTTGGCAAGAGGCCCTTTCCCCCGCACCGAGACCCAGGAGGCAAACAAAGTGACAAGCGCGGTGACGATTGCGGCCCCGAGGGCCACCTCCACAGTGTCGCGTATAGCACTCACAAAGCCTGCCGTGTGCCAAAGCGTGGCGTAGTTGCCAAGGGTGAAGGTGCTCGCCCGCAAAGAGGCTCCGATTCTCTTCTGAAACGATGCAAGCACCACATACAGGCAGGGAACGAGGAAGAAGATCAACAGTACGAAGTTGAGAATCGTCGGGAGCCACCTGAATCGCCCCAGCCTGATGGTGCGCTCCACGTTTCCTCGCCCTGATATCACTTCGAAACGCCTGGCGCCTCTTGTAAATCTTGTCTCTAGAACCAAAAGGACCACAAGCCCCGCAACCAACACCACTCCGAAGGCAGATGCGATCGAGTAGTTAGGTATGAGCGATCCATGGATGGAGTTGTAGATCTCCTCTGTGAAGATGCTGGTTCGAGCCGGCACGCCAAGAAGTACCGGAACTTCGAAGCCTTGGATGGCCCTGATCGCTATGAGGATCACCGCACTTAGCAGGACGGGCTTGAGAAGCGGCATGGTGACCTTTCTCATAACGGTTACGCTGCGACCGCCGTGAATTTGAGCAGCCTCTTCATAAGAGGCGTTGAATGATCGCAGCGGGCCTATCAACAGAAAGAACACCACCGGCACATTCAGGAGCCCCTCCATGAAAATCATCCCTGGCAGGGTCTCGATATTCAGCACCAGGTGGAGCCCAAACAGCTGGGTCAACCAGGTATCGCCGACACCATGCCCATTCCCGAAAAGGATTATCCACCCGATTATGTTCACCAGGCCAGGCACGGCGAAACCAATGAACGCCACCACGTAGCCGAGCCAGCGCAGGGCTGCGTCAGTCCTAATTGTCGACCATGCAACGATGGACCCCACGACGAGGGTCACTACGGTGCTGCCGAGTGCAAACTCGAGCGTTTGCACAACGGTAGTGCCAAGCCCATTCTGCAACATTGCGCGATAGCCGCTGAAGGAGAAGTTCAGCCCGATAGAAATGCCTGACACAAAGCTCTTCCACAACATGATGAAGAGCGGAGGGATCGTCAGGTATATAAGGACGAGCAGCACCACAACTGCAAGAACTTGCTCGGGTCCGCGAAACTGCTTGATGCCAGCACGCAGCTGCTGGAACAAACCTTTCAAGCTGACCTCCCTCTCAAAGTCGTAAACCAATCCACCAAAACCGCTCCAACCGGCACAACCGGCACCATCTGCTCCAAGCGACTGCTCGGGTTGCTGGAGTTCGGGCACCTGGATAGTTGGTCAGTCGGACTCAATATCTTTTCATCCCATTGCGTTCAGACAAGAACTCGAGGGCCCTTGCCTGAACGCTGTTCAACCGATGGCCTATCCAAAGTCCTTGGTCTGCAAGGCGTGCCATGAGGAAAGCTCAGAGGAGTACTGCTGAGCCGTGGTGGCACCCTGGGTGGGCACCCACGTCTTGAACGGAACCGAGACGTTCGGAGAACCATAATGCAGCTGCTGGAAGAGCTTTTGAGCTGCAGGACCGGTCTCGAAGTCCACGAACAAAGCTGCGGCAGCTGGGTCCTGGACGTTCTTCAGCACACCGACCTGGCCGACGTTTGCGATTACCGGCTCGAGCGGAATCCACTTGACCGGCGAGCCCTTGGCTGCATTCTCCAAGAAGTGATCCTGGAACACCGAGAACGAGGCACCGTATTGGCCCGATGCAACCAGACCAGCGGTAGCAGCTCCAGAGAGCGACACGATCGCAGGCTTGTTGACCTGGCCCAGCTTCTGAAGGAAGGCCTCGCCCTTGGTCTTACCCATCGCATAGAGCACAGAACCGATCCAGTCCCACCCGGTAGAGCTGGCCTCAGTCACGAGCTGACCCTTTAGCGCAGGATTCGTGAGGTCCGAAAGAGTCTTGGGCACATCCGCAGCTGGGATCTTGTTGGTGTTGTATCCAAAGGCCAGCCAAGAGATCCTGTCTGTAACCAGAAGGTAGTTGGAGCCGGACTTGGTCACATAGTTGGCAGGCATCTTCGCGGTTGGATCAGCATATGGCAGAAGAAGGCCAGCAGCCCTGAGCTCGAGCGCTCCAGGACCTGTGACCTCGAAGACATCTGCCGCTGGCTTGCCAGCCTGTTCCTCGGAGATTGTCTGGGGAATCAGGGTGCTCTCGTCTGCACGGTTCACCGTGACATGGATATAGGGATACTGCTTTTCAAAGGCATTCACAAGCTGTGTCACGACTGGGCCCGCCAGAGAGGTCATGAAGTTCAGCTTCCCCTCTTTCTTTGCCGCAGCTTCCAGGACAGATGTCGCGTTGGAGCCTGAGTAGGTGAGCAGAGCGGTGCCGGTCGGGGTGCTCGATGATGAAGACCCCGAACTTGAACTGCTCGAATTTGTCGACGCGCTGCTTGTGCTGCCGCAAGCGGTGAGCAACAGGCCCACTGCTGCAATTCCAACCGTGGTTGGCTTGATGAATTTTCTCAAAGGACGCATTTTACGCATGAATCACATTCCTTTCAGGAGTCAGACTCGGCTGACTCGAATAACAGATGAACACGTGGCTGGAATAGACCGCTGAGAAATACCACCTTTACGAGGAAGTGAACACCCATTTCGAATGATCAGCCTTTCGGAATCGCTAAACAACTTGCCCACTGATTGCACCCCCACTGACCGATGATCATCTCGTCTCGACAACCACTCGACCTCATGCGCAGACTTTGGTGATTTACCCCTTCACCTGGTTGCCTGCAGCAATTGGCGCTGTAAAGTTACCTTGAGCTCGCTTTCTGAGATCACAATTGACCTCTTGCGCGCTCGCAGCAGAGCTAGACAGCAGATGAGCAGTCTCACGCGGTTTCGGACCTGAATCTCTGGGCTCAAAGAAACCAGCTGCCTTTGAGCTGCCCATGTTGCCAATCAGGCTCCGAAACTTAGGAAGGCTCTCTCACCAAAACTGGTGGTTCCGGGGACCGCAGTCTTTCCGCCCCCAGCAGCCTCAGTCTC
>JAJZBG010000019.1:0-7468 GCA_021799035.1 Actinomycetes bacterium | reverse complement strand
TCAAAGAAACCAGCTGCCTTTGAGCTGCCCATGTTGCCAATCAGGCTCCGAAACTTAGGAAGGCTCTCTCACCAAAACTGGTGGTTCCGGGGACCGCAGTCTTTCCGCCCCCAGCAGCCTCAGTCTCAGTCTCGGCTTGCAGCCGAATCAACTAGTCTTGCCGTTTGCTTATAAGCACTCTCTTTCCCCCCATTTCGAGGCTCCTATTACGACCTGTCTTTCTCGTTCTTGTTTCGCTTTTCGATTTGAAAAGCTTCCAATCCCCCTTGTTGCTATTTGCTGATGACCCTCATGACGAAGTCAGGATCAGGCTCGAGTGGCAGACTGTGTTGCCGCCATGTCCACTGACCATGACAACCTTCGCATCCTTTACTTGCCGATCTGGCCCGTAGTCATGGCGAGCCTGGCGTGCGGCCTCCACGATCTGAAGCACCCCTTCTGCGTGGCCCTCAGAGAGCTGGCCTCCCGCGGTGTTGGTGGGCAGAGCGCCGTCAAGGCGAAGGGCTCCTGACTCTGCAAATGGTCCTCCCTCGCCTTTCTCGCAGAACCCGTAGTCCTCCAGCTGCACCAGAACCATGTAAGTGAAGCAGTCATAGACTTCAAAAGCATCCACGTCTTTAGGACCAAGCCCAGCCATTGAGTATGCCTTCTTGGAACTCTGGATCGCAGCGGTATTGACCATGTTGTCTTCATGGAACCATCCGGAAACGTTGTTGTGCGTCCCGAACCCGCTTATCTTCACCGGCGCTTTGCGCAGATCCTTGGCGCGCTCCATCGAGGTCACGATGATCGCACCCCCCGCATCGGTGCGGAGACTGCAGTCATAGAGATTGAAAGGATCGACGATTGGCCTCCCTGCCCTGTAATCCTCAAGGGTCAGCTTCTTTGCGTGCATCTGGGCCAAGGGATTTCGATTTGCGTGCTCTCTGAACGCGACTGCGATAGAGCCCAGCTGATCCTTGGTCGTGCCATATAGGTCCATGTGGCGTTGCGCGCCGAAGGCGTGCATTGCCGGCGCCCCGAAAAGCCCGAAGGTCTCGCTCGAGTAGATGTCGCGCGCAACTGGGCTCACCGCAGCCCCGCTAGCCCTCTGGCTCATTCGCGCCTCCTCAGAGCGGTGGGTTCTTGACCAGGCGTCCCTGGCATAGCCGCAGAGCACGGTAGTGCAAAGTCCCGCTTCGATCGCTGAGATCGCAAGGATGATGGAAAGGATCTGGCTGGCCCCTCCGTTGTCCAACGTGGTCGAGAAACCTACGTTGATCCCGAGAAGCTGGCCCAGCTGCTGGTGGAAGCCGTACATGTCATCAGGTCCGCGGCAGATGATGCCATCGATATCGCCCTTTTCGACTCCGGCATCTTTCATGGCTTCAAGCGAAGCCTCGAGCATGAGCCCAAGCGCGTTGCTTCCTTCGACCTCGCCGAGCTGGCTCTGGCCAACCCCAACTATTGCATAGCGGTCTCTCAGCCCAGTATTCATTCGGTAACCATTCCAAAGTCTGCTTTCACTTGTTTGAGCGCCCTTCCCGAGAGGCCACTCCCGACTCGATGAGCGCTTCGATCTCTTGCTTTGAACAGCCGATCATTTCGAGCACCTCTTCTGTGTGCTCGCCAAGAAGGGGCGGCGCCAACTCCCAGTCGAGGGGGGTGCCGGAGAGGGAGATGCCGGGCCCAGCGAGCTCGACTTCTCCCATCTCCGGATGGAAGATGGATCTTTTCATACCAAGTGCCTGAATCTGGGGATCTTCAAAAACCTCGCTCATGTCATTGAGCGGAGAGCAGGGCACGTCAATTGCTTCGAGCTCTCTCAGCCATTCGTCCCTATTCTTTTTGGCAAAGGCGGCTTTGACCTCTTTGGATAGCTCGTCGTAATTGGCGCGCCTTGCTGCACGGTCTTTGAACCGCGGATCGTCAATCCACTCGGGATGGCCGGCTACGGTTGCAAAGCCCTGCCAGAACTTGGGCGGAGTGGAAAGATGGACCGCGAATGGCTTTCCGTCTTTGCCAACAAGAGTCCAAACTCCAGCTGTCCTGGCCCTCCTGTCGTGGGTGGGCACGTCTCCGGTGGCAAAGTAGTTGGCGATGTTCTCGCTCTGGAAAGAAACCGTCGCCTGAAGCAGCGAGGTCTCCACTTTCTGGCCCCGTCCGGTCTGAGATCGCGATATTAGGGCAGCAAGAATCCCGTAGGCACCATATATTCCTGCCAAGTGGTCTGCAAAAGAGATCCCCATCGGCTCGGGTGAAGACATGTTCGTCAACACGCTCAAAAGGCCACTCATTGCCTGGCCAACTGTGTCATACCCAGGCCTGTTGCGGTAAGGGCCGACAGAGCCAAATCCGCTGATCGAGCAGTAGACGATTCGGGGATTCCGTGCTGACACAGTCTCGTAGCCCCATCCCCAACGCTCTGTCTGGCCGTCTCGGAAGTTCTCGATAACCACATCAGACTCGTCAAGCAGCTTTAACAGGTACTCCTTTCCCTGTTCGCTTGCCACATCGAGCGAAAGGCTCAGCTTGTTCCGGTTCAGCGAGCGGAAGTTGGGGCTGTAGCCATCGGAATGGCTCCATCCGCGGAAAGGATCGCCGCCATTGGGGTTTTCAACCTTGATTAACTGAGCTCCGAGGTCTGCCAGCATGACAGAAGCCATTGGCGCAGAAACGTACCTGCCAACCTCGACAACCCGGATTCCACTAAGCGCTCCCATCGTGCCTCCTAGCCCTGCTTTCCAGCCAGCTCGAATAAGGGCAGGACCACATCGTCGCTGAGGGGTTCCAGATGCAGTCTCACAGGGGCCCCGCATTTCACAACGTCTGCCTCATTTAAGCCCACCAACCTGGTCAGCAGGCGCGGACCTTCTTCTAGCTCGACGACTGCAACGACATAGGGAAGAAGCGAAGCAAAGGCCTTATGGTAGAGCCGCTGGAAAGTGACGAATGAGAAGATCGTCCCTTTGCCCGAGACCGGCTCCCACGAGCAGTTCATGCTTGCACATGCCGGACAGGCGACACTCGGGGGAAAGCGGAACTCCGAACAGTCAGAGCATCGCTGTAGCTTGAGCGCCCCCTCTTTGCACGAGTCCCAAAACGGCCGCGTTTCTTCCGTGATTTGCGGCAACGGCGGAAGCAGCACTTCGCCCAGTTCTGTTGCCAATTCAACCCCCCTTTCTCGATCCTATCGAATCTTCTTTGACTATCTTCAAGCAGTAATCAAAAGCTCTATGAAATGCTCCCTACAGGGAAAAGCGCATCCATCATCTTGGCCTTGTGATAGTTGGGGTCACCGAGGAACTGATACAGAGTGCGCGAGGTCACGGTATGGGGAACCAAGGGGTGGTCCAGGGCAGTGCCTGGTCCTGCAAAGACCATGTTCGCGTAGTTGCAGACTTGGTAGTACGACTCGCTGGCTACAGCTTTAGCCTCGTGCACCGCAGCCTTGTAGTCCCTGCCGCTATCGACCTTCCAAAGAGCCTCGTAGGTGAGCCACCTAGCTGCATCCATGTGGTTTGTCAGCTCGACGACATGATCTTGCACGCGTTGAAACCGGCCGATCGGCTGGCCGAACACGACCCTCTCACTCGTATAGTCAACCGTCATCTCGAAGACGCGCTGGCAAGCGCCAACCTTGTAGGCGGACAGTATCGGAAGCGTTATCTCTAGAGCAGTCTCCGCGTCGTTCCAGCAACTCGGCGAGCGCGAGATGACGTCGTCTTCTCCGACTACGACGTTGTCGAATTCCACGTCGTACAGAGAGCTCAAGAACCCCTCGTGAGCGGCGACCGTGATCCCTTGCTGATGAAGATCAACAGCCAGGAAGATCGTGCCCTGCGCACTCTTTGCCGCGCACAAAAGCCGATCGGCTGCTGCTGCGTCATGGACAAACTGCTTTTTCCCACTCAGCACTACGCCCGATCCGGATGAAGTAGCTTCAAGGGTCACATCGTCCTCACTGAAACGGCGCGGCGCATCGCTGAAACCGACCGCCCAGACGACCTCTCCTTTGCACGTGGCTGGGACAAAGCGCGCCTGCTGATCCTTGTTTGCCAATTCTTCGATCAACCGGGGCGCAAGTATGCCGCTTGAAAATAATGGCCCTGGAACCGGCGACCTGCCAAGCTGCTCGAATACAATTCCTGCGTCCATGGTGGCAAAGCCGCCACCGCCGAGCGACTCCGACGCGCACATCCCGATCCATCCGGTGTCGGCTGCTTGGCGGAAAACCTCTGGCTGATGCGTCTCTCCCGACTGGAACCAGCGTGGCACCTCCGTCTCCGGCGCCTTCTGCTGGACGAACCTCGCCACAACATCCTGAAGCATCAACTGCTCTTCTGAGAACCTTAGATCCATCTACTTCTTCTCCAATTTCGATCCGCTAAAAACCTGTCTTGCCAAAACCAGTTCAAACCTGGCTCAGATAGTCACCGGTGCGCTCTCGCGTTGGCGTCTTCCAAGTCCGAGCCTCCTTGCAAACTGCAGCCTGTCTGTGTCAAGGGTGCCGCCACCATGCAGGGTGGCAGGGCCGCGGCGGCTGATGTAGTCGAAATCCGTGGCTTCGTCGACGCTGAGGTCTTTGAGCAGTCCCGAATAGCCAAGGATCTCCTGAAACCTCTGCGAGTTGGAGAGGCCGATCATGCGCCTCAGGTAACGGGCCTGGACTCCACCGTAGGGAACTGGATCGCGCTGAAGTCGGAACCAGAGGTTCCTGGTCTGGAGCATTTTGAGGACGTGGCCGTCGATAATGGCGTCTGCCAGAGTCTTTCGTACCTCCGGCTGATCGATCAGCCTTCCCATGGAGTCGCTGTTTGCCGTGCAGTATTCGATGAGACGATCCACCGCAGGATCTCCGCTGACGCTCCCTGCTCCGTCGTGCTCCAACTCGAGGTGGGTTGTGCTGACACGCCAACCGTTGTTCTCGCCTCCGACCAGGTCATCCGCAGGAACGTGGACATCGTCGAAGAAGACGATGTTCTTCATTCCCATGACCATCGGAAGCGGCTGGATAGTAATGCCGGGGGTGCGCGCATTCACGTAGATCCAGCTGACGTTCTCGTGCCTCTCGCCGCCCGGATTGGTGTTCACGATCGTCCAGAGGTAGTCGGGGTAGTGGGTAGAACCTACCATGACCTTCTGGCCGTTGATGATGTACTCGTCGCCCACCCTCTTTGCCACTGTTGTAAGCGTGGCAAGGTCGGATCCACCTTGAGGCTCCGTCATCACCTGCCAGCAGATGACTTCGCCTTTGCACATCGGGGGAAGCATGCGCTTCTTCTGCTCTTCGGTTCCCCACTGGTTCACGACTGGAACGACGATGCGGGCGAGAGTGTAAAAGACCTGCGACAGAGCCAGGTCGTACCTGGCTATCTCTCCTTCGAGAACGAACTGGTGGTCAACGCTGAGACCGCCGCCACCGTATTCCGGCGCAACTGTGGGGAACAGCCATCCCTTCTCCCCGAGCTTTATGGCCAGGTCCCGCCTGAACTCGTACTCGACCTCGTTTCCCCGAGTTGACCACTGGGTGGACCACTTCAGATCGCCGCGGCCCGCCATGGCCTCTTCGAACCATGCGCGCACTTCTTGGCGAAAGCTCGCCTGTTCAGGCGTATCAGCCTCCTGGTCAAAATTCATTGCGCAAACTCCCCCTTCTCTGTGTGACCAGCAAAGTGCTAATCAAAAATCTCTAGGAGTTGCCCCCGGCGCCAAAGCATCTACATCTTGAGAGCTTTTTCACCCAACTGGCTTCAGTCACCGATCTCGGCGAACCGCATCTTCGCTCGCCAAAACGCACCAAGATCGCCAACCTGTTCTGTTGCACCCAATCGAACAGATGCCAAAATGCCAGAGAGGTGAACTCAAGAATTCCTCGACTAAATGGACAGCCCCCTCGCGCGCCAAGAGTGCCGGCACAAACCAGTCCTCGAAGCAACGTTTTATGTACCATAATCCCCAACATCTTATGAAATCCAATGATATTTCAGACAATATTCATGCAATAAATGTATGATTTGTCCATGAAGGATCACGAACTGGCATGGTTCATAAAGCTTGCCGAAACGCAGCATGAAACCTGGATAGCTGACGAGATGGACATTACCCAACCGACGCTTTCTCGAGCAATCACGCGGCTGGAGCGCGAAGTCGGCGTGCCACTTTTCTCCAGGGTCGGCCGAAGGCTGGAGCTGAACGAATACGGAAAGATCTTCTATGACTACGCTCGATCAGCCGTCACAGAGCTCGAGATCGGCAAGATTCGAGTAGCCGAGTTGGCAAGCCAGGCTCAGCACCATATAAGGATTGGCACGCTCCACGGGCTGGTGCCCATCTTGATCCAATCACTTGTCAACCCGTTTCACACTCGATTTCCAGATACCACATTCGACTTCCGCCTCGGTTCACCTCGCGAGATAATCAGTGAGCTCGAACGCGGCCATCTCGATTTCATCTTGACAACCACCAAGGCCGATAACAAAGCGGTCAATTGGGTGACAATCGACCAGCAAGTCTTTTTCCTCGCCGTAGGACCTGACCACCCACTAGCTCACAAGTCTCAAGCTCACCTGAGCGAAGTCTCTTCAGACAACTTCATTGTGATGCGCTCGGGCACTGCGATCCGCAATCTCACCATGACCCTTTGCCACCAGGCCGGATTTACTCCGAACGTCATTTTGGAGTCAAGCGAGATCGCCCCGATTCGAAGTCTGGTGTCACACGGTATTGGAGTCTCGATCATCCCGAAGGCATACACCGCCAGGGAGCCGGAGAACGTAACATACCTTGAAATACTTGACGAAGAAGTCCCACACACCAGGGACATTGACGTCATCTGGAAATCAAGCGGATCACATCTTCCGACATTGGATAGACTTCTCGAATTCGTCTTTGAAACCTTCACTGTCGAAGCAGAACTCAACGGGAAGTAGGGGCCTCGCGAAAACTAAACCCGTCCAATTTTGCGACTTTTGTCTCAGAACCGCCTACTCTAGCTTTTGGCTTTTGCGGTCCGCAGCCTTTGGCTCGAAGAATTCTTCTTATGACCAAAGGATTGAGCAACCCCGCTCTAACTAAAGACCATTGCTCGGCTAAGTACCGCTGTATGGCAGAGCAGTCAAACAGGTCTATGAGAGCAGAAAAGGAGTTTGAGCGATGGCATTGGAAGACTACCTGCGCGATGAAATTCTTGAAGAAGCTGGCCTCGGCTATATCTCAACCGAAGAAAGAGATCGCCGGCTAGCTATATTCGACGGCACCGGAACCACTGCGACAGGTCCAGGCAACACGCCTTTTATGAGCACTCAGACATCAGGCAGCAACTCCGAGCTTTCGGCCTCCGATGACGACCCGAACCTCATAACGGGCAGGGTGAGTGCCAAAGGCGAAACGTCTGACGTGCTTGCCTACCTTGCCAAGCCAAAAGAGGGGATCAACCTTCCCGGTGTAGTGGTCATACATGAGAACAAGGGCCTCACTCCCCACATTG
>JAJZBG010000071.1 GCA_021799035.1 Actinomycetes bacterium | reverse complement strand
CATCGGCCGTCAGAAGCACCTTGGCTTCGGCCAGCCTGATTCTTTCCGAGAGAGCGCCGCTTCCAAATCCCGCAAAGACGACTAAATGTATCGCGCCAATCCTCGTCGAAGCGAGCATCGCCGCGATGGCTTCGGGCATGGTAGGCATGTAGATCGCTACGCGGTCGCCCTTTTTGACTCCCAGGCCGCGCAGCCCTCTTGCAATACGCTTAACCTCATAGAGGAGCTGGCCATAGGTGAAGCTCCTGCGTTCACCCATCTCGGTCTCCGATATCAGCGCCGTATGGCCTCCCCAACCCCTGTTGACATGGTGATCCAGGGCGTTATAGGAGATATTTGTACGGCCTTCGAGAAACCAGCGAAAGGTGGGAGGATCGTGCTCGAACACCTTATCCCAGGTCCTGAACCAGGGGATCTGGCGTGCCGCCTCCTCCCAGTACCCGTCGGGATAGGCTTGAGCCCTCTCTATGATGCGGCGCACCGCAGGGCTGACAATATCCATGACTCCCCCTTCTGATCGAGTCGGTTAGTCGCGACTCCTAATGCCACTTGCCGCCAGGTCGTTCTTGTCATCTCCAACGCTTATCACAGTGCCAATCTACAGTCATTTGGCTCAAATCTCAATGGCTTAGTTTTGATCCAAACGTCTTCGGCCAACAAAGTGATCACTGCCGGTCAGCGATGCTAGGGGTGGCTGTTTCCATGACTTTTAGACAGCCAATGTCATCTTCTCGGAAGCATTCTGCTCGCTCTCTCCCTCCAAGCCATTGGCGGGATGCGAGGCGTAAAGCAAGGGCCGGGCTATGCGCTCGCAAAGCGTCAGCAAGGCTGCGGCCAAGATGCGACCAATTGGGAGCGTACTTGATAAAGTCGCCTATTGATTACCTGCAGCCTGCAACTCTACGATCGGTATTAGGCCGGCGCTTTGGCGCCTGTTGTGACAGCCAGTAAGGGCCGCTCAAGTTGCGGCTGACACATAGAAGGAGCGGGAGATGGCGGCAAAGTTGGCTCCTATCAGATGCACCCGCTCAGATATCTGTCATGCAAAACGAACCTCTGTCTCCCGATAGCTCTGATCCCGATCAACTCCTCGAGCACCTCGACACCGATGGCCGCGGGCTAGACAGCACCGAAGCTGCCAGACGCCTCGAAGAGGTGGGGTCAAACACTATCGGCGAAGAGCGCCGCAGCGCTCTTGGGGAGCTAGCCACCTACTTCTGGGGCCCTATCCGTTGCCGTTGAGTGTGTTCTAGTGACACGCTCATACAGCTTCCCCTTGCGGGGTTTTGCTTCTCGCCTCACCGCGACTGGCCTTCCCTTTCAGGCGGGTCTTACGGTCGCTCCTCTGGCAGCGGGTCGTCCCGCCGCCGGGGCCAGGGTCTGTACCGCCAATATCGGCGGCCCGAGTGTCCACTGGGGCGCTGGACCCGACTGGTCCAGGACCGGCATTTGACTCCGGCCAGTCACGGAGATTCAGTGCAGCATTTACGTCACGGTCGACTGTATGTCCGGTTATGGCGCAGACGGGTGTCTTTGCCATCTTGGCCGGAGCGATGAGCCTGCACCCGCAGCCATGATGTATCTGGCTGGACGAGTACCACCTGTCAACGACCGTCATCGTCGTTCCCGCTCTAGCCATCTTGTATCCGAGCACAGGCCGGAACATGCCAAGGGCCGCATCTGAGACAGAGCGGCGGAAGGCCCGTCTGCCCATGGAGCGTTTCATCGCTGAGATGTCTAGGTCCTCTATTACGACCTCGCTATAGGTGGCGCACAGCCATGTCGTCAGCTGATGCCATGTCTCCTGACGCAGGCTCACGGCTCTTCGGTCCATCTTTGCGAGCTTGGCTTTCGCTCGCTCGTGGCCTTTTGAGCCGGGAATGCGCCGTGACATCTGTCTCCCAACCCTACGCCGCTCAGAAATCGTGGCTTTGAGCGGGCGGGGGTTGGGCACCTCTATGACGTTGCCTTCGCTATCTGCGATGGTAGCCAAAGTCCGCAGTCCTAGGTCCACCCCGGCGCGTACTCCTGGCTTTGTCGGCAGTTGGGGGGAGGATGTCCTGATAGCGTAGTTGACAGATACGAACAGCCTTCCCCATCTCTCGGTGAGAGTCATGTTCAAGATCCTTGCCCGCTCTTGCGCCAGAGGACGCTCGATGCGGCGCGTGTTCTCCTTGGAATATAAGGCGCCGATTACAGGCAAGACGATGGTCCTGCGGTCATTGAATCGCATGGTCCCGGTGGTGAAGCGTATTCGGTTTTGATCAGAGCGGCGGGACTTGAACTTGGGAAAAGAGACCTTTGCTCCTTTTCTTTTCCCGTCTTTTGAGTCTTTCCAGTTTTTTAGGGCGGTTGTAAGATCTGCAATCCCTGAGCTGTAGCACTCTTTCGAGTTCTTAGACCACCACGGGGCTAAGGAGCTCTTTTCGGTGTTCCACTCCTTTCTGAGCGAAGCCAGATTCCATAAGACGCTGTGGTGGAGAGGATCGTTGGCTCTAGAGTCCATGTCAGCTTTCACTCTGGCCAGAGCCCAGTTGTAGGCGAACCTTCTCGCTCCGAAATGCGACCGGATAAGCGATGCCCGATCAGGGTCGCTGGGCCATTCGACTTCGAATGCGGCTCCAGTGATCGTCCACCCGGATGGAACCTCCACGAGGGCACCGCTGCCGTCTTTTTCGTACACCTTGAACAGCACTGATACCGGCTCTATTTTCGCCCGGTACGTTTCGAAGTCTGTCCCGATATCAACGCGGTGTCCAAGTAGCGCTTTGCCGTCCTTGTCATTCTTGCCGAGCAGATGAACCCCGCCTGTGGCCTCAGCTACTTTAGCGGCCTGTGCAGTCGTGCGCATCTCCACCAGCACCATCAGCTGGGAGTCCTCTCCTCTGCCGCAATAGCTGCAGGACCGATGTCTCTCTTGGCGCACCCGAGGGCTTTGATGGCCCGGTTCCTCGCGCCACGCCTGCCGTAGAGCCTGGCGCAGAAGCTCGTGAGCACCTCTGTCATGTCCCGCACCAGATCGTCGTCTACCTCAGCGTCATCGATGACGACGACCTTGCGACCCTGCGCAGACAGCGCTGCTTCCAGGTGCTCTGTCCCAAACCTTGCCAGGCGGTCCCGATGTTCGACCACGATGGTTGTGGCAGTGGGATCTGAGAGCAAACGCGCCAGACGCCGCCGCTTTGCGTTCATCCCTGAGCCAACCTCTGTCACCACCTCATCTATTGACATCTTTTGACTGGTCACCCAGGCAGTCAGCCGGGCGACCTGACGATCGAGGTCTGTCCGCTGGTCATGTGAAGACACTCGTGCGTAGATTACAGTCCGGGCGCTGTGGGAGGCAGCAGCGCCGTCTATGTCCACCAAGATCAGCTTCCCGACTCGGCGAGCCGGAACCGGCAGATTGCCCTCTCGGTACCAGCGATAGGCGGTGTGCTTGTTTATGCCAACTCTGTGCGCCCATTCAGACAAGTTCATATCAAGAAAACTAGCACATACGTTCGCACACTAGATGGCATTACTATGCTAACAGTTAATAGCCCCTCGATGATCGAGGTGGTAGACCTGCTCTCGGGGATACTGCGCCACTGGGACGATGTGATCATCGTAAGCATCCTTTTAGTGTTCAACGCGGCCGTGGGCTTCTGGCAGGAGCACACAGCGGCCGATGCCGTGGCAGCTTTGAAGCGCCAGCTAGCATTGGGCGCCACGGTCCGCCGGGACGGCCGCTGGAGCAAGATCGATGCCTCCGAGCTAGTTCCGGGGGACTTAGTGCGGCTCAGGCTCGGAGACATCATCCCAGCAGACGTATTCCTTGCGGAAGGCGACTATCTGCGTCTCGATCAATCCGCACTCACTGGAGAATCGCTTCCTGTTGACAAGCAACATGGCGACTTGGCCTACTCTGAATCGATTGCTATCCAAGGTGAGAGGACCGCACTCGTGACCGCGACTGGGGAGCGAACTTACTTCGGCAAGACAACCCGCCTGGTGGCGCAGGCAAAGCCGGTGTCACACTTCCAAAAGGCGGTGCTGACTATTGGCGACTACCTCATATTCCTCAGCATTGCCCTTGTGATGGTGCTGGTACTTGTGGAGCTGTTCCGGGGAGCCAAGATTCTCACCCTCATCCAGTTTGCGCTTATCCTCACCGTTGCTGCCATCCCGGTGGCTATGCCTGCCGTCCTGTCGGTGACCATGGCAGTGGGCGCTGTGGCCCTGTCGAAGATGAAAGCCGTCGTAACCCGCCTCGAGTCGATCGAGGAGATGGCCGGGATCGATGTGCTCTGCTCGGATAAAACAGGGACTCTCACCGAAAACAAGCTGCAGCTGGGAGATCCTGTGGTGATCGAAGCAGAAAACCCAGCAGAGGTGATCCTGGCTGGGGCACTAGCCTCGCAGTTCGAAACCGGTGATGCCATAGACAAGGCCGTCATTGCAGCACAGATTGCAGAGCGCGTTGGCCTCGGGCGCAACATAGTCCCCGCCAGGGAGATACTGTACGATGACCCTGAAAAGGATCTGAGTTCGGCACAGGTGGCCCGAATCGAGGAAGCTGACGGCTTCGCCGAGGTCTTCCCAGAGCACAAGTACGCGATCGTGAAGGCTTTGCAAGGGAAAGGGCACCTGGTGGGAATGACGGGTGATGGCGTAAATGACGCCCCTGCCCTCAAACAAGCAGATACCGGCGTGGCTGTCTCCGGTGCCACCGACGCGGCACGCGCTGCTGCCGCGCTGGTTCTCACCGCTCCCGGGCTGTCTGTAATAGTGTCCGCGATCGAGCAGGCTAGGCGGATCTTCGAGCCGATGAACTCGTATGCCATCTACAGAGTAACAGAGACCATTCGCATAGTCCTCTTTGTCGTGGCAGCCATGATCGGATTCAATTTCTACCCAATCACTGCCATCCTCATTATCCTTCTGGCGCTGTTCAACGACGCCCCTATTATGACAATCGCTATCGACAGAACTGCAGTCGACCCCAAACCGGTGCGCTGGGACATGCGGCGAGTCCTCGCAGTATCGACCACTCTCGGAACGATAGGAGTCTTAGAGACTTTTCTCATCCTAGTTCTGGCCAAGCTATGGCTTCACCTTGATGTCGCTCAGATTCAATCGTTCATCTTCTTGAAGCTTGCAATAGCCGGCCATCTCACGCTTTTTGTAGCACGCGCTCGCGGCCCGTTCCTTGCCCGGCCATGGCCAGCAGCCTCCATGCTCTGGGCGGCTATCGGCACCAAGGTACTCGCCACGTTGTTGGTGGGGTTTGGCTTCGGGCTGATCGCACCGATCGGATGGGCCGAGATAGGACTGGTCTGGGGCTACTGCCTTGTATGGGTGTTCGTCGAAGACTGGGCGAAGCTTGCCGTCTACCGCCACCTGGACCTCAGTGGCCATCACCACCAGCGGTTCATACAACGGGCACAGGAGCGCCTCCACGTCTGATTCGATCCTCAGTGCTGTGTGCCCACATGCCTTAGTGCAACTTGGCATCTGGATTCGGGACCCTTAAGTCGTTTCATCAATGATCTCTGGCACTGGATGCCTTGATGCTAAAGGCCACAAAGTCAGCGCGAAAATAACCATGGCCGGACCCAGATTGGGATCAGATGCATTCCCAGTAAAGAGCTCTCCAAAGTTCTGCCCTGCGATCCAGTAGATCAGAGACACGGCGATCCCTAGTCCTAGAGCAATGCGGCGCAGCTCTGGACGAAGGGCCGCAGCTCCCACCCAAGCTTGTACCACCGCCATCAGAAGTGCCACGACGGTTCCTCTGCCAACCAAGAGATGGCCCAGAAAGCGGTCCATGCTTGCGATGAAGCCAGGTTCTCCACCTGAAGCCGCACTCAACTGCGCAGAGATGCTGCCGGGAGCCCAGTTGGAGAACTCCAGTTCGAAAATTGCGCTTCCTATCCATACAACCGCCCACATCGCAAGAGCCAGAGTGGAGCCGGCTATCCCAAGGTCAGCAACGCTCCCAAACCGTTTCCAGCCTTGAGCTTCCGACGCAGTCTCTTCGGCCACGGTTTCCCTTTTCTCCGACGCTCCTGAACCATGATCGCGGATGAGAATCACGCTGAGAAACAGGTAGATCAGCGCCGCTCCTGGGGTCCCGGTGAATGCCATTGAAGCCTGGGGGAACAGCATCTGCCCCATTGCCTCGCCAACCACCCAGGGCACCACCGCCCAAACCGCGGAGGCGACAAGGGCGGATCTTTCGGTGCGTTTAGCGAGTATTGCCACCCCGATAGCGATCTGAATAATCGCAGCAAGGGTGTTGAATACTATCTGATGAGAAGCGGTGCCGTACGTAAAAGTGACCGACCAGCGGATCAGGTCGGTAAGCAGATTCGGCCTCCCCATGGTGTTGTACTGGAGCACATTGGCCAAAAAGCCGTTCAGGCCCCTCGAGTACATGCTTGGCTGGAACTGCAAAAGGCCATCTATTATCCAAAGCGACGCAAGAGCGACAACAAGCCTGCGGTGCCAACTCTCCGCAGGTGATCCCTCGATACGCTTATCAGATTCCCAAACCTGTTCGCCTACGACCACTTTCTGCATGATAATGCCTACCCACGGCTAGAGGGCCTCGGCACAAGCCATTGGCTGTATGTGCAAGACTGCCACCTGAAGTCCGCCGCTTGCACCGCTTCGAATTCTTGGAATCCATCTTCGCTTATGGGTGTGTTTGCGATCTGCCTTTTTTCCATGTATCTTTCTATGTGAAAATTACGTTGGGTAGGGGCAATAGTCTAAAGCTGGTTGGCGGGTCTTTTTTAGGGGAATTCATAGAGCAGAGCCTGGTGCGATTATTTTCAATCGGCTCGCAATGACCTGCCCCTCCCTGAGGGGAATCGTATGTCCAAGGCTTATGTGGATATGACCGGTCGAGAGTCGCCGGGCATAGGCACGTCGTATCAAGAGATCGTCGACTCTTTGACCCAAGGAGTTGTGGTCTTCAACTCTGCAAACGAGATAATCTACGCGAACCAAAGCGCCGCTGAAATCCTTGGTATCAAGCACCAGGACATGCCCAACCACAAGATGAGCGACCTCGTAAACTTGACGGACGAAGAAGGCAGGCCGATCGCTCCCGAGGAATTTCCCAACATCGTCACGATGCGAACGGGCAAGCCGATCTACATGAGGACCCTGTGCGTCTACCCTCCAGGTGCCCGGCGCAGGTGGATAATGCTTCACGACAAGACGCTTCGCTTCGACGACGGCTCGCTTGGGGTGTCGAGCTCTTTCATCGACATAACAGAAATTCGCAGATCCAACCTTGCCGCAAATCTTTTCGTCGCTTTGAATAGCTCCGTAGTCCACAATAAAGACGAAGATTCGTTGCTTCAGAACATGTGCGACGTTGTGGTGAAGGTCGGAGGCTTCGCGCTTGCCGCCATAGGCTTTCCCGAAAACGACCCCGAGCGAAGCATTCGGATCGCATACGCCTCCGGGGCCTCTGGGTACATCTACGACAAGATGATGTCCTGGTCCGATCAGCTGCCCAACGGGCATGGCCCGGCAGGAAAGGCGCTCCGAACCGGAGCGGTCCAGGTCGCCAACGACCTGGACACTTACCCAGGATTTGAACCTTGGAGAGACCGCGCAAAAAGTTTCGGATTCGGCTCATCGATCTCGCTACTTTTCAACATTGGTGCAGAGACGGCGCTCCTGTCGGTCTACTCTCGGGACCGCTTCGCCTTCGACGACACAGCAGTAAAGCTTCTGAAAGAGATCGCTTCGGAGTTCGGACACGGCGTCGACCACGTGAGGGGTGTCCAGCAACTAGGGAGATCTTTCAATGGAACCCTTTCTGCGCTGAGCCGTCTCTCTGAAAGCCGTGACCCCTACACCTCGGGGCACGAGTCACGTGTGGGATCTCTCGGCAGCGCAATTGCCGAAAGGCTCGGACTTGACTCAGAGGAGGTCGACCTGATCAAAAAGAGCGGACTGGTCCACGACATAGGCAAGATCGCTGTCCCCTTCGAACTCTTGACCCGGCCTGGAGATCTCA
>JAJZBG010000018.1:40117-42329 GCA_021799035.1 Actinomycetes bacterium | reverse complement strand
TTGGTGGGGTGACAGCGGCGGGTCCAGGCATGTTCAATCAAAATGGCGCTGGATTCTGGCTGAGAAGCAAATCTGACCGGCTCTCACCAACTCAGGCTTTTCTGGCGCCAATCCTAAGCATCCTTATCGGCTTGGCTGAGAGGTTTATGGCGAGGAGCAGCCCCGATGCTGCAAAGAGAACCCCTCCGATCAACAAGAAGAGCGAGTTCGAGATCGCAAAGCCGAGACAGACCGAGGGAATGCCTGCAGTAAGAAGACCGTAGACGGTCGCAGCGATTGTATGGTCGTAAAGGTCGCCGAACATGAGTTGTTTGCCGGCCAGATTCTTCTCGATCCCGCGAGACCGAAACATCGACCAGAGTACAAAGGGGATTACCTTGTGTATGTGGCCGACGAAAGCTTCCAGAATCCATCCTCCAAGAGCGGCAACAGCAGCCGCGGCGAGCATGATTCCGCGCTGGTGGTCACTGGTCATTACTAGTGCCGAAATCGCTGCCAGAACGACTCCTGCGAGCATCGAAAGAGACGCGGTGAGAACGAAGAGAAAGTACAGGTCAATCTTGCGTTTTCTATACTTCAGGTGCATTGCCATGGAAAAGAGGTGTGCGGCCAATCCCATCGTGAGTACAACGCCGCCTATCCAGGCAAGGGCGGTCAGCTTGAACAAAAGCCCTGGTGAGAGAAGTAGAACGCCTGCTGGGATGGCAGACACAGCGAGTAGACCTGCGCGTCTTTTCCCAGGTAGATGCGCTAAGAAGAACATCGGATACAGTCTTTCAGCAACGCTAACGTAGGTGAGGCCCAGCCAGGCGAAGATGCCTATGGAAGCATGAGCTAACACGACGTGGCCACTGAGATCGAACCAGTTCCCTTGGCGGTCAAATACGTAAACAACGCCAAAACACGCAGTAAGCGCGAAACCGGCAACTGCAAATCGAAGTCCGATCACGGGCGCGCCTTTTCCTTTTGCTCCCAATGGTTTCCAGAGATTTATGATTAGAAGAACGATGGCTGTTGCCGCCAGGATTCCTCCGGCTTCGACAACACCTTCCTGCTGGAACCCGATTCCAAGCGGAAGGCACCAAGCTGCCGCAACCCATGTGAAAAAAGTCGCCCTTGCAAGTCCGGTCGATCTCAACGGCCGTTGAGTAACCACTGGCGTGAACTGATGTATTGCGCCAAGAATTCCCGTGGAGAGTGTGGCCAACATCCCCAGGTGGGCAGCCGCGACAGTGGGATCGCTCGTGGGATCGAGAGTCGCTTGCCCGCGAGCCAAGACCAGTGCCACACCGCAACCGATCAATCCTACAAACGCTGCTTGGAAAAACGCTAGAGGTATTGAAGGAGGCGGCGTGTTGCCAGATATTTTGATAGGCTGCCTTGGCCCTGTTCCCAGTGATGTGACTGTTTCATTTGACACTTCGCTCTCCTCGCTGATCTTGGCCAAGATGCCTTCTTTGACCCGAAATATGGGGCCAGGGACACAAAGTCACAAAAGGCTATACGTCTCAAATTGACCTTGCCACCCAGCAGCATGTAAGATAATTCTAGTAACTACTAGAAAAAGAGTCAACCTGGGAAACCGTCCTGGATGGAGGAACTTAGATGGCTACATTGGATGCACGCCCTATCATTGCTGCAGGTGAGGAACCATTCGATCAGATAATGGCGACAGTTGCGGGTTTGGAAAATGGGGAAGAACTTGTAATACTTGCCCCATTTGAGCCGGTTCCGCTCGAGGGGGTGCTCTCTTCCCAGGGCTTCACCTATGATGCCGTGGACATCGGAAACGGTGATTGGCAAGTCACGTTCAGGAGGTAACCATGACCGAGAATGAAATTGTGTCGGCGGCGACCGCAGACGATGTGCAGTTAGATGAGCAGGCATTTAGCTCTATCGTATGGAAAACCCTTAGTCAGGTTTATGACCCGGAGCTTGGGATCGATGTCGTCTCTCTTGGCTTGATCTATGACGTGCATCTTGAGAAAGACACGATAAAAATTAAGATGACTCTTACTACGCCGGGTTGTCCAGCTTCTGAGAACCTTCCTGACATGGCTCAGCTCGCTGTCAGCTTTGCACTTAAGGAAAGGGCCAAAGTTGAGTTGGAGGTCGTTTGGGATCCACCTTGGGATCCGTCGATGATGAATCCGGAGACTGCAATGGGGCTTGGCTTCTAGGCTGTTCCCGCGCCAATCTGGACCACATCACA
>JAJZBG010000018.1:0-40017 GCA_021799035.1 Actinomycetes bacterium | reverse complement strand
AGGAAAGGGCCAAAGTTGAGTTGGAGGTCGTTTGGGATCCACCTTGGGATCCGTCGATGATGAATCCGGAGACTGCAATGGGGCTTGGCTTCTAGGCTGTTCCCGCGCCAATCTGGACCACATCACAGCTTGAGGAGTCCAGGCAACAATGTCGTTTCCACGGTTCGGTGCATTGGCTGTGGCAGCGTTGTTTGCGTAAGTTTGCCGAGCGATTAGGAAACCGGCTGAGACAAGGGCTTTACCAGGCGAGATCGCAGGCCAGGTTTCGCGCTCGCAAGATTCATGCTGCTGAGTCCTATAGGCAGGCGACATTTCCCGTGGTGGCCATTTTGGAGCCAGATCTGAAGATCCGTGAGCTGGTGGATTCCTTGGAGTCTCAGGCTTTCAGTTGCGCCTGGTGATCCTGGTCAAGCTTAAAATCCGCAGTAGGGAATTCTTGCTTCTTTTTCGCAAGGATTTAGGCAAAATCGACCCAGTCATTGCGAGCGATTTGATGGCACGGATGCTTTTGCCACGATAAATGCTGGATTTCAAAGTCATGACCAGCTACTTGTCAAAGCCCGCAATTAAATTCTCCTCTGGTGCCGTTGCTTATCTGTCTCTTATAGATGAACCGATAAATTCAGATTTTTCAGAGAGATCTTGTTGTCGAGGGTACTGGCTTGAGAATTGGAACCGAGAATATAGGACGAAATGGCCTCATAGTGCTAGCAGTGGCCGCTGCTGGATCCATCAGCCTTGCCTTCCATGGCTACGGCCACGGGATATCTCCAAACGGGTCATCACTGTCGGTAAGCTCTACTTCCACCAGTTCCTCATCTGCTCAGCCGACAACTACGACATCCGCACCCTCTTCCTCAAAAAACAGTACGGCGGCAAGTGCTAAGAACTCAACGACCTCAACTACGGGGCCAAAGTTGGGGCCGCTGCTGTCGTCGACTCAGTATGCGAGTGTGGCATACCGAGTCTACCCAGGTCCTGAGAGTGCTCAGACAAAGCTCGCTACGTCGGGATTCAATATCTCAGTCAAGCTTTCAGGAAATAATGAGCTCGTCTCTGTGTCTGTTGCAGGGTCTTCAGCTGCACCTCAGACTTCCACGTTTCAAAAGGGCGACTCTGTCTATTTTATCGAGACAACACTGGGCGATGATTCTGGAAATAGAGACTACAGCGGCGGAGATGACGGACTCATAGTGACCAATTCCCAAGGAAGGATTGTTGAATAGCATGAGGGAGTTTCTCTAAGTTGAATCCGAGAGTTAGGTTGTGGTGGTGAGCTAGTGAACATAACTGAGTCAAGCAGCCGTGCCACTGGAGACCCGAAGCGCGGTACCAAGCAGGTGGCACGGAGCGTCCGAGACACCGGAATAACTGTTTCTTCTCTAAGTGGTGACTTAGACAGTCTTGCAGCATGGGGAACTACGTTGGCAAGGGTGATTCTTGGCCTCGTTCTTGCATGGTTTGGCTACCATGAGCTGGTGGTGCCGAAGCTTTGGACAGGATATATCCCAGTTCTCTCGCCATCATCGGAGATTTCGCAGCTTCTGGTCCTTGCACATGGAGTGGTTCTATCGGTGTTGGCAATCGGTTTGATCGCAGGTATCGCACCACGTCTGCTCGCAGCTGTTGCCGCAATCGTGATGCTCGAGATAGTAACAAGCCTGATTATTACTGCGGGCTTGTCCGACCTCGTTCTGAGAGACATAGGGGTGCTGGGTCTTTCACTTTCGGTGATGGCAAGCCGTCACGAGCGCCTGGTCTTGCAAAGCTGAGAGCTGCTTTGCAAGTGCAACAATTGAAGAAGGTCGCGCATATGCGCGAAAATGGAATGGTTGTTATTGAGTGCTTGCCAAGATAGGTGCGAAGTGGATGCTTGGGTCGATTTGTTCTTGGACGAAACCCTGCTCGTGCAAGTAGGATGCAAAAGTCACTAGGACTTTGGCGTTAGCTGGATAGCCATAAGGCCAGGGGTCGCCTCCAAAGGTATCGTCAATCTCTTCCAGGTCTGCGAATAGCCATGGCAGGGTATATCGAATCGTTCCCGTGAAATGCATCTGGCTCAAGCAAGCCTTCTTTGCCTCGCTAAATGCCTTGTAAAGGCTTTCGGCGACCCAAGGATGCCTCTCATAGATTTCTGTACGAACAACGAGGGTGTGCATTATGGGAAAGATTTCTGTGCGCTGGAAATACTCTTTTTCGACCTCCCTGTAGTTCGGGAACAGACGTCGGAGGCCGAGGGTCTTGCCGACTGAAGCTGGCCTTCGCGCGCCAATGACTGCATCAATTTTCCCTTTTGCGAGCTGCTCACTTAGGCATTCTCCAGCTGCGAGCATTTGCGGGCGAAATCCCGACATGTTCTTGCGTGCCTGGTTTTCCTCAGGTGAAAGTGGCACGTCGACTCCACCCTCGCGCCACTCGACCGTGCTGAGGTCGACGTCGTACTCGTGTTGGAGAATTCCTCTTATCCATACCGCGGCCGTCTGCCAGTACTCTGGCACTCCGACAATCGTTCCCTCTAGATCCTTCGGCTCTTTGATTGCGTCTCTGACGAAGATGAAGCCGTGGCGAAAGACTCTAGACGGAAATACCGGAATTGCCGTGAAGTCGTCTTGTCCCGACGCTCGCATTTGGAGGTAGCCGGACAGGGACATTTCAGACGCATCAAAGGACCTGAAGTCGATCATTCGAGAAAAGATCTCGGGAGGGGACTGAATGGCAATGTAAGTAAGGTCGATGCCTTCAGGCTTCACCGCTCCGCTTCTCAGAGCTTCTGTACGGTCGTATGGCCCACATGCAAGTGTTAAAGTCAGATCACCCATTCGTGGAATTCTAGCCCAGAGTTTGCACTTGGTTCTGAAAACATGGGGGCCGTTTGTTCTTGCCGTAGATGTCAAATAATGAACGTGAGATTGTAGATCGGGTACTCGCGGTTTAGGAGCTCGCAGCGCTTTTCCCGGATTTTCCAACTTTCGCCGTCTTGGATGAGTCGATAACGACATCGTCCGTGAAGGCTTCGGGGTGTTGCGAGTCCAGCCTGAAAAGGATTTCCCGGACGCAGCTCATGAACCGTTAGATTGCATGCCACTTCTACTTCGTTGACGTCTTTCCAGCTCAGCAACTCGATATTTGTAAGGTCGTGCTGGGTGCGGGAAGCAGGAAGCTGAGAATGTGCCAAGGTGTGGGTCAGCCTAAAGACCCTTTCTTCAATGCGAGCACGAGAGTCCCGGATGATTGCAGGTTCAGGAGCTGGGCCATCCTTTATAGGCAGGAGATAACTGCCGTCGTCTGCAAAGAGTGAAAGCCACTTCTCCAGTTCTCCTTCATCGAGTAGGCGGGCTTCCTGATAGAGAAATGCCTGGACACTCAGCAACGTGAGAAGGTGTTCGCGAATCTCGGTCGGGTTCACAGGCCATTCTCCTCAAGTCTCTCGCCTTCCGACATTAACCGTAGCCATTCTCTATATAGAGATCTCTGCGGGACCTCGTCGGTTGAGTGGCCCACCACTTCTCCGAGTTCGTTCAACGCCTCCCGATGCATGCCTCTCGAAAACTCCAGCCATGGGTTTGATGATGCGGCCGCACCTGTTTGGGTGCACACAAAGATTTCGATATCGTCAGGCGCACCGAAACCGGACGGCCCGAAAAATCGTTCATGCTCGGAAAGGCGTTCTTCGTTTGTCTCGTCGCCGGCACCCTCCAAATACGTGGGATGTACATCGATGTAGCTTGTGTTAGGGCTGACGGGATGAATCACCCTGATGTGAGACTCGAACAGGAAGAGGTTGGGAAAAATGAAGATGTTCCGCTGCATCATAATGTCATCCGCTCGATCAGGTCCGTATGAGGCTTCCAGTCTTTCGCAGTAGTCCTTGTGGCCCCTATAGTCAAAAGTCCCCAGCATGCCTTCTTCCCGTTCAAGAAGCCCGTCTCCATGCGGCATGCCCTTGGCAAAGTTTCTTGACCCTAGGGTGTTCCTGGTCTTTGTCGTTGAACCGGCCCCTCGTTCGCCTGAACGCTCCAAAATGTTGACAAAGGACTCGTGAACGTAATTTCCGTGGTAACCATCGACGCCGTTTTCTGCTTGCAGCTTCCAGTTCGCGGGAAACTCGTAGCGGTGCACCCCTTCTGGCAACCTCAGCCTTCCTTCGGGTGATCTGTCACACCAGAGGTCGATGTAGCGGCGCACTGAGCTCAATCGGTCCGACAGAGGGGGAGCGGTTGGATCTAGATTCGCGAAGACCAGTCCTCGGTAGGTTTCCACGCGCGGAATTGGTTCAAGCCGGAGCCCCCAATCAAAGAAGTCGTCAGGATACCCGCTCCGCTGTGCAACTCCTACGAGATGCCCGTTATTTCCGAATACCCAGCCATGGTAAGGACATCTGAAGACGTTGGCGTGCCCCCGTTCTTCGCGGCAAACAACAGATCCCCTGTGTGCGCAACGATTAAAGAGCACACTTATGTCGCCGTCCTCATCGCGGCTGACGATAACCGGCTGCTTTCCAAGGTTGGTCGTCACGTAATCTCCGGGCTGATGCACCATCTCTTCGTGCGCAACAAAGATCCAGCTGCGCTCAAAGATCCGTGAGATCTCCTTGTCGAATATGTGCTGGTTGGTGTACACCGCACTGTGAAGACGGAAGCGCGTCGGTTCGTCGCGTATCAGACTCAATATTTTGGGATCTGCCGTTGTCCTGGTACCTGTGCCGGGTTCACTTGTCAAAGGGTTCGGCGCCATAGCTGTTGCTCTCCTTCACAATACGCTCCCTGACATACTGCTGGAAACGTCCCACTTCAGTAATGGTTCAAAAACGTTTTTTCTAGATGCTAGCTGTTGGGCGGAAGCGTGATCAGTGATTCAGGTGAACCCGTTTGGAAGGGATTTGTGGTCTGAGGCCAATATCCACGGAGAACATGGCGGTGTCAAACTATTTCTTGAGCTGTGCAATTTGGCTTTGAAGCTCATGGACCTGTGCTTCCAACTCGAGGAACTTGCGTATGCCTGCTAGAGTGAGGCCCTCGGCGGCAAGGCCGATCACCTTTTCGACGAGGTATACCTGGTTGATGCTATAGCGGCGCTGCCCACCCTCTGAGCGTGCCGGCTGCACGACCGCCTCGTTGTCCAGGCGTCGCAGGAAGGCGGGCTGAACATTAAGCATCTCGGCGACTTGGCCAACGGAATAGATTGCCGCAAACTCGTCATGGAAAGGAAAACTGCTACTCACCAAATGTTCTCACGCCCCTTATTGATGCCTTTTCCCTACGGCTGCCAAAGAAGGCCCATCCACTTGGTTGGGATGGGCCTTCGTGAACGCAAATGCAAAGCTATGCGCTTATCGCGTGCTTCTTGTTGTCGCCAGAACCCACATGCACCTTGCGAGGCTTTGCTGTTTCGGCGACAGGAATCCTGACTGTCAAAACGCCATTGACATAGTTGGCCTCTATGTGCTCGGTATCGAGAGTCTCACCGAGGAACAGCTGCCTTGTGAAGCTTCCGTGGACTCGTTCGTTTGAGACTATCTCGATGTCCTTGCCTTCTGTCACTAGCCGAGGCCTTTCTGCATGGACGCTTAGCATATTCTTTTCGACCGTGATGTCAATTGAATCTGGGTCGACGCCGGGAAGATCAAATTCCGCGACGAAGTGGTCTCCTTCTCGGTAGGCGTCTAGTGGCATGCCTGATGATCGAAATGAAGTTTCCCAAATTTGTTGAGCCAATCGGTCAATATCGCGAAATGGATCAGATCGCATAAGCATCGTGTGGACCTCCTTTCGGTATCCCATTGAATACTTCATAACAGAGTTATAGAAAACCTACAACCTGGCGAATAATTAATCTACACAAGCAAAATTATATATTCAATGCTTTGGCCTTCTTGCAATCTGAAAAAGGCATTTCAACAAAATCAAACTTGCTAAGAAAGGGCTTGTCAGAGTGTTGATTGTATTCGAGGCGTCTTAATTCGTGCCAACCCGTGCAGCCCTCTGGAGCTTCAGTGGAATCCCCTGTTCCATTTCGGAGGTCTTGCTGCCTCATGTTTATCAAGGGCTGTTTTTGCCAATGAATACCCGTTCTGCACAAGCTGCGCATAGCTCAGTGAAACTGGCTTTCATTCGTGCAGCCACAAATTTTCGACGATGCATCGTCGGTCCATGTCGAATGTGGGCAGGGACGTTTATCGATGCCGCGATATGGTGGAAAATTCACTCAACTGAGTGGTAGGGTCGTTAGGAAAAACAGATATCGGGAGCTCTTTTATGGGCTGAGAGGATGCAAACGCGTCGACCGTGTTTACCTGATCCGGGTAATGCCGGCGGAGGGAGAGATGATGAGCACTGCAATCAATAAGGTCTATTTGTCTACGCCCAACAGGGGATTGCCTGTGCCGTTCAAAGAGGTGCAGCTTACGGAGCAGGACGAGAGAGGGGAGCCCGTCAGATTTCATCTTTACGACACCTCAGGACCCGAATCCGACCCGAGGATCGGATTGGCGCCAATCCGATCCCAGTGGATCCTGGACAGGTCCGATGTCGATGAAGTGCGAACTGACACCATGGTTGTACCATATGCGAAGCATTCCGAGGAAATGGGTTCCGCTACCCTATCCCACAAGGTGCTTCGTGCCAAGAACGGGCACAGACCGACCCAATTGGAGTATGCCCGCAGGGGTGTTATAACTCCTGAAATGGAGTTTGTGGCCCTCAGGGAGGGAGTGGAACCTGAATTCGTCGCGAATGAGATACGCGACGGGCGCGCAATCCTGCCGTCGAATATCAATCATCCTGAAAGCGAGCCGATGATCATCGGCAAGAATTTCCTGGTGAAGGTTAATGCGAACATAGGCAATTCTGTCGTCTTCTCTGGGGTTGACGAGGAGGTTGTCAAGCTTCGCCAGGCGGTTCGCTTTGGTGCTGACACTGTGATGGATCTTTCAACCGGAAAAGACATTGCGACTATACGCGAAGCAATCATCAGGAACTCACCCGTTCCTGTTGGAACGGTTCCGATATACGAGGCTCTTGAAAGAGTGGGAGGAGTCGCTGAGGATCTGAATTGGGATGTCTTTGCCGAGACGATGATCTCCCAGGCCGAACAGGGCGTGGATTACATGACGATTCATGCCGGGCTGCTGCTTGGTCATATCCCGCTCACCATTCCCCGTGTTACCGGAATCGTCAGCAGGGGCGGTTCAATACTCGCCACGTGGTGCCTGGCGCATCACAAGGAGAACTTCCTTTATGAGCATTTTGACGAAGTCTGTGAGATATTGGCTGCTTACGACATTTCCGTTTCATTAGGGGATGGGCTCAGACCGGGTTCTATCGCCGACGCAAATGATGATGCTCAATTCGCCGAACTGAGGACGCTTGGCGAGTTGACGACCCGAGCCAGGGCAAAAGGGGTTCAGGTCATGGTCGAAGGCCCAGGTCACGTTCCGGTCCATAAGATTAAGGAGAACGTTGATCTACAGCAGGTTGTCTGCGATGATGCTCCGTTCTACACACTTGGGCCTCTTACGACTGACATTGCTCCCGGATATGACCACATAACCTCTGCAATAGGGGCGGCTCTGATCGCAAGTTATGGTACGGCGATGCTTTGCTACGTGACGCCGAAGGAGCATCTGGGACTGCCGAATTTAGAAGACGTCAAGCAGGGGATGATCGCTTACAAGATTGCTGCGCATGCCGGGGATCTGGCCAAGGGCCATCCCATGGCCTCCAGATGGGACGATGCTCTTTCAAGAGCAAGATTTGATTTCCGTTGGGAGGACCAGTTCAATCTCGCTTTGGATCCTGAAACAGCTCGAAGCTATCACGACCATACATTGCCAGCACCTTCGTCGAAGAAAGCCCACTTCTGTTCCATGTGCGGGCCAAAGTTCTGTTCCATGGCTCTTTCTCAGAAGCTCAAGCAGGCGTGGGACGATGAGGTTGCCACTGGGATGGAAGAGAAGGCCAAAGAGTTTGAACAGCTCGGCGGTTCGATATATGTAGAGATCTCCGGGAAGAAATAGATTTCGCGGCGGGAGATGGCGGCTATCACTTCCGTCTCCCGCTTTCGGTCGTAAAGTCGATGTCTAAGAAGCCTGTTCCGGTTCAAGTTCCGCACGGACTTGGAAGTTCTCCCCGGGTGTCTCTCTCAATGCGCAATTGGCTACGACGCCTGCATCGAGTAAATCGCCGATCCCCAGTGACAGCATCTCTAAATCGGCGGGTGGACCTGCAAGCTCCAGAGATGCTACAGCTGTCTTCATCGATCTTTTTGCTTCTGACTTGAGCTTTCTAAGATCGGCGAGTATTTCTGAAATGTTCTCGAGAAGGCTGGAGCCCATTTGATCTAGTGTCACTTGCTCGGTACCAAAGAGTTCTGCGGCGCTCGCTTTGAGGTCATTTTCGATCTGTTCGGGCTCGGGCCACTTCGAGAGGTGCACTGAGTCTTTGTTGAACCATGACCAGACCTCTTCCGATACGAACGGAAGGAATGGCGCAAAGAGGCGGAGCATAATCCTAATTGCCGTGATTAGCGAAATTCTTGCTGACATCGTCCCTTCGATGTTTTCGGCATCAGACCCGCTTGCCGGTTGACGACCTTCTCCATAAGCGCGGAGCTTCACCAGTTCGAGGTAGTTGTCGCAGAAGTTCCAGAAGAATTTTTCACTGACTTCAAGCGCTCTTGTATGGTCGTATGCTTCTAAGGCTTTCGAAGCTTCGCTGATAACCTCAGAAAGTTGGGCCAGCATCGATGCATCGAGCGGAGCAACTCGAAGGCGCTGTGGAAGGAATGGTTTGGCTTCCATCCCACTGCCCGCAATGCCGATGGCGAACTTTGAGGCGTTGAGTAGCTTGATGGCCATGCGCCTGCCGATCTTCATCTGCCCTTCATCGGCGGCCGTGTCGACGCCGGGCCGTCCGCTCGCCGCCCAGTATCGCAAGGCATCGGCACCGTGTTTTTCCAGCAGAGGCATTGGCGTGACAACGTTTCCCTTTGATTTCGACATCTTTTTGCGATCAGGGTCGAGAACGAAACCTGAAATGACGGTGTTTCGCCATGGCAGCTTGTTGTGCTCAAGCGCCGACCTGAGGACGGTGTAGAACAGCCAGGTTCGGATAATGTCTTGGCCCTGCGGCCGCAGGTCCATTGGAAAGAGCGACCTGAACTTTTGATCGTCGTCAGGCCAGCCTGTCGCTATTTGGGGAGTCAGTGAAGAAGTAGCCCAGGTGTCCATAACGTCGGGGTCTGCTAGGAACCCTCCCGGCTTGCCCCTTTGGTCTTCGGTGAAACCCATTGGAGCATCCTGTGATGGGTCGACAGGGAGCTGAGAGAGGTTGGGGAGTATCGGGTCTTCGTAGTCAACCTCTCCGCGTTCGTCCAATCGATACCAGACCGGTATCGGAATTCCGAAGAATCTCTGGCGAGATACGTTCCAGTCGGTGTTGAGCCCTTCCACCCAGGTCTCGAAGCGAATTCGCATGTATGGTGGCACCCAGTTCAGCTGCCGGCCAAGTGTGATCAGCTTCTCCTTATGGTCAAGGGTTCTAATGAACCATTGTCGCGAAGCAACCACCTCTAGAGGCTTCTCACCCTTTTCGTAGAATTTGACGGGATGTGTGATCTTGCGGGGCGGCTCCACTAGATGGCCTTGCTCCTCCAGAAGAGCCACGATGATTTCCCTGGCTTTGCGAATGGGCTTTCCTGCCAGATGGGCGAAGTTGGTTTCTGCCAGCTGCGCATCGCGCGATTCCAATCCTTCTGTGCCCCAATTTGGGTCCAGGATGCGTCCGTCCCTGCCAACTATGAGGCGGAGATCCAGATCAAGATCCTTCCACCAGGTGACGTCGGTCAGATCTCCGAAGGTGCAGACCATTGCTATTCCTGACCCTTTTTCTGGGTCGGCGAGCTCGTGAGCGACAACAGGGACTTTTACGCCGAACAGGGGAGAATAGACGTAACTGCCAAAGAGTTCCTTGTACCTGTCATCCTTTGGGTTTGCCACCAGTGCGACCACGGCGGGTATCAACTCTGGCCTCGTGGTCTCAATGATCACCTCTGAACCGTCTGTTTCTTGGTAAAACCTGACCTTGTGAAAGAAACCCTCGATTTCGCGATCTTCTAGTTCGGCCTGCGATACTGCGGTGCCAAAGTCAACATCCCATAAGGTTGGTGCCTCTGAACTATAGATCTCTCCTCGTTCGACTAGCTTCAAGAAGGCCGCCTGGCTCACCCGTTGTGCGCCGGGCCCAACGGTTGTATAGGTGAGATCCCAGTCGACAGAAAGGCCAAGATGTCGCCAGAGGTCTTCAAAGGCCTTCTCGTCCTCGGCAGTCAGAGCAATGCAGAGGTCGATGAAGTTCCGTCTCGAGACCGGGACTTGGCCTTTGCTTGGGTCAGATGGGGTTTTGAAGTCAGGGTCAAACGTTAGGGATGGATCGCAGCGTACTCCGTAATAGTTCTGGACCCTTCTTTCGGTTGGCACACCATTGTCATCCCATCCAATTGGATAGAAGACGCTGAATCCCTTCATTCGCTTGTAGCGGGCGATCACGTCTGTGTGTGTATATGAGAAGACGTGCCCGATGTGCAAGGAACCACTGACCGTGGGCGGAGGAGTGTCTATGGAGTAGATTTTGTCTCTTTCGGTGCCGCCTCGGTACGTATAGGTGCCGCTTTCGCGCCATTTTCGTAGCCAATTTTCCTCTAATCCATCAAGAGATGGTTTTTCGGGGACTGAATAACTCATCTATCCGGTACCGTACCTTTTGTGCTTCGTCTTTTTGATACTGCGGTTGGAGACATTGTCGAAATTGTCCCAATTGCTCCTGGTCGATTCTCAATGTATGTCTGTGGACCTACGGTGTACGATCTAGCCCACCTTGGACACGGCCGTTACGCCTTGGTCTTCGACGTCCTACGCAGATATTTAGAGTGGCGTGGACTCAAAGTGAGGCACGTCTCAAATATCACAGATGTTGATGACAAGATCTTAGAGAGGGCAGAGGCGGAAAACCGTTCTCCGTCGGAGGTTGCCTCAGAATTTGAGGAAAAATGGTTCTCAACCATGGCGAAATTGGGTGTGCTCAAGCCTCATGAGATTCCACATGCCACAGCCTATGTAGGGCAGATGGTCGCTCTCATCGGCAGGCTCTTGGATGAGGGTGTTGCCTATTTAGGCGAGGATGGCATCTATTTCGATGTGAGCAAGGTAGGCGATTACGGTCTTCTCGCACGTCAAAGCCTTGAGTCGCTCAAGGCGGGCGCAAGAATTGCGGAGAAGGATTTCAAGAAGTCGCCTATGGATTTTGCTCTCTGGAAATTTTCTGATCCCTCTTCGTGGTCATGGGAATCTCCTTGGGGCCCGGGGCGGCCAGGTTGGCATACCGAATGCGTTGTAATGTCAGTTGATTTACTTGGCGAAGAGTTCGATCTCCATGGCGGTGGGCTCGATCTCTCCTTTCCGCACCATGAGAACGAACGCGCCCAAGCTGAAGCTATGCATTACAAGTTCTCCCACCACTGGGTCCACAACGGCTTTGTCATGGTTGGAAGCGAGAAGATGTCCAAATCGCTGGGCAACTTCACGACGCTGGATGAGCTGCTGGAGACCACTGACCCAAGGGCATACCGCCTTCTTGTTTTGCAGTCTCACTACCGTTCCCCGCTTGATGTCAATTCACAGACGGTTGCAGAGGCCTCAAGGGCGCTATCAAGGTTGGATAGCACTTGTCAGAGGGTTTTGGATGCAGGTGTCGATATGACGTCTTCTCAGCTCGACGAGGAGGAGTTGCAAGCTTTCAGGGAGGCGATGGACAATGATCTTGATACGCCGACTGCAACTGGGCGGCTATTCGAACTGAGGTCAAAAGTCAATCAGCTGCTTGACGATGGGATGCTAGAAGAAGCTGGCAAGGCTTGTGCCACCATGGAGCATCTTTTTGGCGCTCTTGGCCTGACGCTTCACGGAACCGAAGAGGCGGAGCTTCCGTCGAACGTCAAGGAGATCGTTGAACGACGGGAGGAAGCTCGCTCAGTGAAGGACTTTGCGCTTTCTGATCGCCTGAGGAAGGAGCTATCTGATCTGGGCTTTGCAGTAGAGGACACTCCTTCTGGACCGAAGGTGAAGAGGCGATAGGTTGCAGCGATCACAGACTTGGCATCAGCGGAGATTTTTTCAGTCGTTCTGCCATGACGTTTAGCCATCTCTCGGTCTTAGAGACCGAGAGACATACACGGTTTTTGAGGTTTATGTGTTCGCGAAAATGCTGCAAGAACGGTCTTTAGACGATATCTGCGGCATCGAATTAAAAAATAATTGTGGCTAACGATGTGTTCTAGGTGGTATGGTAGCAATTTGAGAAGGGGTAGCCGACCCATCTGAACGTTGTCTGAAAAGACTTTTCTTGAGAACTTGGAAATTCCCTTCTTGTCTGTAGTTGCTTTTTTAGAAGGGAGATCGCCACAGTGGCGACCGGTACTGTAAAGTGGTTCAACTCTGAGAAGGGCTTCGGTTTTATTTCTCAGGATAATGGAGCGGATGTATTTGTTCACTTCAGTGCCATTCAAATGAATGGTTACAGAGTTTTGGAAGAGGGGCAGATTGTAGAATTCGAGGTCCAGGAAGGCCCCAAGGGCCTTCAGGCTGTGGACGTTCGAGTCTCCTAGCCTTATTCTCCAGCCAATTCTTCACAAACGCGTGAGTTGAACTAAGGGCAATCCTGTTCTTAGTTCAACGGAGCGATTGACCAACTACTTACTCGTTGGTAACATGTGTAGGAAATCGGTCGAGAGGAACTTGGCATGGGAGAATTTTCGCTGCAGCTGAATGAAGACCAGCTAGGCATCCAGCAATGGGTTCACGACTTCGCGGAAAAGGTGATTCGTCCTGCGGCATCTGAGTGGGATGAACGCGAAGAAACTCCTTGGCCCATAATTCAAGAAGCTGCGAAGATCGGCCTCTATTCGCTTGACTTCATAGCGAACGGATACGCGGATCCGAGCGGCCTCACGCTGGCGTTGGTGAATGAGGAGATGGCTTGGGGGGATGCTGGCATTACCCTTGCCATTTTTGGTTCTACCCTTGCTGTCGTGGGCATAATGGCGAACGGAACGCCGGAGCAGATTGGCGAATGGATTCCCAAGTGCTTTGGCTCACCAGACAAACCTCAGCTGGCTGCATTTGCGGTGAGTGAACCCGATGCGGGTTCGGACGTTTCGTCTTTGCGTACTCGGGCTGTCTATGACGCTGCCTCTGATTCATGGACGTTGGACGGGACTAAGACGTGGATTACAAACGGCGGAATTGCCGATGTTCACGTGGTTGTCGCGAGTGTGGATCCGTCTCTTGGGGCTAGGGGCCAGGCTTCATTCGTGATAGGGCCTGATACCAAAGGCTTGTCGATGGGCCAGAAGTTCAAGAAGCTTGGCATCCGTGCTTCCCATACTGCCGAAGTCGTTCTGGATAACTGTAGAGTACCCGGTTCGGCGCTGCTCGGGGGCAAGGAGGCGCTCGATGAGAGGCTTGCCAGGGCAAAAGAGGGCAAGAGGTCCAAGACTCAGGCGGCTATGGCAACTTTTGAGGCTTCAAGGCCTCTGGTTGGTTCGCAGGCTCTTGGCATTGCAAGGGCAGCTTACGAGTTTGCTCTTGACTATGCGAAGCAACGGACGCAGTTTGGCAGGCCAATAATCGATAATCAGGGCATTGCATTCAAGCTTGCAGACATGGCTGTCAAGATTGATGCTGCGAGACTGCTGGTGCACAGGGCAGCGTGGATGGCAGCAAACAAGGTGCCGTTCGATTCAGCTCAGGGTTCCATGTCAAAGCTGTACGCCGGCGAGACCGCGGTCAAAGTGACAGAGGAAGCGATTCAGATTCTGGGCGGTTACGGGTACGTGCGTGAATACCCTGTTCAGCGGTGGTATAGGGACGCAAAAATTTACACGATATTCGAGGGGACTTCAGAGATACAGCGGCTGATCATTTCGCGAGCCATTTCTAAGATGCATATCCGCTAGAGAGCGTCGTGAGAATCTCTTCTTACTCCTCGCAGGCCAGCCCAGGCTAGATCCGTGACCTGCTTTGCCCATGTCGCAGCATCGGTGTTTTCGTATGAGATCGACTCAAAGGGCGGGTATTTGGCTGGATCGAGCGTGGACAGCCATCGTCTGACTGTTCCCTCAGCTAGAGAAATGACTCCGAGGGCGACAAAGCGCCGTTGAGTTTCGTCAAGATCTGCTTCTATTTTCGAAGTCACAAGATCTGCAATTTCATTTTCTATCTGGACGATGGCATCTCTGAACTCGGGGTCTCTTCGAGGCCCTGAGCCGAAGAGCAGTTCGTAGCCAGCCCTCGACTCGCACGCGAAGCGGAAATAGGCTTCGAATCCAAGCTCAACTCTTTCGTGAAGGGTCCTAGCACGTTCGGTTGCGCTCCTGATGTTGGTGCAGAGTTCTTCTCCAACCTCTTTAATCAGATCGGAGTAGAGTTGCCGCTTTGACGAAAAATGCCTGTAAATGACTGGTTTGGTGACACCTGCCGCAGCCCCAATTTCGTCCATAGAGGTCGTATGGTAACTGTTTTTTGAAAAGCACTGCAGGGCACAGCGCATGATTATCCTTCGCCGCTCTGGACCCGGAAGGCGCGACTGCTGCAAAGAACTATTGGGCTTCTTCGCACGCCGAACCCGACCTTTTTGCTTTGTGGCCATAAAGTGGATCTTTCTGGAGATTTCGCGAGCTTTGTTATTGCTGGTTGCTATCTATGTTAGAGGACCCTGCCTAGGGTGCGCTTCCAGTTGGTTCAAGTAGGTTAGCATGCTTTTTGGGCTCGCTTCTGGGCGCGTACATTAACGGGACGGCTCAGCTATCCGGCACTGCGATCGTGGATCAGAGTTCGCCGCGATTACTCCCTGAAACGCGGTAAGTTTAGGTATGCTTATTGCGCTAGCCAAAGCTTGCGTGCTGATAATGCAAAAAGGTGGAAATGGTGGCTAAGAATCGAGCGCTAATTACAGGCATCACCGGCCAAGATGGCTCCTATCTCGCAGAGTTCCTGCTTTCCAAAGGATATGAAGTCTTCGGGATGATTCGACGCTCCTCGACGGTCAATTTTGAGCGCATAGCGCATATTCAGGACAGGATCTCGCTTGTAACCGGGGACCTGCTTGACGAAGTGTCAATGATCAACGTTCTCAAGACCACCAAGCCGGATGAAGTATACAATCTTGCAGCGCAGTCCTTCGTTCAGACCTCTTGGTCACAACCGGTATTTACGGGAGAGACAACCGCGCTTGGGGTTACCCGCCTTCTTGACGCCATACGGACGGTGGATCCGGAGATTCGTTTCTACCAGGCGTCTTCTTCCGAGATGTTCGGAAGAGTCAGAGAGGTCCCCCAAAACGAGAAGACGCCGTTTTATCCAAGAAGTCCTTATGGCGTGGCAAAAGTATATGGCCACTGGATAACGGTCAACTATCGGGAAAGCCATCAGATGCACGCAGTCTCTGGGATTCTCTTCAATCACGAATCTCCGAGGCGAGGCCTGGAATTTGTCACCCGCAAGATCTCCAACGGTGTTGCCAGGATAAAGCTCGGAATGGATTCCAAACTGGCACTTGGGAACCTGGAGGCGCAGAGGGACTGGGGATTTGCGGGCGACTATGTGCAAGCGATGTGGATGATGCTGCAGCAGGATGCTGCCGAGGATTACGTGATTTCTACCGGTGAGACTCACTCGGTGCGCGAGTTCTGCGACGTCGCTTTTTCGGTTCTGGGGTTGAACTGGGAAAAATACGTAGTGGTAGATGAGGCTTTTATGCGCCCTGCCGAGGTAGATTTTCTTGTTGGAGATTCATCGAAGGCCCAAAGGGTTTTAGGGTGGAAGGCGGAAGTTGAGTTTCCTGCCCTGGTCGAGATGATGGTCCGCCATGACCTGGAGTCCCTTAGCAACTAGGTAGACGGCAATGCCTGGTTAGAGTGAAGTAAATGCAAAGTCTGGTCAGTTTCAAAAACGTGATTGTGGTTTCAGGTAATTTTCCTGTTCTGACCGGCCTGGACTTCGAGGCAGGACCAGGAGAAATTGTTCTCGTCACGGGGCGCAACGGGGCTGGAAAGACCTCATTTTTGAGGGCCGTTGCAGGTCTGTTGCGGATAACTCGAGGAAGCGCCAGAGTGCTTGGAGTGGATATCGTTGCAAATCCGGGAGATGCGAGGCATCGCGTCGGACTGCTGGGTCACGAGAGCTTCCTCTATGAAGATTTGACGGCGAGAGAGAATGTGAATTTCGTGCTGAAGGCAACGAGGTCGGATCCGTCAGGAGCGGACTCTGCCATGGCAAGCGTGGGGCTTGCGGGCCGCTTGGCGGATCTAAGGGTAGTCAAGATGTCGGCGGGCCAAAGGAAGAAGGTAGCCTTGGCTGCGCTTTTAGCGCGCAACCCAGAACTCTGGTTGTTGGATGAGCCTCACGCATCCTTGGATTCATGGACCAGAGAAGTGCTTGACAGCACCGTAAATGCCAAGGTGGCAGCTGGAGCCACGGTTCTTTTGGTCTCCCACGAAGCACAACACGGATCTCTTGTGCCCACCAGGGTTGTAGAAGTCGGAGGCGGGAAGATAGTTGGCGATTCACTCCTTTCCGAGGCGATCGTTGCTGAAGAGACGGTAAAGCCCAAGCAGGAGAGTGGCCATGTGGCGTGATGCACGCCTTATAGCAGCCAAGGATCTCAAAATTGAGTTGCGCACAAAGGTGACTGCTAACCAGATCCTCCCCTTCGCTTTTGTGGTTCTGATCGTCTTTGCCTTTGCCCTCGATACGTCACCAGGAACACTGCAAAAAGTGGCTCCGGGTCTTTTCTGGCTTGCAGTCCTGTTTTCCTCGATTCTCAGCGTTGAAAGGACAGTTGCTATTGAGCTTGACGACAATGCTGGGGACGGCCTGCTTGTTTACGGGGTTGACCATGGCGGGATTTTTCTCGGAAAGGTAGTAGCCGTCTTTGTCCAGCTGTTTCTGCTCGAAGTTCTTCTGCTATTGGGAGTAGTTGTGCTGTACGGGTCGAAGGTTGGTGGCTGGCCCTTGATGCTTGCTTCAACATTCTTTGCCACGCTTGGACTATCTGCAGCGGGCGTAACTTATTCGCAGCTGGCGAGTGCTTCTAGGGCAAAGCAGACGCTCGTTCCCTTGCTCTTTGTGCCAGTGGCGTCACCAGTGCTGTTGGCTGGTACAAAGGCTTGGCAGGACGCCCTTTCGGGCACTTCATCAATTGGCGATCCGTGGCTCCGACTACTCATTGTTTTTGCAGTCGTCTATCTTGCATTAGGGGCTATTTTTTTCGGCAGCATTCTGGAGGGTTGATGGAATCCAACGGGTATAGATGGACGCGCAAACTAGTCGGGAGCCTTTCATTGATTCTGGTTGCCGCAACAGTGGTGCTGGGTCTGTGGATCACGCCACCTGACGTGGTGCAAGGTCAGCTTGTGAGGTTGATCTATGTACACCCGCCCGTTGCCTGGGTCGCTTATCTCGCTTATGGCGTGACCTCGATAGCAAGCGTGCTGTATCTCTGGAAGCGTACTCGAAATATAAAGTGGGATCTGTTGGCAGCCTCTTCTGCTGAGGTTGGCGTGGTATTCACAGGACTCACACTTGTCACCGGTTCTATATGGGGCAAGCCTGCATGGGGTGTCTGGTGGACCTGGGATGCAAGGCTGACGACTACCGCCCTTTTATTCGTCTTGTATCTCGGCTATCTTGCACTGCGAAGCGTGCCTGCAGATAGTCACCAGAGGGCAGTCAGGTCGGCAATTGCGGGCCTTATTGCCTTTATTGATGTACCGATTGTTCATCAGTCGGTTGTGTGGTGGAGAACGCTACATCAGAGCGCTACTGTGCTGAATCCATCGCTAAGCCCCAAGATTCACGGGGAGATGGCGATGACGCTGCTGCTAGGCTTCATATCTTTTACTTTTGTGTATGCATGGATGCTTATGCACCGGTACGAGATTGCTTCCATGCAGCAACAAGTTCTCGATGCAGAGTTGGAACAGATGATACAAGAGCGGCAGCGTGAGCCCGAGTTGGAGTTTCAGCGGGTGCATGTGAAAGATGGCAATGACCAGATCAACCAGCCTTCGAAGGTTTGAGCGGGGCTTGGAGGAGCAAATATGAATGGCTATGTAGAGGCCGGGTATCTGGCAGTTTTGGGAGTTCTAGCGGGCTATTCGGCACTATTGCTTGGAAGGTCGCGCAAGGCAAAGAAGGCGCTGATTCCGGTCAGGGTAAAAGAGAAAAAGAGTGATCCGGGGCCGACTGAATAGATGGAGGAGCCGTTTTCAGTTAGCAACGATTCCAGCGTTCCGGCAGGACCGAGAAATTTGAAGCCACGAACGCTTCCTTCGAAGCGGAAGGTGCGAAGAGCTTGGGCTGCGGTGGCCGTCGTCCTAGTTGCCATAGGCTTTCTGCTCTACAAGGGCCTTGGCAACTCGCTAGTCTATTTCCGGACTGCAGCAGGTGCGTGGAAAGATCGTGCTCAGCTGGGCACTAGCACCTTCCGCCTCGAGGGAGTTGTCGTCCCTGGGAGCATCCATACCACGAGCAAAGGTGTCGACTTTTCTGTCGAATCGAAGAATGTGTCTGTTCAGGTGCACGATACCGCAAATCCGCCACAGCTCTTTCAGCCCAACATACCTGTAGTGCTGGTCGGACACTTTGCCGGCAGCATCTTCATGTCAACCCAGATAATGGTGAAACATTCGTCGAGCTATATCGCCGCGCACCCCAACCGCGTAGCTACCGTAAACGGAAAGAAGCTATGAACGGCGCCTTGGGTCAGACCGGCATATTTGTGGCATTTTTCGGTTCGCTGGCGAGCATCGGCGTTCTCGGCTACGGTTTGAAGACGCACAAGACCGGGATAATCCGGCATGGCAGAAGCTACAGCTTCGTTCTTTTGGCAGGCGCTATCCTGGCCACCGTTGCGATGGAGCGGGCGTTGTTGACGCACGACTTTTCGCTAGCCTACGTTGCTGCCAACAATTCCAGAGAGACCCCGCTTCTATTCACGATAACCGGCATGTGGTCCGCTCTGCAGGGATCGATACTTCTCTGGGGCCTGGTTCTCGCCATCTATGCGGGCAGCCTTGTGATACGAACGCGGCGGAGGCCAACCGACGAGCTCCCGGCTTGGGCCATTCTGGTCGTCAGCCTTGTAGCAGCCTTTTTCTTTGCATTGATGCTCGGTCCAGCAAACCCATTCGTACATGTTGCTGGGCAGGTTCCTGCTGATGGAAACGGGCCAAATCCGTTGCTGCAGGACAATCCGCTAGTGGCGATTCATCCCCTATTTCTCTACTTGGGTTTTGTGGGCTTCACTGTGCCCTTCGCGTTTGCTATTGCAAGCTTGATCACCAACCGGCTGGATGAAGACTGGATAACCGAGACTCGAAGATGGTCGCTGATAGCTTGGGGTTTTTTGACTGTCGGCATCGTGCTTGGAGCCTGGTGGTCTTACCAGGTGCTGGGGTGGGGTGGATACTGGGCTTGGGATCCCGTTGAAAATGCAGCTCTCCTGCCTTGGTTGGCTGGAACTGCCTACCTCCACTCTTCGATTGCCCAGCAGCGCAGGGGAATTCTGAGAATTTGGAATATAGCCCTGATCGTTTCCGCATTCTCTCTTACAATACTCGGCACCTTCTTTACGCGTTCGGGTATACTCCAATCGGTCCACAGCTTCTCAGATTCATCACTTGGCCCATTCCTGCTCGTCTTCTTCTTTGTGGTAGTGGGCGCCTCGCTCGCACTGATAGCTTGGCGGGGAGATGGATTGAGGTCGGAACGCGTAATGGTACCTTCGATGTCGCGCGAGACGGCATTCTTCGTGAACAATATCTTGTTTTCTCTTTTCGCATTTGTAGTTTTGCTCGGTACAACATTTCCTTTGCTCATTGAGGCGGTGAACGGCGCTCAAGTCACGGTGGGCGCTCCGTTCTTTGACTCATTCATAGGGCCCCTCGGAATTGCGCTCTTGTTTTTCATGGCAATCGCGCCTCTGCTGCCTTGGCAGAAGACCAGCCGCAGCGTTATACAAAAACGACTCATGTGGCCGGCCCTTGCAGCTGCCGTTACCGTGGTTGTCGAGGTAGTTGCCAAGGTCCACAGTCCAGGGCTGATCTTCGCCTATCCCATGGCGGTCTTTGCAGGTGTTGCTGCGCTGCGCCAGGCTGTAGTGCACACGATCTACAGCAACCGGAGAAAAGATGGGGTTCTTCGTTTCCTGTTTTCAAGGACAAACGGTGGAATGCTGGTCCATGTAGCCGTCGTCCTGATCGCGCTTGCGCTTGTCTCCTCCACCTCTTATGGCAAACGCGGATCGCTGGTGCTCAAGCCGGGTCAGAGTGCCAGATTTGACGGACATGTTTTCACCTATCACGGCATCCAGACCATCGTCACGCCGGCCAAGACCTCTCTGCAGGCGCTGATCTCGGTCGACGGCTCCCAAAACTTGAAACCTGAAGTGTCTCAGTTTGGAAATAACAGCGTGGTCGTGGGTACTCCAGCCATCAGGCCTGGCCTAGTCGACGACGTTTACCTGACTCTTGATCAGCCGCCTAAGACGGGTAGCGGGTCCGCGATGTTTGGTGTAGTGATTCAACCGCTTGTTTCCTGGATTTGGATAGCCGGAGGTCTCATGGCACTGGGAACTGCTATAGCCGCTTTCGGAACCAAGGACATTTCCCCTCTCGAATCAGTTGAGGAGCGCGAGGAGTCGAGCGGAGAAGTGGGCTCCGAGATGCAGGAAATGCACTAGAAACGACGCAACCAGTGGACAGACAGTTGGAAGACGTAACCCGAAAAAGTGCCAGGAAGACCGTCAGAATCTTAGCGATAGCGGTTGGAGCTTGCTTGGTTGGATTTTCCATTCTTTTGGCGACCAGACGGCCTGTGAGCATGCAGACTGTGGCATCGCCTTTGATCAACAAAACAGCCCCGCCCATATCTGCTACGACACTTGCAGGCAAGAAGTTAAGCCTGAGCTCTTATTCAGGGCATTTCGTTCTCGTGAACTTCTTTGCTTCATGGTGCACACCGTGTCAGCAGGAGGAGAAGGCACTGGTGCAGTTTTCAAACACAAATCAAGACGTGCGTGTCCTTGGGGTCGTTTTCAATGACATTACCTCTTCGGCAAAGAACTTTCTCAGTAGAAATGGTGCCACCTATCAGGCGGTCACGGATCCCAACGGGCAGATAGCACTCTCCTACGGAGTCTCGGACCCCCCACAGTCGTACTTGATATCACCGAAAGGTGTGATACTTACCGAGATTGTCGGACCAGTGAATCTGTCCTCTCTCGATCAACTCGTTGCTTTGGCAAGATCCAAAGGTTTCTGATGTATGGCAAGCGCGGTTTTCGAGAATCAAAGTGAACGACGTGGGCACTGAGGGCAGGCGGCCGCTCTATTCGGCTGCCGGAAGAATGAAGCTGCGCAGCTGGGCTCTGCTTCTTGCCGTCGTTGTCGCCGTCGGTGGGATCAGTTATTCTTTGCTCTCTTCAAATGCGCGCCTTACACCTCAGCAGCGGATAACCCAGATTGAATCCGAGGTGAAATGTCCTAGCTGCGATGGAATTTCGGCCCTCGACTCGAACACGGCAGGTGCCTTTGCCGTTAGGAGTTTTGTCCAAAAGCAGGTTAAAGCTGGGAAGAGCGACAAGCAAATCATAGATGCACTACAGGCCAGTTATGGACCTAATATCTTGATGGCCCCCCCGCCAGGATACGGCGGAAGGATCATCGACTTGATGCCCTTTGCATTCCTTGCGATTGTCTTGGCGGCAATAGGGTTTTACGGGTACAAAAGAATGCGTGGCATAAAGACTTCGCAGAGCGCGATGCAGGGGGAAGCAGAGATTGCCAGCCCTGTGGTTGATGTGGAACCATCCGTGTCACCTGCGCTGGCTGTCTTTCACACTGAATCAGTGGATACCGAACGACTTTCGATGGAACAAGACCCAGAACTGCCTGGAATCAAAGCGGTTGCCAGCGGCATCAAGCGGCTCCGTTCGGTAAGAAAGGCTTGGGTCTTCTACGTCGGTGTTCTACTCCTGGTTGGCGGCGCGGCGTCCGGGTTCTTTCTGATCAGGAGCCAGGACAACGCGAACCGCCAGCTGGCGGCAGCGGCCCTCCAGGCTCAGAATGAGGCCCAGGCAATTCTTCAAGCCAGGGTGCTCGCTAACGAGGGGCAGGATGTCCAAGCCTTGAAGCTGCTTTCTTCAGTTCTCAAGGTCGATCCAAATCAACCCGTAGCCCTGGCCTACCAGGGTTGGCTGCTTGCCCAGGCCGGTGAAAAGGACAAGAGTGATCCATTGGTTAACCAGGGAATGCAGTTTCTTCAGCAGTCAGTCAAACTGGATCCCAGCTATCCCGATGCTCGACTATTTCTTGGTCTCGTTCTTTTCCAGTATCGCCACGACGCCAAGGATGCTGTAGTCCAGTTCAACGCGTTTCTGGCTGATAAACCGAACAGCTCTTTTGTGAATGCGACAAAGTCAGTGCTGGTTTCCGCTTACAAAGACGCGGGCCAACCTGTGCCATCCCAGCTTGGCTAGCCAAATAGAGATCACGCGCTTGGTAGAATCTGGTATGGGATTTTTTGACCGCAACAGAGAGCAGCTGCTGAAATCCGGGATTGATCCGAGCCGCCTTCCCCCTGGCCAGTACAGCACGGATCGCTTTCCCGTCCTGCATGCGGGGAGCGTGCCAAGGTACAAGGATCTATCGCAATGGACTTTCTCCATTACCGGCTTGGCTGCGAACAAGGCTGTCCTCAGCTGGGAGGAAGTCCTTGCCTTGCCAGCGGTAGAGGTCACGGTGGATATACACTGCGTGACCAAGTGGTCAAAGTTTGACACAATTTGGAGGGGCGTCCCGTTCTCAACGATCTGGGAGATTGCCAAGCCGCATGAAAATGTCACTCACATAATGTGCCATTGCGAATACGGCTTTACGGCAAATCTTCCAGTAGCCGATCTTCTCGGGGGCAATGTTGCGTTGCTCGCGTACGAGTATGACGGCAAGCCCCTGGAACCAGATCACGGCTATCCATTGAGATTCTTTGTTCCAAAGCTTTACTTCTGGAAGTCCGCGAAATGGCTGAGGGGCATCGAATTCATGGCGGGCGACAGGCCGGGTTTCTGGGAGCAGAACGGGTACCACATGTATGGCGATCCGTGGAAGGAGCAGCGGTACTGGGGCGACTGATACGTTGGAGCTGTCCTCCAATGTCTGCGGCTAAACGGAAACCGCGCAGCTCTTGTCGCCACGGGCCCTTGACGACATCTTGATGGGTACCGGCCCACCGTAAAGAGTTGTAAGCATACCTCTCACAATGCCCCTGTCAACGGCACAAAGCACAGGGTGAGAGGTGGCAACAGAGCCGAAGGGGCAGCATTCCGCAACGACCGTATCACGGCTTGATGGCGACTGTTCTGACCTCGCAGCAAATCCGTGTGCCGTCAAAGCATCTGCTATCGCTCTCATGGCCTGATGGAGCGATAGCTGGCTCTCCAAAGGCTTCATTTCAGAGGCGAGCAACCGGCCATATTTTTCACCGACCTCGTTGGCCATGCACTCTATCTCGTCCTCGCTCAACCTTTCTAGCGCAGCTGTCAGCAAGAAGGAGAGGAGGTCATCACTATGAGAACTTGTCTCTACGGAGCTCTGGAATTTCGACCCCTTGTACTTTTTCGAGGGTCGGCCCGCTCCGCTAGTCAGCTTTCGATCTACAAACACATCCAGATATCCACCGGCCACCAGTTTGTCCAGGTGGTGCCTTGCCACGTTAGGGTGCAGACCGAACCTGGCAGCCACCTCTGATGCGGTGACTCCGTTGGACTCCCGGGTGAACAAGTATATGCTCCGTCTTGTCGGGTCTCCGAAGGCAGATACGATCTCTGCAATTGTCGTGGAAAACTGGTCGTCTGAGAGGTTGTGCGTAGCGGTAGGCAGAATTTCGTGAAGATTCCCTTCAGTGGACTGCGGAGCCAAGATATCGGCGTATTCAGTACCAATATCTTGACTTGAGTCGTCAGAAGTTGTCACAGATCTACTTTCCCGCATAACATTTATTCTATAGCGGTAGGAGAATTTAATCAGGCATTAGGTCTTTCGCAGCAAACAGGTTCCCTAGGCCGGTCGGAGGTACGTCGTGGCAGTCAGTAAAGAGCAAGTGGAAGAAGCCCTTAGGGGCGTGTTGGAACCTGAGATCAGGAAGCCATTAGTGGAGCTAGGGCTGGTGGGTGAGCCCATAAATGCTTGGGGCAGCAAAGTGGTGGTACCGATTGGCGTGATTGCGGATCCGTTGCCTTATGAAGATGCATTGAAGTCTGCAGTGCTTCCCGCGCTTGTTCAGGCAAACCTTGCAAACAAGGTGGATGTTGAGTTGAGAGGACTTTCCGAACAGGAGATAAAGCGTCTTCGTAATCTGATACAGCCTCCGACTGATGCAGAGGCCCGTTCGATTGCAAACCCTATCGGCCATGAGCAAGGTCGACCCAACCAGTTCATGGAAGCAGGCTCCAAGACCAGGGTGCTGGGAATCTCGTCCGGAAAAGGTGGAGTTGGAAAATCTTCAACCACAGTCAATCTTGCAATCGCCCTTGCAAAGAAGGGTTACGAAGTCGGGATTCTGGATGCCGATGTCTACGGGTTTTCTGTTCCCAAGATGCTGGGAATATCGCGAAATCCGCTGTTGATCGACGATTTGATGCTTCCACCGGTCGCTTATGGGGTCAGGTGCATCTCGGTAGGGTTCTTCGTGTCAGACGAGACACCGGTTATCTGGAGAGGTCCAATGCTACACAAGGCACTCGAACAGTTTCTGGTGGATGTCTACTGGGGTGATCTGGATTTCCTTCTTCTGGACATGCCTCCCGGCACCGGAGACGTTGCGCTTTCAATGGGGCAGTACCTGCCAAAGTCGGAGATACTGGTCGTAACCACTCCCCAGCCGGCGGCTCAGCGGGTCGCTCAGCGCAGCGCGTATGCAGCTAAGCAGTTGAAGCTGCCTCTTCGAGGAGTGATCGAGAACATGTCTTGGTTCGTCGGAGATGACGGGAAGAAGTACCTTCTCTTCGGAGAGGGGGGAGGAAAGGTGCTAGCTGACGACCTTGGAGTTCCGTTGCTCGCTCAGATTCCGTTGACTCCTGACATTCGAGTTGGAGGCGATGACGGGGTTCCAATCACCGCGGCTGAACCGGACTCTGACATTGCAAAGGCATACGATGCGCTAGCCTCGGCGGTGGAAGCTCTCGGTCCGGCTCGGGTATATCGATCTGAGCTCAAGGTGAAGGGCTGACGGCTGTCGCTGCGAAACTCGGTGTGGCTTGAGTGGATAGCGACGGAAATGGCCCCGGGGTCTTAGATCTAAGTGGCATTGAGCAGGCGGCCGTTTTGAAAAGGCCTAAGGCGCCATCTTCTGTCCTGCCTTGCGCTAAGTGCGTGGGTGCAGCCATCCAAATGGGGATCATATTTGCCTCACTTTGCCAAGTACTGCTGGTTCCAGCGCCCAGTGATGATGCCGGGTCGACGATGGACGCGGAATCACGCGAAACTTTCAGCTATCTACGAATTGACGCAGATTTCCGTTAGGCTTGGGTTCAAGTTACTGTAGCGGAGGCAGATAGTGGACATTCGTATTGGCATCTCAGATTCGCCACGAGAGATCGATCTCGAATTGCCGGAAGGCACAACGCAAGATGAATTCATCGCCTCGTTGGAGGCCTCGATCTCATCTGGTTCGTCAATAATTTGGATTGCCGACAAAAAGGGTCACAAGTTGGGAGTGTTTGCGTCGAAGCTTTCCTATGTCGAAGTCGGTGCCACCAAGGAAGAACGACGTGTAGGTTTCGGCGCGCCGTAGGAGAGTGCTGTGCCCCGCTCTAGATCTCAATCTGATGGCTTGCTCGACCGGTCTCTGGTGTTCGTCACAGGCAAGGGAGGAGTTGGAAAGTCTTCAGTTACTGCAGCTTTAGGACTCCTGGCTTCAAAGGCTGGAAAGCGCACTCTCATTTGCGAGGTAGACGCCAAAGGGGATGTGGCCCGCCTTCTCGACTGTGAGCCCAGTGGATTTGAGGCCACCGAGATTCGGGAGAATCTCTGGTTGATGTCGATGAATACCGAGGAGGCTCTCCGGGAGTACTTGCGAATCTATCTGCGCTTACCCGTGGTGGCAAAGCTGGGGCCATTGGCAAAGACGTTCGATTTCGTCGCCAATGCTGCACCTGGAGTTCAAGAGATACTGGTGGTGGGCAAGCTCTGCTATGAGGTCAAAGAAGCAAAGTACGATCTGATTCTCGTGGACGCAACGTCTACCGGGCATATAGTGTCCCAGCTTGCATCGCCAAAGGGCATATCTGAGCTTGTCAGGCTTGGTATGGTCAAGGACCAGGTTGCCTGGATGGAGGACATTCTTTACGATGAGGCGCAGACCTCCGTTATTGTGGTGGCCACTCCAGCAGAGACGCCTATAAACGAGGCACTCGAGCTGGCTGGGCGGATAGATGTTGAAACCGAAGTACACCTCGGTGCCCTGATCGTGAACAAGGTAATGCCCGAGCTCTTTTCTCGGTCAGAAGAAGAGTTTTTCACCTCACTTCAGGATCCCAAGGCAAGCAAAGTTCTTGACAAAGTAGTGGCTGGTGACATCGGCACCCTCTTGAAGGGGTCCAATGCTGCACTGGACATGCGTCGTTGTGCCGCTCCCTACGTTGAGCGGCTTATGAGCAGTGCAGGTGACACGCCTGTGGCTCTTCTGCCGCTGATGTTCGGGGTCGGCACCGGAATGAAACTCGTCAGAGCTTTGAGCGAAGCACTTTCAGCAGAGTGGGACGAACTTCTATGGCGGGACTAGAGGCTCTAATCGATGAGTCGAAGATCATAATCGTTGCAGGCCCTGGCGGTGTAGGCAAGACGACCGTCGCCGCAGCTCTTGGTCTTGCTGCGGCGGATCTTTCTGCTAAGAAGGTTCTCGTCATCACGGTGGATCCCGCCAAACGGCTGGCCGATTCCCTCGGGCTTGTAGGCCTCAGTTCCAAGGGATCTCGCGTCTCTTCTGCAGAATTGGATAAAGCGGTCGGCCACAAGGTTGAAGGCAAGTTATACGTAGCGATGCTTGATGCGAAGAGCTCTTGGGACGAGCTTGTGAACCGCCATGCCCCTGATGCCGTCACCAGGCAGAAAATCTTATCGAACCCCATTTACAAGAACATCTCGTCCCGTTTCGTTCAAAGCCATGATTACATCGCTATGGAGACCCTCTACGAACTGTATAGATCTGAACAATACGATCTCATAGTTGTCGACACCCCGCCATCACGACATGCGATTGATTTTCTGGATGCGCCCAGCAAGATGGCAGACTTCTTCTCGTCCAGGCTGCTCAAATGGCTGACAATACCGGCAAGAAATCGGCTTCTCATGGGGATGTTCAGGCCTTTTTACCAGGTTGCAGACAAAATTCTTGGTGCCCAGTTCCTCTCTGACGTGGCGGAGTTCTTTTTGCTTTTCGAGTCAATGTATGCCGGGTTCGTGGAGCGCGCCAAGTCGGTAGCAGGAATTCTTGAAAATTCCTCGACGTCGTTTGTTGTTGTAGCCTCACCAGAGTCTGTCCCAATGACGGAGGCGGAATACTTTGTCTCGGCGCTTGAAGCAAGGCACCTGAGTCTTGGCCAGATGGTTGTCAACAGAGCGTTGCCGGCATATTTTCGTGACCCGGCTGCAATCTTGCTAGCCCACAAGCTTCAGGACGCCTACGAGAAATTTGCCAAGGAGTTTCTCCAGAAAGGATCGTCTCTGCAATTTATCAAGGAGAGCGAGTACTCCCAGGCTCGCCTTGAAGCTCTTGCTGAACGCGTGCTGCTTGAGGTTGCCGATAGCTTTCTAAACTTCTCTGGCGTCTCCATCGATGAGGCGGACGAGATTGCCAAACTCCCAATCGACGAAGAACTCGTCACGCTGGTTCCCCACTTGAATTTCGACGTATCGGATCTGATTTCTCTCGGGAAGGTTGCAGGTTATCTTGCAAGCGGTGCTGAAGCCCCTACGATGTAATCGTGCTTGATTATCATCTTCATTTATGGCCGCATGGGCAGCGCGACAAGACGCCAACGTTGGACCAGCTTCACGAGTACTGCGAGCTGGCTCAAGAGAATGGCGTCGACGAGATCGCGATAACCGAGCACCTCTTTCGTTTCGTCCAGGTGGACCGCTTCTTAGGCGGGTTTTTCAAGCAATACCCGGACACTCCTGTCAGGGCAATCATGGAGGAGTATTGGGCGGAGCACGCCCAGGCTGACCTTGACACCTATGTTGAAGTTGCACTTGAGGCGAAGGCAGCGGGATTCCCGGTGATCATAGGTATGGAGGTTGATTATTACCCTGGGAGGATGCATGAAGTCTCTGAATTCCTGGCGGGGTATCCTTTCGACGTGCTTCTTGGATCTGTTCATTGGCTGGGTGCTTGGCCGTTCGATCATGTTTCGGACCCGGTGATCATGGCGGAGTGGGACGAATTTGGTATTGAGAACGCATGGAAAAGCTACACGGAGGCTCTTGAGGAACTCGCCGATTCTGGGACGGTGGACGTTCTGGCCCATCCTGATCTGATCAAGGTTGCAGGCCATTTTCCGGCAACTCCAGCAGAGTTTTACGATCGCATGGCTGAAGGCGCGCGAGATTCCGGCATTGCGGCCGAGGTCTCTTCGGCGGGATGGCGCAAGCCTGTTGGAGAGGCATATCCAGCTCCTTATCTACTAAGGAAGTTCTTTGAGTACGGTGTTCCAATCACCACTGCCTCCGACGCTCATGGCTTGGCGGATGTTGCCTTCAAGGCTGATGAGGTTAAGTCGTACGTTGTTTCAGCCGGTTACCACTCGCTCCGTGGCTTCAGGGATCGGAAGGCATATGACGTTGCGATCTAGCTGTCGGAGGACGTACGGAGAGAGATAATGAGAGCTCGGTGGGAGAATGTCAACCTTTAGCCTGCTCGCCAAGAAGGCAAACTTAGACGACACCGACATCGATCATTTGCAGCGTCTCACTAGCTCGTGGGGAATGCTGGCTGATTTGTGTTTCTCGGACCTCGTTCTATATGCTCCGCTGCGCCACAGCGAGCCAACTGATGATGGCTCCGCAGTTCCCGAATTCGTGATTCTTGCGCAAGTCAGGCCAGCGACCGCTCAGACATCTATTCCTGATGATCTTGTTGGAACCAATGGAAGTCCAGAGGAGGTTTCCCTTGTAGCGCAAGGCTTCCAATCTGAGATGCTGGTGTTCAGGGAGTCTATCAGCCCTGACGGAGGGGAGTGGATAGTCTCTCAGTGCATCCCGGTCCGCCGGGCAGGTAGGGTAATCGCGATCATCGACAGGCGGCACATCACTAGTGCCCGGCTTGTTCATGGCGAGCTTGAACGAACCTATATCCGCCTTTTCGAACAGTTTGCCAAAATGATCTCTGATGGAGAGTTCCCTTTCGAGGGCACCGATATCGAGGAAGCTCCGAGGGTCGGTGACGGTGTACTCGTGCTTGATGCTGAAAAGCGGATCGTATTTATGTCGCCCAATGCGGCGAGTGCCCTGCATCGGCTTGGACTGCATCTGATCAAGAAAGGCGACCTTTTTGGGCATTCCGGGCTTCAGTTCTCCGCTCCTGACCGGGCATACGCAACTCATAGGCCCGTAATAGAAGAGATCGAGCACCGTGCCGACGTAACGCTAATGATGCATGCCATACCGCTCCTTGACGAAGGTGAAGTGACAGGGGCCCTGGTGCTGATGAGAGACATATCCGAACTTCGGCGCCGTGATCGAATGCTGCTAAGCAAGGACGCCACGATCAGGGAGGTCCATCACCGCGTCAAGAACAACCTTCAGACCATCTCGTCACTCCTTCGCCTTCAGGCCCGCCGGCTTGGTCCTTCGCAGGGGCAAGACGCGCTCAAGGAGGCGGAGCGAAGGATCCGCTCCATTGCTGTGGTTCACGAGATCCTTTCGAGAGAGATAGGTGACCAGGTTTCATTCCCTGAAATCGTCTCGGCGATTGTGAAACTTGCGGAAGAGTCCATCATGCCGAATTATCCAGTGAAGATCGAAGTCACAGGGTCTGCCAGCGACCTTGACGCGAGAGTTGCAACACCGTTGGCACTGGTGTTGGCTGAACTTTTGCAGAACTCCATCGACCATGCCTTTGGTGCAGCTTTCGCTAGCAGTGGAGAGACGGGTCTGGTTGAGGTGTTTCTTGACCAGCGTGATGATCTGCTTGAGATGATCGTCGCCGACAATGGTGCAGGATTTCCGGAAGGATTTGACATGGAGAAGGCAGTGAGTCTCGGCCTTCTCATTGTGAACGACATTGTAGTATCACAGCTCGGAGGCACCATGGAGATCCAAAACGAAAATGGCGCCAAAATTGTCCTCACCATCCCTCTTGGCTAGGACAAGCTAGAGCATGGAAAAGCTGGGCTTGATTAAGAAACCAGTTGCGAACGCACCTCGAGCGGGTGCGACAGCCTCAAATTGTTGAAGTAGAGGCCTGCTACGAGTTTGTGCGGTTCTATTTCGCGACCAGCCTCGATATTGCCAGGTCGGGGGAAAGGATCTCACCCTCATGATGGCAGGTGGAGCGGCCAGATAGTCCGTGATAGTTGGGAGTCTTGTCGGAGCAAGTGAACTTGGTCCGGTCGAGAGATTCAGGTAAGCTAGTCGCAACGTTTCACATTTCAGTTTGCGTTTTGTACTTCGGTAAGGAAATCGTCAATGAATATAGCCGTGTGTGTAAAGCAGATTCCCGACCAGTCGGTTCCTGGAAAGCTGGATCCTAGCACTCACAACCTAGTGAGAGAAGGGAAGCTCATTCTCGATGACTCCGACAGCTATGGGGTTGAAATGGCCTTGCAGCTGGTTGATCGCGCCGGTGGTGGTGAGGTCACCCTGATCTCGATGGCACCAAACGGCGAAGTGTCCGGTCTTCGCACTGCGCTGGCGATGGGAGCGGACAAAGCGGTTCTGGTTTCAGATCCTGCACTGGCTGGCTCTGATGCTCTCACGACTGCCAAGGTGCTTGCCGCCGCAATCCGGCGCAACCCATTTGATCTTGTCATGGCTGCTACCGAGTCCACCGACGGATACACAGGAACTGTTCCGGTGCAGATAGCTGAGATCTTGGACATCCCTTCGGTCAGTTTCGCCAAGAAGGTCGACATAGATAACGGAGTTCTCAAAGTCCAGCGCCAAACCGAGTCGGGGTATGACGAAGTGGAGTGTCCACTTCCAGCCCTGGTGAGCGTAACCGCAGGGGTTGTGGAGCCGCGCTATCCGTCTTTCAAGGGGATCATGGCGGCAAAGAGCAAGCCCGTTGACACTGTTGATGTAGCTGGCCTAGGTGTCGGTGCTTTGGGCGTTGGGCAGGAGATCGTTACCGTGCGGGCCGCTGAAGAGAGAGCCTCGGGCACCGTCGTAGTTGACGAAGGCGAGGGCTACCAGCAGATAGTGGAATTCCTCGAGTCCATAAAGGTCATATAGCCAACCCGTAGTTATCAGATTTCAGAGAAAGATAGATTCACATGCCATTGTCAAAAATCTGGGTATTTGCCGAGCCGTCTGAGTCAGGGATCTCCACCACCTCTTTGGAGCTGGTGACTGCAGCCGCGGGCTTTGCGTCCACCGTCGAGGTTTTTAGCTACGGGGTTGGTTCAGAGGTCGGCCAGTTGCTTGGAGACCACGGCGCATCAAAAGTTGTCGTCGTGACAGATCTGAATGGGGTTCTTGCTGGAACAGGAGTTGCATCGGTGATGGCTCAGCGTGTTCCGTCTGAAGCCCCAGATGCGGTGTTTTTTGCGTCCACTCCCGAGGGCCGCGATGCTGCAGCGAGGCTGTCAGCAAAGCTGAATCTGCCGGTGCTGACTAATGTCGTCAACCTTTCAATCGATGGCGACCAATTAGTGAGCGAAAATGCCATCTTCGGTGGCTCGGAGATCGTCTCGGCAAGATTTACCAGTTCGGGACCGGGCTTGTACATAATTCGCGCAAAGTCGTTCGCAGCAGAGTCGAAAGGTGGCTCCGCAGCCTCGGTTGAAGAGGTAAGCGTTGGAGATATTGGATCTGCTGGCAAAGCAAGGATTGTCCAAAGCCACGTTGAAGCCCGCACGGGTCCGAAGCTGGACGAGGCCTCGGTTGTTGTTTCAGGAGGTCGTGGTCTGGGACAGCAGGAGAGCTACCAGCTGGTTGAAGAACTCGCGAAGCTTCTAAACGGCGCACCTGGAGCGTCGAGGGCGATAGTGGATGCCGGATGGGTTCCTTACTCCTACCAGGTTGGCCAGACTGGGAAGACCGTCAAGCCGACGGTCTACATCGCCTGCGGCATATCTGGTGCTACCCAGCATATGGTGGGAATGAAGGGGGCCAAGAACATCATTGCCATAAACAAGGATGCCGATGCGCCAATATTTACGATCGCTGATCTTGGAATCGTTGGAGACGTGCACAAGGTCCTGCCCAAGCTGATTGAGGCTATCAAGGCCAAGGGCTGAATCGAAACTGCCGCCAGCCTTCCAGGGGACGGCGGCAGTTCAGATTAGCGGCCAAGGGTAGCATCGCATGTCTGGATCCGGCACTGGGAACCTTCTCGTTTTGAGCACTCTGGCAATTCGTGCTTCAAATGCCGCGAACTCTTCAGGAATCAAAAAGTCAGCTAAAGATTGCATGCAATTCTTCTTTTTTGCCGATAGATTTTCCAGCAGCTCCTCGGGAATCTGCTCTCCGGCAAACTCCCACACGACCGTACGCAGTTTGGGATGTGAATGGAAGCATAGGCCTTGGTCAATCCCCCAGATATGGTCGCTCGCATCAATTAGAAGATGTCCGGACTTCCTGTCGGCGTTGTTGGCGATCATGTCGAACACGGCGAACTTCTTGAACTGCGCATGCAGCTCAGTTCTTTCGAACAGGGAGAAGTAGTGCTGTTCGAAGTCAGCGTCTATGAAAAGCTGGAGGCTTCCTTCGCCGAGGGGTCCTTCTCTTCTGTAAACAGTGGGAGGTACGATGTCCCACCCGAGGGCGACGGCCAACTCGTACGCAGCTACCTCTCTCATGAACAGCCCTTCCGGGAAATCCCAGAGGCCACGTTCCCCCCGTCCCGGCTTGTAAATCGCTCGCATAGAGGGATCCCCTGAAATTTCTACAAGGAACGTTGCGTTGGAGCTGTAGGGCATACGACCTATCACGTTCAGCTCTCCCAGGCTGAGATGCTCTATAATGTCGGTGCTCTGTGACCGTTTGTCCGGGGACATGCGTGACCAGTTGGATCCAGTGGATAACCACAAAGGGGACATGGCGGGCGGCCAGCTTCGATCAAACGCGTGCCCTGTATGGCAATGAGGGCCGACTGTTCTTTCGAAAGGCCGACTTGTAGGGACGACGGCTCACCCTCGTCTCTGGCAAGCTCTTCGAACTGCAGGTATATTCGATCATCGCTTTCGTCATAAGAGATGGCAATAGAGCCAACCGTCCAGTTGATCTCGTATGGAACGAGAATCGGGTTTGGCTCATCCAGGTGCCCAGGCCTTGGCAGCTCCTGCAAAAGCTCTCCTAGGTGACTTGCCAGTGCAGCAACCTGAGTCTTCTCAAGTTTCAATGTGACAAGTTCGTCAAGATACCTAGCTTGGATAAGAAACACTCTCTTGCCCGGCTCGCCAATGGCCCCGACGGCTATGTGATCTGCTATTGGAAAGTCTTTTGAGGTTGACAATTAAGTTACCTTTATCGAAAAATCCTTCTGCCAATTGCTGCCGAGTACAAGGGGTCCCAGAGAAGAGTATGAAATAGCGGAAACTGAGCATGTGGCTATCACCAGCCTCTGGAACATGTCCAGGTGCATTCCAAGAGCCGAGCACAGAAGGGTTTTGATCGGATCCGCGTGGGAGAATCCAATCACGATCTCTCCTTTGTGGTTTGCCTGGGCTACTTCCACAAATTTGGACATGCGTCCAGCCATCTCAACGAAAGATTCACCATTGGGAAATCTGAAGCTGGATGGCGACCGCTGGATCTGGATCCATTCAGGAAGCTTATATAGCTCATTCAGCTCGCGCCCCGTCCAGTCGCCGAAGTCACATTCCAGAAGGTGTTCCGATGTCTCGATCGCCATACCTAGGCGCCTTCCAAGCGGAGCTGCTGTCTGCTGCGCTCTCTCCAGCGGGCTCGCATAGATTGCTGCGATCCTCTCAGTCTTGGCCAGTCGCTCTGCAACGTCTTCCGCTTGTCTGACACCTTCGTCTGACAGATTTAGCCCGGGAGACCGTCCCGGCAACACTTTTCCAGTTGTAGCGGTGTTGCCGTGCCTGACAAGGATTAGCACGGTGGGTTTATCTTCGTGTTTCTCGGGTTGAGAACTCTGAGCGCTCGCATCTTCGGTAGTCATGTCTTAAAAAAGCTAGTCCGGCTCCGGCACGAACGTTGCAGAGCTCGGAAGAGATTCTCTTACGAAAGCCTCTCGATGATCATTGCCATCCCCATGCCTCCTCCAACGCACATTGTCTCCAAGCCAAACTGCTGGTCTCGAGTCTGCAAGTCATTGATCAGGGTTGTCATTATTCGTGCGCCCGTCATCCCGAAAGGATGACCCAACGCAATAGCACCACCATGTGGATTGAGCTGGTCTTCGATGGAGATGCCGAGTTGATCACAGACCGCAAGAACCTGTGCTGCGAAGGCTTCATTCAGCTCTACTGTGTCGATGTCTCTTAGGCTCATCCCCGAAATTGCGAGAACCTTCTTAACCGCTTCTATGGGTCCGACTCCCATAATTTCCGGGGCCAAACCCGTGACAGATGATGCAATGACCCTTGCAAGCGGAGCCACCCCGAGCTCTTGAGCTTTGCGTTGCGACATGACAAGAACAGCAGCGGCCCCGTCATTGAGCGGGCAGGAGTTTCCAGCTGTGACCAGTCCATTCTCGATGAAAGCAGACGGAAGCTGGCTAAGGGTTTCGAGGTTTGTATTCGGCCGAGGGCCGTCGTCTTTCGTTGCCATGGTGCTGTCGTCAATTGGGTAGGGGACGATCTCGCGATCGAACACCCCGGTGGTCTGAGCTTCGACGGCTCTGTCCTGCGAGAGCTTGGCAAACTCATCCATTCTCGCTCTAGTGATCCCGTACTTCTTTGCGACGTTTTCTGCGGTGATTCCCATCGGAATGAACATCTCGTTGATGAAGTCAGATCTGGAACGGTCCGTGAATCTAGGATTGAGATCCTTTTCGGTGAAGCCCACTCCTAATGTCCTGGTTGTGCTTTCCACGCCGCCTGCGACGAAGACGTCTCCCTCATGCGCTTCGATGGCGTGAAATGCCATCCTGATGGTTTGGAGCGACGATGCACAGAAGCGGTTGACCGTAGTCCCTGGCACCGTGTCCGGGAGTCCAGCCAGAGCTGCGATATTCCTCCCCAGGTTGAGGGATTGCTCGCCAACATGGTTTGCAGCGCCGATCATCACGTCATCGATTTCGGCAAGATCGAGCTGGGGAACTTTCTCCAGGAGCTTGCGGACAATGAATGCTCCCATGTCATCAGGTCTAACGTCTTTGAGTGAGCCCTTGTAAGCTCTCCCGATCGGTGTTCGAGCTGTTGCTACAATTACCGTGTCAGACATTGAGTACCTCGATTCTGCAGTAAAGCGCGACGGTCAAGACAAAAGAACCTATGTTACTCAGTAGTATATTTCACGGTTCTTGGGTTTGACCGATTTTCTAGAGCGATCTGCGACTTTGCTTATCGCAGCCCATTTCGTTTTGGGGTCGACGCACTGCCTGTAATGGTGACCAGTTGTGGACTGTTCTATCAGGTTAGCAGGGGCCTCATCGTTTGAAATGAGCTGCAATTCGGTCTATATTCAGACAGCTTTATTCCGGCAGCCCCAGTTCCTTTGCTAGACGTGCGGCATGGCCTGTCGCCTTTGTGCCGTACCATGCTTTTTTGATCACACCTTCCTCGTCGATGATGAACGTCGTTCTAATTACGCCGAGTATTTCGCGCCCGTACATTTTCTTCTTTCCGAAGGTGCCCCACTGGGACATAGATGTCTTTTCGGGATCCGAGAGGAGGTCGAATCCGATGCTGATTCTCTTGATGAATTCCCGATGCCTCTCAGGAGTGTCGGGCGATACACCGATCACCTTATACCCTGCGCTGTAGAGCTTTGGCAGGATCTGGGTCAGCTCGCTCGCCTGGGTCGTGCATCCAGGAGTCAGGTCCTTTGGATAGAAATAGAGAATAACCTTTTGCCCGATGAAGTCACTGAGGCAGATCTTTTGGTTATCCTGGTTTTCCAGGCAAAGCTCAGGTGCCTTTTCGCCTGGAGATAAGCGAATCGAATTGGTTTCGGTCATTATTTGAAATTTAGCGCCTTCTATGCTCGCTGGCGGCTCTGTGGCGTTTTAGGCGGCACTTGAGAGTTTTGCAGATTGCCGGGTAGTTTAACATAATGACCGATTTCGTTGAGCTCGAACCTGTTGAAAGACTGCTGGTTGTAGTTGCCCACCCCGATGACGTTGATTTTGGATCGGCAGGAACCATCGCAAAATGGGTCTCTCAAGGCGTCCAGGTGGCCTACTGCATAATCACTGATGGGGGCGCTGGAGGCTTTGATCTTGCTTTAGATCGCACTAAAATGCCGTCGATCAGGCAAAGGGAGCAGACCGAGGCAGCTAGAAGAGTTGGAGTATCTGACCTTGCATTCCTTGGTTACCGTGATGGTGAGCTTACCGTCTCTATGGGTCTGAGGAAGGATATCGCTCGAAAGATAAGGCAGTTCAGGCCAGACAGGGTCTTGTGCCAATCGGCTGAGCGCAACTACGAGCGAATCTACGCATCTCATCCCGATCACCTGGCTGCCGCTGAGGCAACATTGTGCGCAGTGTACCCCGATGCACGCAATCCGTTTGCCTTCCCTGAGCTCCTTGTGGAAGGCCTCGAGGCTTACAGTGTGAATGACATTGTTATGCAGGCATCTCCAAATCCAAATTCGTACACTGATGTGACCGGGTTCGTCGATATCAAAGTGGCGGCGATCTTGGAGCACAAGAGCCAGATCCAAAATCCAGAGGAGACCGAGGGCTTCGTCAAGAGTTGGCTTGCTGCATCTGCCGCAAGCGTGGGGCTACCTGATGGGAGCTTTGCTGAACTCTATCAAAGAGTCAGCACGGGTTGATCAGCTGATCTCTTTTGCGAGAAACTGAGTCCTGAACAGCTCTGAGTATGTGCCGCGCTTCTCCAAAAGCTCCGAGTGACTGCCAGACTCGACGATCTCACCGTGACTGAGAACAACGATCCTGTCTGCCTGTACGATCGTGGAGAGACGGTGCGCTATGACGATCGAGGTTCTCCCTAAGAGGGCTTCGGCGAGAGCTTCCTGGATAAGTAGCTCATTCTCTGAATCCAGGTGAGAGGTTGCCTCGTCCAGAATGACTATCGCTGGATGCTTCAGCAAGACTCGTGCTATTGCAATGCGCTGCTTTTCGCCTCCAGATAGTCGGTAACCCCTTTCGCCTACCACGGTGTCGAGGCCTTGGGGGAGTTCGTCGATGAGCCCATCGATTCTTGCCTGGCGAATTGCCAGCTCGAGCTCTGAGTGGGTTGCATTCGGTTTCGCATAAAGCAGGTTGGCTCGGATCGTGTCATGGAAAAGGTGAGGGTCCTGGGTGACAACCCCAATGGTATTGGAGAGGGATTGAAGCTTGATCTTCTTCAAGTCGATCCCGTCTATAAATATTGTGCCTTCGACCGGATCGTAGAGTCGTGAGACCAGGGAGGAAAGCGTGGATTTGCCTGCGCCCGAGTGACCGACAAGGGCAATGAACTCTCCGGGGGCGATTGACAGGTTGATATGTTTAAGGGCGGCGCCGATCGTCTCACCTTCCTCGACATTGCTTGGCTCCAAAGAGGCAACGTAGGGCGCATTGGGATAACTGAAGCTGACATCTTGGAAGGTGATTTCACCTCGAATAATTCCCGGGTCGATGGCGTCGGGGGCCTCAGTTATTGCCGGCTTCGCATCGAGGACCTCAAACACCCGCTCGAAGCTGACGAATGCTTGAAGCAGATTGACCTTTGCTGAAGCCAGATCAGTCAGAGGAGATGTCAGCCTTGTCACATATTGGGCCAATGCGACAATGCCTCCAATCGAGGCGGTGCCCAGAATGGCTTCGCGTCCTCCAACGAGATAAACAGCCACGGTTGCCAATCCTCCCACAAGGCCAAGAATCGCCAGGTAGGAACGGGTGACCAGCGCCATTGAGACACCAGCCTTTTTTACAGCATCCGCCCTTGTTGAAAAATTTCCAGCCTCCTCGCCCGCTCTTCCAAACAGCTTGACAAGGAGTGCCCCTGACACGTTGAAGCGTTCCGTGGTGATCGTTGACATCTCAGCATTCTTTTGCATCTGAGTTCGGGCAAGCAGTGTGAGCTTCTTCCCGAAGAAGCGATCCGCGAAGAGAATTGCTGGGACTGCAAGCAGTGAGATGAGGGTGACTGGAATCGAGATTCGGATCATGAAAAACAGAGTTGTGATAATGGTGAGAGCGTCTGAGAATACCGAGTTCACTGTGGCTACCGCATTTTGAGCTCCGATCACATCGTTGTTCAGCCGTGAAAGCACTGCGCCTGTTTGCGTTCTCATGAAAAATGATATTGGCATTCTCTGGATGTGCTGAAAGAGCGATACGCGCAGGTCGAAAATCAATCCCTCGCCGATGACCGAGTTCAGCCAGCGGCTTGCCACGCTGATGATCGTCTGCGAAAGGGTGAGGACTGCGGCCAGAAGTGCAAGCTGGTACAGAAGGTGCATCGAGTGCTTGCCGATGGCGTCGTTAATGAGGGCCTCAAATACGAGCGGCGGCAAAGACCCGATTATTGCAGCCGAGATGATCAAAATTATGTTGGTTACGAGGAGCTTGCGGTATTTGTGGGAGTATCTCCAAGCCCGGAGGAGAACCGCCCTTTTGATTGGTTGGCCCGAAATTGGAAGGTCACGTCTAGCTGCTCTCATGTACTGCATATGAATGCTTTCCTCTTGTAGGCGGCAGTTGAGTTGCCTGTTGCGGTGGCTTGCCTATTAGCTTGTTTCCTAGTTATATCGTCGGAGGCTATTCCGGATTTTGCCGAAGGTGAGTTCAGTGATTAATGAGCGATTCTACGAGGTAATTTACAGGCGTCGGGACGTCAGGGCTCAGTTCAGCGGTGGACCTGTGGATCCTGAGGTGCTCGCTAGAGTTCTTGGGGCGGCGAACGCCGCACCGAGTGTTGGCATGAGCCAGCCATGGGACTTCATCCTCGTTGAAGATCTCGACGTCCGCTCTGCTTTTGCCAAGCATGTGGAGCAGGAGAGGATTGCATTTGCCAATCTCCTCGAGGGAGAGAGGCTGTCGACCTTTGGCAAAATCAAGATCGAAGGCATTTTGGACTCGACGTTGGGAATAGTTGTCACCTACGACTCGAAGCGTGGAGCGCCTGCTGTTCTAGGACGAAACACTATTGACGATGCAGGTCTATACTCGGTGTGCCTCGCAATAGAGAACCTTTGGCTAGCCGCGACGAGCGAAGGGATGGGTGTCGGCTGGGTTTCATTCTACAAAGAAGAGTTCTTGTCAGAATTGATGGACCTTCCACCCTACGTCAGGCCGATCGCCTGGCTCTGCTTTGGCCCTGTGACTCATCTCGAAGAAGTCCCCGATTTGGAGAGGCTGGGGTGGCAGAATAGGAGGTCTCTCGAGCACCGCGTATTTTCAAATAAGTACGGGGCGGAGGAGGGACTGAACCGGTGGCATCTCAATGGGTGAACCTTCTCGCTCGTGGTTTTGAGGGCTACTAATGTTCTGGACTTCGAGCATTTCATGAGGTCTCGTTCAAGGCGAAATCCCGCTTCGTATTTTCGAAAATTTGTGAAAGCCGTTGGCCTATGCTATCGATCCTTCATGGATCAAGAGACGTGACT
>JAJZBG010000070.1 GCA_021799035.1 Actinomycetes bacterium | reverse complement strand
GTGGAGGGACACCCGATTGCGGGCCCGATGAAGCGCGAACCACCCGAGTGGCATGAGCCACTGGTTGTCGGGAATCCCCTTCTGTGAGGGAGGGGAGGAGGTCAACGCAATGGCTTGCCAGCATTGTTGGGCGCCACACCAAAGACAGCAGACGGGTCAGAAGCTCCATGGGTGGGAGTGGCACCAACCAGTTGCATTGCCTCTCAACTTGCAGAAGAGCTAGTTGGTCCAATCAGAAAGCAGTGAGGCCACCGTTGCCGGAGAAAGCTCTTGGAGAACTTGGTACTTCGCGTGATCGATTCCCAGAAAAGCCTTTCCTTCGGCAAGTAGGTCCTGACTCTCCTGATCAAGGGCCCACTCCACATAGTGAACCGATGACGTTACATCCTCCCTTGTGAGCTGAGCTTCATGCCCACCCTCCGGGCGCGACATGATCTTCTTTGCCTTTGGGCCGTCGCCAACGCTGAGATATATCGACCTCTCGATCCCCACAAGTGCCGGAAGCCACTTCTCAAGCATCCCTTTCGATGTCAGTTCGAGAAACAAGGTTGCCTTCAGCTCGCCCTTTTCAGGAATCATGGGATTATAAACATCGAGTTCAGTCTCTATCTGCTCGTCACGCAGCATCTTCTCCGCCCGTGCCATTTCCTGGATCTGAAATCTAATAGTGTCTCTATTCTCGAATACGACTGTCATCAGATTCCCGAGTGAGATCCTGCGAACCCCCTTGAGTTCAATGATCGACCGACGGAATGCTTCTCGTTCCCGCTCATATTGGCGAAGATCAACTATGTCGGAAAGCTGCAGTTTTGCCATTACCACTCCTATTGCCTACTTCTCGTCTTTTATCCCGTAAGCCCTAGCGACTATTTGGATCGGGTGAAAGACTTTGCGCTCGGTCTCCTCGGTAATTGCCGTGTTCGCGAGATGGCAATCTCCGGCCATCGTCTCGCCATCGCTCTTTTCGATTGCTTTGACGAGCCCGCTGGCGACCTTCATTGACAAGTCATAGTTTTCTTTTCGATAACCCCAAGTACCATCTATGCCCGAGCACTTGCTAACCACAGTCACTTTGGTTCCAAGCAACTTGAGCAAATCACGACTCTTGAAACCCACATTCTGAGCCTGGAGGTGGCAGGGCGCATGATATGTTACTGATTCCGGAACCTCTCCCACAAATTCAAGATTGATCCCGCCACGATTCCTGTGAACGTCCATGAGAAATTCAGCAGCATCAAAGGTGGCCGCAGCAACGTCCTTGGCCTCCTTGGTCTGAAGGTAGAGCGGGTAGTCACGCTTCACGACATACGCACATGTTGGCTGCGCAACGATGATGGGATTTCCCATCCTCGCCTGTGCAACTAGTGCCATTACGTTCTTCTCGGCTGCCTTTTTAAATTGCATGACGTCCCCACTGTGCAGCCAAGGAGCACCACAACACTTCACACCCTCAGGAAGAGAACACTCGATACCATTTTTCTCGTAAACGGACACCAAGTCCTTTCCAATGGCAGGCTCCTGGTATTCAATGAAACACGTGGGATACACAACAGCCTTGGCTCGGCGATTCTCTATGAATGGCTTCATCCTGCTCTTGAACCATTGAGAGAATCTCTGCTTTGCGTACGGAGGCAGTACTCGCTGGGAAGCTATCCCCATGAGTTTCTCCATAGATCTTCGAATCAAGACGCTCTCGGTCGAAAGAGCTCGATTGGCCAACCCTGAGAACCTGACGGAAACGCTTCCAAGGAGATCAGTGCGGCTCAGCAGCTGATCCGCAATCCTCTCGCTAGGACTCTGCCGCTTGCTCTGCTTCTTGACCGCATTTGCACGCATCATCAGTCGAGGAAAGTCGAGCTCCCACTCATGAGGCGGCACATAGGGACACTTGTTGTAGCAGAGCTTGCACTGGTAACACTCATCGATGACACGATCCTGCTCGCCGACTGTCAACCCTTTTACGTCTCCATCCCTTGCATCTATGAAATTGAAAAGCGTGGGAAAGGATGGACAGAGATGCAGGCACAGCCTGCATCCGTGACATAGGTCAAACACTCGGGTCAATTCTGACCTCAGATCCTTCTCATCGAAGTACCGAGGGTGCGACGGATCGTAAGTAGTAGCCATGTCTCTCCTAAGGTGTCGACTCGTCCTGCCACCTGTGTTTGCAGGTAGCGGAACCTTGCAAACACAGAATTTGGCAAGACGTGGCGAGCTTCACAGTCGAACTAAGACTACACTACGAAATTGATTCAAGGCCCTGGGTGAAGCGTCCTGCGTGACTCTTCTCCGCTCTGGCCAGTGTCTCAAACCATTCAGCTATCTCCGCAAAACCCTCTTCCCTTGCTGTGCGAGCAAAGCCCGGATACATCTCGGTGTACTCGTATGTCTCACCCTCGATTGCAGACTTCAGGTTTTCCTCTGAACTCCCCACCGGCACGCCTGTTACCGGATCGCCGACACCATCTGCCAGGAAGTCAAAGTGACCAAAGGCATGTCCAGTCTCTCCGTCGGCAACCGACCTGAACAGCGCAGCGATATCTGGGTAGCCCTCCACGTCAGCCTTTTGGGCGAAGTAGAGGTAACGACGATTTGCCTGGCTTTCACCGGCAAATGCTTCCTTGAGGTTTTCTGCGGTCTTGGAAGTCTTGAGCTCTGCCATATTTATCTCCTTATTCTCTAGTTCCACCTGAGGTACCAACGAACTACGGTCACGCGCTTTCCAACCTTGTCTCAGCAACAGACAGCCAAGGTCGTCACTTAGAGATCTTGGCCCTGCAGTCAGCACAAAGTCCCCTGAAAGTGATTTCCGCAACGCCTGCTTCGAACCCTCCCAGCTGATCTGTGGGAATCTGAATCTCGCCCATCTCCAGGTACAGATCTCTTACAGCATGGCACCGGGTGCACACCAGGTGATGATGGACCGACTGGTTCGGATCAAACCTGGACGATCCCGTCCCGAGATCAAGCGGCGAAATTTCCCCCATATCGACGAGCTCGTGCAATGTCTGGTAGACAGTTTTCAGCGATACGGTTGGCATCTCTCTGATCAGCTCTGCATGAACTGATTCTGCAGTCGGATGAGAGTCGTTCCCCTGAAGAATTTGAAAGATTCGTTCTCGCTGAGGCGTCACCTTCCTGCCGCTCTCTCGAAATCTTTTCACCAAATCTTCAGAACTTCTCATCGTCTGCCATTCTATAGCCACGACATTACAATTACCATTCACTAGTAATCGCAAATCATTGTTTGTTAGTATCAACAAGTAAAATGCCCAGCCAGAGCAAACTTACATCTCCCCTTTGACCAATTTCAATAGCCCTTTTTCAGGATTTACCCAGCCAGGTTTCCGCTTAGCCACGCTCATGCCCCTACAGCTCTTGAATACCAGACACGCCCAACCCGGAAACTCCAAAGGCGTAGTATTGCGTTGACCCTCATTGCGGGTCAAACCACTTCCACAACACAATGGGAAGGAGTCATTGCGCCAACGGCAAAGCCGTCATAAAAGAATTGTGCCGCATCCCCGTGATAGCTTGAAGCTGTGAGCATCCGAGGGGGATCCTATCCATCCAGAGAAAAGGAACCTGTTCCCACTCGTCGATGCTCTGATCCCTTCGATGTCTCTAACCTCGGTTTCTCACATTGGAACTTTTGGCGCAAATCTGGTCAGAGCTGCGACCCCGTCTCAGCTGAGGAATTGAGAGTCAAACAGATGACCAGATCCGGCATAAAAACTGTGGAGGACTCCGGTCAGAACGTAGCTAAAAAGGCAGGATCAATAAAGAGATTCTCAGCCAATCATGACCTGCATCCAAAGAGCGCTTCGAGGACAAGGCGTGCACACAAGGAGTAGTGGTGGCTGCAATCGATCCGAAGTACACGTCGCAAACCTGTGCCGCGCGCGGATGCGGCTCAGCAAGAATCACAAGCGCAACGCGGGCTTCATCTGTAACGCCCGAGAATGTGACCAAGATGCGGATGTAACCACCGACAGAAATATTCTTGAAGCAGGATAATTGCGGTCATGGCGTGCAGAGGGATACCTGCTTGCGGACCCCCTGAAGCACAAACCGCAATGTGGCTTTATGCAGCATGATAATCCTCGACGCGAAATGCGAGGAGGAAGTCAATGACAGAAGGTTTCGGATATGGCACGACAAGACGACTCAGCAATCAAAAAGGTTGATACAACCCTGGTGGCTGTGCTGGACATCGGCACCTCCAACATTCGTGCCTCCGCCGTAAACAACAAGGGTGAAATTGAAGCGGAATTTCGCACTAGGCTCACATCCCACTCTCCCACCCGAGGATTCGTTGAATTCGATGCAGAAAAGTTATTCGAAGATTCCGCAAACCTTCTAGGCCGTCTCATTAATGAAAAGGCGTGCTCGGCATTGGCCGTAACCAATCAACGAGCCTCGACGGTAGTATTTGACCCCGAAACTCGCAAACCCGTTTGCAAAGGTCAAAGCTGGCAAGACCTAAGAACAGCGCCAATGTGCCTAGCCCTAAAGGCTTCTGGTATTTCGCTATCACCCAACCAGAGTGCTTCGAAGATATCGCTGATCATGGACCTGTTCGACAAGGACCGCAAGCTGGGCCTCGCAGGCGGGACTATCGATGCGTGGATCGCCTTCCGGCTGACTGGGAAGTTTGCAACCGACCACACAAATGTGGCTATGACAGGTCTCGTCGAGCCAAATGCCCAAAGGTACGACCAGAACGTCCTTTCGAGGCTTGCCATCCCGATGCAGAGCCTTCCAGTGATCAAGCCGTCGATTGGAGAGTTTGGAACTGCCAACATAAACGGCATCAAGATCCCGCTAGTTGCCATGCTTGGCGATCAGCAGGCATCGATGCTTGGTCAGGCTGTCACTGTCCCGGGACGGGCCAAAGCGACATTTGGAACTGGCGCGATGGTCGACATGGTCACGGGAGTGGAAGGACCTGTTTCTACTCAAAGGCTTCCAAATGGGACATTTCCGATCGTCGCACGCTCCGGAAAGGGTGAGTTCCTATTCGGTATCGAAGCCATTGGCCTTCATGCCGGCTCGGCAATAGAGTTCGCGTGCAACAATCTCGGGGTCGCTTCAGACCCACCGCAGCTGGCAGAGCTTGCGAAAGAAGCCACAGCGGGCTCCACGGAGCTTTTCGTACCAGCACTCACAGGTCTTGCGACACCCTATTGGGATTTCGGAGCCCTAGCCTGCTTCGTCAACCTAACCCATTCCACATCCCGGGCGAACCTAGCAAAAGCTGTGCTGGCAGGGATCGCACATATAGGTGCAGAGCTGATTGCGGCCGTGGAGGCGGATAGCGGAACCGAGCTTGACAGCCTAAGTGTGGATGGTGGAGTTACTCACAGTTTGTTGTTCTTACAACTTCTTTCGAATCTCAGCCAAAAGCGAATTCACGTATCTGCCGCAAATGAAGCAACGACGATCGGTGCTGGACTTGCGGCCCACCTTGCTCTTGGCTCGATTGGCGATGTCGGCGAACTCGATGAACTCATAAAGCCTCGTGTGACAGTGCAACCCGAACCATCCTTCGAACGGAAAGACCTAGAGCGGGCAAAGGAAAACTGGGCAAAGGCCGTGCAAATATCACGGAACTCTGTCCCCGAACTCAGTTCAGTGACTTTTTAGCCTCGAAATAGCTGTCCAGCGGCAGTCAGGACAAAGTGAATCGCTGCTCCTGACTAAAGTGATACCTAGGCTAAAAAAGACCTTTCACCCCACCAAACCAAGGACTATGAGCATACGACAGGAAAGACTAACTCGAGAAACAGAGAGCGGTTCAGGTCCGCTTCACAAGGCACTTGAATGGAACAAGTTGACCAAGGCTCCAACGGTTGGCATCATAGGGGGCGGACAGCTCGCCCAGATGCTATACCAAAGCGCTATATCCCTTGGAATAGAAGCGCACCTTTTTGCCTCTGTTACAGACGAGGCGGCACCCAAATACTTCCATGACATAACCAGAGCGTCTTCCGAGGCATGGACACCACCGGAAATCTACCACTTTGCACAAAAATGCGATGTAGTAACGTTTGATCATGAACTCGTTTCACCAAGCATCGTAAGAGAACTTGAGAAGCGCGGGTGCCTTATGCTCCCCTCCTCCTCAACACTTGAGCTGTCTGCAAACAAAGCGAATCAACGGCAGCGCCTGAATCAATTGGGATACAATCTTCCTCCATATCAAATCTGCAACACGGTGTCGGAGGTAGTCTCGTTTGCAGAGCGATACGGCTGGCCCATCGTGATAAAGCCATCTACCGGGGGATACGATGGTCGCGGAGTGTATATCGTCGACAAGGAAGAGGAAATCGCCTCATTGTTCTCCAATCTGAATGCGCACCTTCCCTTTGTAGTCGAGCCACATCTAGACCTCGACGCCGAGGGCTCTGTGTTGGCTGTCCGCTCAACAACTGGCGAATGCGTGACATATCCTATGGTCAGGACTCTTCAGGTTGATGGCATGTGCCGAGAGGTTACGTCACCAGGCGACTTTCCCCAGGAAATGGTCGCGGAGGCCCGCCAAATCGCTGAAAAGCTTGCAAACGAACTTGAAGTGGTTGGAATTCTGGCAGTTGAATTCTTCATATCAGCTGGAAAACTCTTAGTTAATGAGCTTGCACCGCGACCCCACAATACAGGTCATCTGACTATCGAGGCGAACACCACCTCTCAATTTGAAAACCACCTTCGAGCAGTTCTCGGCCTTCCTCTCGGTTCAACGGAGCTCAGGGTTCCCGCCGCTGCGATGGTGAACCTTATCTCCAACTCAAACAGCCAAAACGTGATGCCTCATCTTCCGTTGGCGCTATCGATCAAGGAGGCCTCGCTGCACCTTTACTCGAAATCGCCGCGCAAGAACAGAAAAATAGGACATGTTACAGCCACGGCTGAGTCCGTTGATGAAGCTCTCGAACTTGCACGACAGACCGTCCACCACCTATCGGGGCTCGAAATCGTTGAGCCTTGATACCAATCAGGAGATCTAAATGGGGGCAGTGATAGGAATAGTAATGGGGTCTGATTCGGACTACCGTGTGATGTCCGGCGCAGCAGAGATGCTCGACTTCTTCGGAATCAATTATGAACTGAAGGTCGTTTCTGCACATAGGACTCCTCACAAGATGCTCGCCTACGGATCTGAGGCTCGCGATAGAGGTTTGCGGGTCATAATTGCTGGAGCAGGAGGCGCTGCCCACCTCCCTGGCATGCTTGCCTCGGTGACGACGATACCCGTCATAGGAGTTCCAGTTGCTCTGAGCAAGCTCGACGGGCTTGACTCGCTGCTCTCGATAGTTCAGATGCCTAGCGGAGTGCCAGTCGCAACCGTAGCAATTGACAATGCCAAGAACGCCGGGCTCCTTGCGGCAAGAATCCTGGCAGCCAGCGACGACGCTCTAGCCGCAAAGCTATCGGACTACCAGAAACAGCTGGCAGACGAATCGTCCAAGAAGCGTCTGCCACCAGACTGATCGGGGCGGCGGCAAAACGATTCCGGCTCGAAAAGCTGGCAGTACATCAGAGCTTCACAGCCTCGATTCGAAGCCGAACGTAGTCCACAGTGAGCTCTGGCATCCTGTCTGCGATCTCGGAAAGGAACTCTTCCCGCTCGGAGAGCGCCATCCTTTCGAGATGTGGTCCCAGCACGACCGTAGCCATGAACGACTTGAACACTTCGACAGAATCAAATCTTGCCGGATCATGGAGAAGATGGACATCTCTTACCTCAAAGCCAGCCGCAACAAGGCGCAGCTGTGTCTGTGCAACATCTTCGAAATGTGAAAGGTTTCCAGCTTCGAGCGAACCTAGAAGCAGGCTGACTACCTCGTTTACCGCCGATATGTTCCCCTTGCCGCCGCAATCGGCAAGAAATAGGCCCCCGCTCTTCAAAGTCTGCGCAATGTGCCTAAAGGCTAACTGATGATCTGAAACCCAGTGCAGCGTTGCCACGCTGAATGCCGCATCACAACTGCCAGGAATTCCAAGCGGTTCGAGAATGTTTGCGTTGCGAAACTCTATGTTTGGATATGCTCCAGACAATGACGACTTCGCCACCTTGAGCATGGCCTCTGATTTTTGACCTCCTCCCCTCCCTCACAGATGGGGATTCCCGACAACCAGTGGCTCATGCCACTCGGGTGGTTCGCGCTTCATCGGGCCCGCAATCGGGTGT
>JAJZBG010000069.1:1786-8319 GCA_021799035.1 Actinomycetes bacterium | reverse complement strand
GGACTCCTTGAAGTCCTTTTAGAGAGGAATAGTGCAATGAGTATTACTGATAATGCCGGCGAACTTGCATCCGAAGCCTCTCCTGTCATTGCTGAGGCACAGGAGCAGGTAAGTCGACGAAGCCAGCCCCTCGTTGGGGTATTGGGACTGGTTATGGTGGCAATCGCATTCGCCCTGTTGGCAATGTTGTGGTCGCCCCAGACATCCCTAGTAATATTGGGCCCGATTTCAACTTTCGCGCTTCCGGTTCTGGTGGTGAGCGCGATCTGGTGGGGTGGCTGGCCGTTTGCCCGGTTTGGGAGACCAGTTTCGGGTCTGGCTCACACAGCCATGATCGTCGTGGCGGGAGTTGTCTTAGCAGGTGTAGGCCTGGCCGTTGTGGGGCATTTCAGCGTTCAGGGAATGTTCTCTTCAAACGCAGCCCAGTTGAACACCAAAGGTGTTCTGACCACATTTCCCTTCACTGTTCCCATTGCTGCGACGGTTTTCGTGACAATGCTTCAACTGACATTTGTCTCGAACAAGTGGCCCTTGCACAAGATGCACACCGTGTCGTCGGGTGTCGCGGCGTTCATATTCAGCTGGGTGGTGGGCGTAGCGATCTACTTCGTGGTTACGAACTGGAACTCCGTGCCAGTGGCGGCGCGATCAGCCCTGGGGCTTAGAAACGGTGTTGGTCCGATGAATGCCATCGACTTTACGGCGCTGCTTCTGTGCATCGTTGTCTATCAGATGTCCTTTTTCGTTCTGTTCAGAGGCTGGCCTTTCAGCGGAATCAAGAGCGCAGGAGCGCGGCTTGTCGCTGGACATATGGCTACCATCGGGGGAGGCTGGATCACTTTTTTCGTCCTTCTGGATGGTTTCAAGTGGCAAGATCCCGTTATCGTCGGAGCCTGCGGTTCGATCATCGGGGCTATCTTTCTCGTGGCGATGCTCTTCGAGACTTGGCCTTTCGACCAGGAGGAACCGTCTTCTAATCGCTTCGGGTCTGCTGTGCTCGTTGTAATCGTTTCTGGCATTCTGTATTTCGCACTTCGGGCACTCGGCCATGTATCAGGGACGTGGAGCCAGGCTCCAGTCGAGCTTTGGATCGGAGTTTGTGGTCTGAACTACATAGCTGCCGTCATCATATTGCACTACGCAGTATGGGGAAGGTGGCCTCTCCAGCCGCCAATGCCGCCAAAGGAATGACCTTGACTTAGTGTACGAAGTAGGGGAGAGGTATCCGGGAGCAAGCTGGCTGGTTTCGCGCGTTTTCGATCGCGCATCCGGGCAAGAGGCAGCAGTTTCGTGCCATCTGGTTTGCCCTCGGCATCCCCTTGTTTGAATCCCCACACATGAATTGTTGACGAGATCATGATGAGTGGACTTTGGTTTGAGCCTGTAAGGCAGAAGGGCAAGTTGCCTTGGAGATGGAGACGTGGCTCTGGGTTTGACTATCAAGTTGGATCTTGAGGCAAGGCTCTGATTCGCAGACAGCTATGGACGGTTGTGGCAGTTGGGTTGATTCCTTAGCCGGAAGCTTGGTCGGCACGATTTGCCACCAGCACAGAGCCAAGCTGGGGCAAGAGGGGCTGGTGGATATTTGTCGCAGCAGGCGTGAGGGAGGCAGCGTGGCTATTCGAGGGATCATACTGGACATCGACGGGACGGTAGTGCTTGAAGACAGGGTGCTGGATGGTGCTCCGGAAGCCTTGACAACCTTACGCGAGTTAGGATACCGGCTTGTGTTTTGCACTCAGCAGAACCAGTATTCGGATCGAACTCTTAGTGAGCGGCTCAGAGCCGTGGGATTGAACGTGTCTGAGCGAGAGATTGTTTCAGCTGGTACGGTGGCAGTTAATGCTATAGCTGAGAAGCACCCAGGTTCTCAGGTTTACGTCGTTGGAAGCGACTCTCTTCGTGACCGCATGGCAAGGAGCGGAATGAAAGTGCTTTCCGATCGGCAGGGAGAGAGGGCAGAGGTGGTGCTGGTGGCGACGGACTACGACGTCAATCAGACCCGGCTTTCTGCGGCGGTAGAAGCGGTGAGCCGCGGTGCGGCATTTTACGTGACAAATCTGGATCGCGGAGAGCCTATGAAGGATCGCATAATTCCCGGTCCTGGATCACTGGCGGTTGCCATCGCCTACACTGCGCAACGTCGGCCAACTGTTCTTGGCAAGCCATCTCCTACGATGGTTTCTGCGGTCCAGGATCGGCTGAACCTTCCAGCATCAGCGATGGTCGTAGTCGGTGATCAACCTGCGCAAGACGTAAAGTTGGGAAGAATGCTTGGCGCGATCACTGTCCTTCTCATGTCGGGAGTCACGACAGAAGACTCATTGAAACGCACCTCGTCATCGTACCTCCCCGACATCGTGCTGCCTAGCGTCAGGGAGGTTCCAGACTGGCTGGACCAGCTGGAGCGACAACTATGACGCTGATAGAAGCTTCGCCAACTATGCCATGCTGCATAGCTGGCAACATCCATTTCCTAGCGCAGTTCGGAGAGTAGACTGCCGAGTTTGCCGCACATTCTCTGCCAGCCGTGAGTCGCGCCGTGGAATGACTGCTCAGCTTCGAATCCGAAATGCTCAAGATGAACCTTGGTGGTTCCATCGTCAACCTCGCTCAGGGTCCAGGTGACCACGGTGTGCTCACTTCCGCTCATCCACGTGTAGCGCAGTCGAAGCGGCTCCTCAATCTCGAGCACCTCGCCGTCGATGATTCCGTCCCACCACTGTGAAGGTTCTGCTCTAAACTGAAATTTGTGTCCCACAACTGCCTTGAAGTCGTTGGGATAGATCCATTTTTCAAGCATGCTCGAATCAGTCAGCGCAGCCCATACTCGGGCGATCGGGCTGCGGAACTCAAAATCGAGTGAGATTCCTCGTGCCGTCATCTTCATTCCTCCAATAGGCGATTCAGAGTTGCAATCTTTCCTTGCCAGAATTTCTCGTAATATGAGAGCCAATCTTGGACCTGTTTCAGCGGAGCCGGATTGAGCCGGTATCTTGTCTCCCTGCCGACCCTTCGGTCGGAGACCAGTTTGGCCTCTTTCAGCACTGTCAGGTGTTTTGACACAGCTGTTCGCCCCATAGGGAAATGTCCCATCAGAGCATGGAGCGGGAACTCCTCTTCATCCGAAAGCAGGTGGATTAGCTCCCGCCGCGTGGGATCTGCAATTGCCTCGTAGACATCTCTTTCGCGTGTCTGGTTCACCAAAACTCCAATTTTCCAGAAAGCGACACCAAATGGTGGCGAGTCAACAATATGACACCAAATGGTGTCTTGTCAAGCAATTTCAGCGGTGTCTTCGTGGATTTAGGAGAGCCCCTCAATCTCAGCCGTATAAGTTAGGAAACAGGAATTCATGCTGATTGGCACTTTGCTTGTGACGGTCGCTATGAACAGCTTGGATAATATGCGAGCGCGAAGTCCGAAGCTTTCAAGGGCAGAGTCAGCTGAAGCGCTTTATGCCTCAATGGAGTCAACGATCTGAGAGCCAGTGGCAAACCAGGATTCTTTAAAGCTCAGAATGTGCTCAAGGATCGCACGAGTGGCCTGGATCCTTCCTGGATAACCGGATAGATAGGTGTGCATTGGCAACACGAAAGTCACCGGAGACTCCATTGATTCCCTGTGGAGCTGGTCGAAAGTTGTGCAGACGTGGTCCGCATACTCCTTGGGCGTCATTTTCCAGCCTTGATAGCAGGACTTGTCATTGACTTCAAGCGAGTAAGGAAGGATCACCAACATACCTTCATCAAAATTGAGTGAGCAGATCCGGTCATCGACCATCCAGTCGGTCACGTACTCGATGCCTTGTTCTTTCAAGAGGTGAGGTGTGATCCGATTTTGGGCGAAATGGGGCGTCAGCCAACCCGTTGGGCGCATGCGAGTATGATGTGAGATCACGTCAAGGCTTGTCGTGATCAGTTCTCGCTCAGCTTGCTCGTTGAGTCCGAGTGAAGAATCGCTATTTGTGACCCCGTGACCCATCCACTCCCAACCTTGAGAGTCTCCGTGTTCGATGATTTCCGGGTGAAGCTCGCAGACATCTGAATTAAGCGCGACTGTCGGAATCAAATTCAAGTCTTCGAGGAGATTCGCGATTCTCCAGATTCCTGCTCTGTTGCCATATTCTCTTATGCTCCAGGGACTGAGGTCATAGGGATGGCCGGATCCGCCAGGCACACTCCTATCCAGTGCGAATGACTCGACGTTTGGGCAAAGCCAGACTGCAATAGTCTTTCCGTCGGGAAGTCTGAGTGGCAGGTCTCTGCCTACGTAGGTGTCACTGGGCATTTATCTCATTTCGTCTGAGCAAAACTTGAAAGGGCTGTTTCTGGAAATTCGATGGATTCCGGAGCATTGCGGCGAAGCCTTCGAAATCAGTATGCATCCTTTTCCCCGTCAACAGTGGCATTTCTCACAATTTCCTGAGTCTTTTGCCGAATGACGTGGATGGGGAACCAGCACTGCGTTCCGTAGCCTCAGGGATGGCAGTATCACTGGCGAGTTGGCGGATACTCATGGATTGATCGGGTAAACCTGCAGCGGAAAAGGAAGTGGACTGCTCGGGGGTATTTGTTGGACGGCTGCGAAGTCCCAGTAGTTCTGCAGAGTCGTGATGGCGCAGGTAGTGTTGGTGACGGTCCAGTAGTGCCAGGATGCTTTGCAGCTTCAGCTGTTGCAGGTCTCTCCTTGGACAGGATGAGCAGAAGCATTTGCAGTGGAAGGAAGAGCTCGTGTCTATCTTTTTCGATGATTTTCAGGTCGGCCAAATCTTTGTCAGTCCGGGACGTACCTTCACTGAAGCAGAGATAATATCCTTTGCTCATTCCTACGATCCGCAGTCGATGCACCTGGATCGTGTCAGCTCCGAACAAGGCCAATTCAAAGGTCTCATTGCTTCGGGATTTCATACCCTGAACATCGCCTGGTGGCTTTTTCTCCGCCTGGGAATTGTCGAGCAGTCCATGAAGATAGGAATCGGCATCGACGAGTTGCGCTGGAATCGTCCTGTTCGTCCCGGGGATACGCTGACTTTGACAGTTGAGATTGCTGATAAGAGCATTACTTCTGCCGAAGATTGCGGACGTATTTATTTTGCACACACGCTCAAGAACGAAGATTTGGAAGTGGTAATGACTTATAGAAGCCTGAACCTGATCTGGCGCGAAGGCTTTTCAGGGAAATCGCGCGATTCACAAGAATAGGCGATCATTTTTTGCCAACTGGTTTTGATTCTTTTATCTTCACCTTGCGGATTGCCATGATTTTCCGCGCGATTTTTTCAGAGAAGAAAATTCTGCAAAAAAGGTTGCAAAAGGGGGAGAAACTAGCATCACAATTATGGGCAAGCACATTGCGGCTGTTCATGGACTGGTCTGGATAGCTCTGTTAGGAGCCCTTGGATCAGCCATGAGCCTGACGATGAATCGTGTGCCGATGACCCGGGCTCTATATCAAGCCGCACCTGCGCAGCCAGCCTATTACACTTATCAGGCCCCCGGAGGAGAGGGCACGGTGGGAAAGAAGGTGGTGGCTCTTACCTTCGATGATGGCCCCGGTCCCTATACTCCCCAAGTCTTGTCAGTGCTCGAAAAATACCATGTTCCGGCCACTTTTTTTGAGATCGGCGTCGACATCGTTGACTATCCGCAATACACTCAGCTTCTTTCCCAGGCTGGCTATCCTGTCGAAGACCACACCTGGACGCATGCCGATCTCGACGGGCTGTCGACATCAGACCTCTCGTATCAGATAGATCAGACTCAGAACGAGATCAAATCGATTACCGGGACGACGCCAGATTGTGTCCGTCCTCCGTATGACGTCTTTGACACGTCTGTGCTGAACGAGATTGCAGCGAGAGGGCTTGCCACAATGAGCTACTCGATCGACTCGCTGGACTGGTCGCAACCAGGAACCGAAGCGATAGTCCACAACGTGGTATCGGCAGCTTTTCCTGGAGCGGTTGTAGATATGCACGATGGAGGTGGGGATCGTTCGCAAACCATAGCTGCGCTGCCTGATATCATCCAGCAGTTGCGGGCGGAAGGTTATGGCTTTGTGTCTGTGTGCGGTGCCCAAAGCGCGAGCGCCAGTTCGGCCGGTGAGCAAAGCGCAGTTTACGGCTTTGGGGAGGCGCCGGTCCCAGGTTCCTCAGTAACCTCGATTGCCCCTTTCGTCGGCATGGCGGCCACGCCTGACGGCAAGGGCTACTGGCTGGTGGCCTCGGACGGCGGTGTCTTCAGCTTCGGCGACGCCACATTCCATGGCTCCGAGGGCGGAAAGCCTTTGAACCAGCCGATCGTCGGCATGGCGGCCACGCCTGACGGCAAGGGCTACTGGCTGGTGGCCTCGGACGGCGGTGTCTTCAGCTTCGGCGACGCCACATTCCATGGCTCCGAGGGCGGAAAGCCTTTGAACCAGCCGATCGTCGGCATGGCGGCCACGCCTGACGGCAAGGGCTACTGGCTGGTGGCCTCGGACGGCGGTGTCTTCAGCTTCGGCGACGCCACATTCCATGGCTCCGAGGGCGG
>JAJZBG010000069.1:0-1776 GCA_021799035.1 Actinomycetes bacterium | reverse complement strand
CGATCGTCGGCATGGCGGCCACGCCTGACGGCAAGGGCTACTGGCTGGTGGCCTCGGACGGCGGTGTCTTCAGCTTCGGCGACGCCACATTCCATGGCTCCGAGGGCGGCCAAAGCTCGTCCAACCATTTCGTGGCGATGGCGGTCACGAGTGATGGGAAAGGCTACCTTTTGTTGGGAGAGCACACTGTACCTGTTTAAGGTCCGGCGTAGCCTTTTGCATTTTTCATTACCCTGTCGATCGATGCCTGAAAGCGAAGTCTTATCCATCTCTAATCTTGGTATTAGCTGACAGAGGCATGCCGGGTATGTGCACCCTTCATTTGAAGCAGCCTTCAGATACGACGGCCTGCCAGGACATTTGGCCGACAAAGCTGGTTCAGCAGCGCCTTTGGAGCCCTTCGAGCAGCTAAGCCAACGATGGTGATTTCCATGGACGAGACCCCCTGCCCTGAATGCTTCGTGGCGAGCTGATATCTTCGTGCCGTGGCGTTGCCCAACGCAGCAAATGGAAGGACTCTATTCTGAAGAATGCGCGGCAGCAGAATTAGAAAGCGAATCCTGAGGCTCGGAATTGTCGTAATAGCGTTCGCGGTCTTGGCTTCCGGTGGCGCTTACGCATACGTCAAGTATCGATACAGCCAGATACCAAAGCTCAAGCACACAGGAGTCGTGACAGCTCCGTCGGGAGAGCCTTTTGACGTACTTGTCGCAGGCACCGATTCGAGAGCAGGGCTGACGGCTGCCCAGCAGAAAAAGTATGGAAACACCATTGTCGCTGGCGGATCACGAAGTGACGCCACAATGATTGTCAGAGTCTCACCTGCGAGCGGCAAGGTGGCGCTGCTTTCAATACCGTACGATACATTCGTGCACATCGCTGGCACCTCCGGCTCAAACAAGATCAGCGACGCCCTGAACTACGGACCGAGCGCTTTAGTTAAGACCATTCAGGAGAACTTCCACATACCGATAAATGCCTTTGTCGGCGTCAACTTCAGCGGTTTGGAGAAGCTCGTGCAGGCACTTGGCGGGATCAATGTCTATTTCCCCTATCCCTCAAAGGATCCCAAGTCAGGGCTTAATCAGAAATCAGGCTGCCAGTTGTTAAATGGCAGCCAAGCATTGGCCCTGGCCCGCAGCCGCTACTTCTACTACTACACGAATGGGAAATGGCAGTACGATCCCACGAGCGGTTTCGGCAGAATTCACAGGCAGCATGCCGTGATAAGAGCGATGATTGCCAAGGCCAAATCAGACGTTCTGGGCAACCCTCTCGCACTGAACTCATTTATAGGAACTGCGGTTCACGATGTGACAATAAATAACGGTTTGAGTCTTTCTAGCCTGATACATCTGGCTGTCACTTTTCGATCTTTTTCGAGCCAAAGTCTCAACGCTGTGACCTTGCCGACGCAGATTGTAAACAACTACGGCTCCTATGGGGATGTCCTTTTCCCTGTTCAAAGCTTGGATGCCAAGGCTATTTCTCGGTTTCTTTCTGTAGGATCTACCTACGCGCCAAAGGCAAGCTTGGCCCTGGGTTCCTCGGGTTCCACGACCTCGACGACTTCCACAACCAGTGTCAACATTCCAGTTCCTCCGCCTCCTCCTGGTGGAGGCGGTTCGATAGTGCAGAACCGAAACCGACCTAGTTTTGACCCGACTGCCTGCTGAACCAAGGCTCCACTAGATCGCATCGAGTGATCGCTGGGACTTGGCTTGGTCGGCTGGTATCTCGGAATATGCCAGAAGCATCAGGTCCAAAGAAGGAGGA
>JAJZBG010000068.1 GCA_021799035.1 Actinomycetes bacterium | reverse complement strand
CACTACAAAGACTTAGAGCCAGGCAAGAGCGTGACGATCGAAGGCTGGCGGGACAAAGCAGACGCAGAAAGAGAGCTTGCAGCAGCCCAAGAACGTTTGCTCAGCCACGGCCATTAGCAGATTGGCGTCTGAAAGCTAAGCCGCATGCCGCACAAGATCTCAGCGAGACGCGAGTACAACAGTGCCGTTTAGGCGGCTATCTTTTCTCGAAGAACTTGGTTGAGTGGCTGCTACTCCTCGCTTGACGTACCTCCTCAAGCCTAACCCAGAGCATTTTGTGCCCCTCAATTATCGCGAAAAGACCCACAGAGGATATCGTCAGGAGAGCCCATAAGTGCGCAGGTAGAGCCTCGATGCTGAGCAGTCCTTGCGTGGGAGCAAAGTGCATGGCACAGATATGAACACCAAGTGCGACGAGCACTCCTAAAACCAAGAACCTGTTTCCCCTGAACCAGGTCGTCACAAAAAGTCGGGTTTCTGACCGACTATTAAGAACGAGCACATTTTCAAGAAGTACCATTTGAGCTGTTACCGCATTACGTGCAGAAAAAAGATCCCAGCCGGAACCGAGAAGGATTCGATACAACATGAAAGATGATATGCCGATCACAACTGCACTGATAGAAACGCGCTCGAGCATTAACCGATTAAAAATTGATTCGGTAGGCAACCTAGGCGGCCTATTCATCTCAGTGCCTTCTGCAGGCTCGAACGCCAGTGCAATATCTTGAATGCCGTTGGTCACCAAATTGAGCCACAATAGTTGCACTGCGGTCAATGGTGCCGGTAAGCCTACTGCCAGAGCGAGTAGAAAGAGCACCACCTCGCCCGCACCCGTTGAGACAAGCAGGCTAATGACTTTGCGCACGTTGCCGTATGCAATTCGGCCCTCTTCAACCCCAGCTGCGATCGAAGCGAAGGCATCATCGGTGATGATGAGATCAGCAGCCTCGCGGGCAACATCGGTTCCGCTCTTGCCCATCGCCACTCCGACGTGAGCTTGCTGAAGGGCAGCGGCGTCGTTCGCACCGTCACCGGTCACTGCCACTATCTCTCCTTGGCGAATCAGAGACTCGACAATTGCAAGCTTCTGTGAAGGCTCAACTCGTGCAAAGACAGTTCCTCGGCCCACCATGAGGTCTGTCAAATCTTTGCCATCCTCGTCAACAGCATGACGAAGTTGACTGCCTGTGACAACCTCGTTTGGGTCGGCTGCAATACCTACTTGGCGGGCAATCGCCAAAGCCGTGGAAGGATGGTCCCCAGTAACCATAATCACACGTAGGCCAGCATCCCTACATACGCGAATGGACTCGGCGGCATCGGGACGAGCTGGATCAATCATTGCCACCAAGCCAAGTAGTGTCATATCTGAAAGATCGTCGTCATGAAGCCGCGACAAATTAATGGCAGTGCCTGACCTCATCTTGTAGGCAACTGCAATTACGCGAAATCCCTCATCTGCAAGCTCCTCCGCTTCAGAAGCCATCGCAGAGGCGTCGATAGGTTCGTCGCCCTCCGGTCCCCGCTGCCAAGCACACATGGGAAGAAGCATTTCAACAGCTCCTTTTGCGTGGATTTCGCTCAACTTCATTCCTGCCTCATCTGAGATCAAATGGAGTGTGGCTGCAAATCGCAATTCGGACTCGAACGGTCTTTCGTCGAGAAGAGGAGACTTTGTGCGTTCCGTGTACTGAGTAATTCCCATCTTGTGCGCGAATACCAGCAGGCTAACATCAAGAGCATCGCCGTGGTGAGACCAACCACTATCTTCTCTGACCAGAGATGCTTCATTGCACAACACGCCACTCCTAGCCAGAGCACGGATCTCCTCTAGGCGGTTCCAATCGCCAGCACTGACGGGCTCAATATTTCCCACAGGGACTGTACCCACTCCCGTAGCAAGCCACCGAGACAAACCCGGAAGGACGACAGTCGTGACTGTGAGTTCGTTGACCGTTAGAGTGCCGGTTTTGTCTGACGCAATAACGGTACATGAACCCAGCGATTCCACTGCTGCCATGCGCCGAACTATGACATGTCTCTGAGCCATGCGTCGCATCCCAATTGCCAGAGCTACAGTCAGCGCAACCGGCAGTCCTTCTGGAATTGCTGACACTGCTAGCGCTATGGCAACTAGCGCAACTTCACCGAGATTCCTACCACGGCTAGCCTCTATGGATGCAAAGACTACTGCGACTCCCACCATTACCGCGGCCACTCTGTGACTGAATCTTCGCATTCGTAAAAGAAGCGGAGCTTCAGGTTCACGCATTGCCGCGATGTCAGACGCCATGCTACCGATCTCGGTATTCATCCCTGTAGTCACCACAACCGAGCTCGATCTGCCGCGAGTCACAAGCGTGCCGGCAAAGGCCATATTCACGCGCTCTGCGAGTCCGACTTCAGGACCAAGCAGTACCCGTTCCTGTTTGGCCACCGGCAACGACTCTCCAGTGAGAAGAGATTCGTCAGTTTGGAAATCGTAGCTCTCCAAAAGCCTTACATCAGCTGGGACTTTATCCCCGGAGGACAGCTCGATGACGTCTCCAGGAACAAGTTCTTTGGCATCGATTTCCACAACGTCTCCGCCTCTCACCACCCTTGCCGTAGTGGCAATAAACTGACGGAGGGCTCTTGCACTGCGTTCAGCTCTTGACTCCTGGACGGTGCCGATGATTGCGTTCAGAGAGACCACCGTGACAATGAAGATGGCATCCGACCACTCCCGCAATATCAGAGAGACGATCGCTGCAAAAAGAAGAATGTAAATAAACGGATTCAAGAACTGACGAACAAACACAAGCAACAGGCCTTGAAGCGGAGGCTCTGGCAGAACGTTTGGACCGAAGCGATCAAAGCGAATGGATGCTTCCTCGCGGCTCAAACCGTTCCGGGAGCTACCAAGGTTGCCCAGAACCTCATCTAGAGAGCCTGTGAACCACATCGTTATCCAAGGTACTAGCCAGTTGGCACCGGTTCTACAGTACTTTTACGCGTCCAATTGCTCCTGACGAAATATCTAAATCACGGCGTAACCACAAAATGTGATTTCATTCATTATTGCGAAATGATAGCATTAACTATTGCGACCTTTTCGCAATTAGGTTGTAGTTGTCTCGTAGAAACTTGAGAGGATGCCAAATTGCTTCAGCCGGTAGCTACCCACAACGCGAGTCGAAGTTCGTTTCTTTCACGTCTCAGTTCGGGGGAGAAACGAAGACTGATAGGAATGGGGGGAGCAATCCTTTTTCTCCACGCTCTCGGGTGGGGCATATTCATCCTTGCAATACTCCCTCAGCATTACAAGGCCCTGGGGATCGGGGTCGCTATCACCGCATACACCCTTGGCATGCGTCATGCGTTTGATGCGGATCACATCGCAGCCATAGACAACACTACGCGAAAACTGATGAACGACGGGAAAAGACCAATGAGTGTGGGATTTTTCTTCTCCCTGGGACACTCAACCGTCGTATTCGGTCTCGGGGTAGCGCTGACGATCGCTGCAAAAGCGGTCTTTGGGCAAGTGAGTTCTTCGAACTCAGGTCTCCAGAGCATGGGTGGAATCTTCGGCACTTCCGTCTCAGGCACCTTTCTCTATGTCATTGCCATACTCAATCTTGTAATCCTCGTAGGAATCATAAGACTCTTCATCTCTATGCGACGCGGAACATACGACGAGTCAGAGATGGAGAAAAAGCTCGCCAGCAGAGGGATGATGGCAAGATTCTTTGGAAAGTTGATGAACAGCATTAATTCACCATGGCAAATTTACCCTGTTGGCATTTTGTTTGGTCTGGGATTTGATACTGCTACAGAGGTCGCTCTATTGGCCGCTACAGCAGGTGCAGCAGAGTCAGCCCTACCGTGGTACGCAGTGCTATCGCTTCCTATACTTTTCGCAGCTGGCATGAGCCTCCTAGATACAATCGATGGCTCATTCATGAACTTCGCATATGGGTGGGCCTTCTCAAACCCAATTCGCAAGGTCTATTACAACATCACCATCACGGGTCTTTCCGTGGCAGTTGCACTATTGATAGGCTCTGTTGAATTGCTAGGCCTCCTGGGAACAGAGCTTCACCTCTCGGGCAGGTTGTGGACCCCGCTTGAGGACTTCAATATAAATACGGCTGGCTTCATAGTTGTTGGACTTTTCGTTATCACGTGGATTGCCGCCCTCTCGATTTGGAAGTTCGGGAGAATCCAAGAACGATGGGAAGCTGCAGCCATTAAGAACTCACGGCTCTGAGATCTGGGAAAGCCTACTTCAATCTGGTTGCACAGTGACCAAGACTTCAGACTAACCGTCTCACGACAATGCCATAACTGCCTTCGCCCAGGAGCTGAACCAACTCTTGCCTTGGCTATTCGTAGACCCGATAACGACAACCATTAATTAACAGAACACCTTCGCAGCATTTGCGTGATGTAAAAAGGTGTGAAGTCGGCGTTCGCCACATTAACAAGATGGAGACTGCCGGATTGAGAGACCAAGCGAAATCATATTCTCAACTCGCGAATTTACTTCAATGGTCTCCCCATGAATCCGGAAACAGCTGTGGCGTCCGACTTAGAATTAGAGCCACTCCAGACGTGTTACTCTCCAGCCGGAGCCCTTCACAAACGACAAGTAGCAGTAGTCCCTCTTAGGCGCCAAAGATTCAGACATTCATGTCACTCTTTCGGCTCGCTCCGACTCACATTGACAGTGGCCTCTCTCGGAGTCCACTCCAGATAGTGTTAGCCGGATGGCTGTTTTTGTGGTCTGCACCTGCGGCTATCCTAGCGAACAAGCGTTGCACTTCCAGGATGTGGCCCCGACCTTTTCAGGAAAAGGATGGCGGCCTTGCTGAATTCAACGAGCTGCAATAATTATTTCCGACAGATGAACTTAAGTGAAAAATCCCGGTCCCGTCTGGTGTTGCTTTTGTCGTGGCGATGATCCAAACTGAGACAGGTTCTTCCAGGTCAGTCGCTAAAACAAGAGGCCTTTGCTGCTTGTAATGTCGTGGGCGTTGTAGATCGCAAATCTTTTTCGCCACTCCGCAAGAACAGACCTGGATCAACGGCTGAAAAACGATATTCAGTCCAGCTAAAATACAACCATTGACAGCCGTTCATCTTCTCTGGCATTGTCTCTTTCAGCCACATCGAAGTGTAAGCACATCTTGACATGGAAAACGCGCCGAACTTGGAATCGTAAAATCCTCAAGGGAGAATATGTCCAACGCATGGAAACGCTTGAACAAAGCGAAGCCCATCTCAACAAACAAGTATCGATCAAGCACATCTAGCGAGAAGGCGGGCTGGGTTGACGTCGTAAAGCGCCTAAAGCCACGTGCACTTCTCAACTCCTTCCACCAGCGCTGGCTCGACACATCACTCAGAACAAAGGGCTGGGCGGTGGTAATGCTTCCCACAGTAGCCCTTATCGTTTCTTTTGTGGGCCTAGTTAGTGTCGTACTCACGTCAAGAAGCGTTCTCGACGGAGTACAAGCAGATCTGAAAGCCCAGTCTTCAGCGCAATCAATACTGAGCTCGACTCTCGAAGCCGAAACTGGGGTTCGTGCGTATCTGGTTACAAGAGATTCCTCTTATCTCGCACCGCTCCAGACAGCGCAAAAAAATCTTCCTTCGGCTTTCACCTCGTTATCTACAAGCCTTTCAGGCGATAAGTCATCCCAGGCTTTAATCTCTGAACTCAAGGCGGCAGTCAACACAGAAATGGGGTCGCTGTCGGCACTTACGGACGTCAATGCCTCCTCCGGCGCTCCTGCGACGACCGCGCTGACACAAGAGAACAGAGACATTGCTCAGGTCAGATCCCTCGTTACTTCGATAGATGATCGGATTGCAGCAATAGTCGCGAACAAAGAGGCGGCAGCTCATGATATTGCCGACAGTGGACTGTGGGTGGCACTCGCAGCACTCATCCTGGGGTTGTCAGGAGGACTCGCCGCTACCCAACTTTTCACAAGCGGAATCTCGATCAGAATCCGGTCGTTGCAGCGGAGCGCAGAAAGGCTCTCAAGAGGTGAACCCCCCGAGAGGCTGCCATTTGCGCGAGATGAGGTTGGAAAACTAGCTGAAGCTTTATCCCAGGCGAGCAATCTGCTCGATGCTCGCGAGTTGGCCTTGAGAGAAGAAAGCATATTCTTCGAGCACCTTGTTTCAGCTAGCCCCGTCGTCAAATTTCAGAGCCATGACGGTCTGCCCGGAAACGGTTTCGTCAGTGAAAATCTTGATCGAGTATTTTCGCTTCCGGCCAAGCTGGTGGCTATCGACGGCAATAACTGGATTTCTGCCATACATCGAGACGACAGGGAATCCGTCATCGCACAAGCTCGGCAGGCATTAGCCAACCGAAGCCCTCAACTCATCAGCACTTACCGAGTGCTAGGGAGAGACGGCGTACAGCGATGGGTATACAGCACGGTGAAACTCAGCTACGAAGATGAGGTTGGAATGGTCTCAGCATTGGGCGTTCTCATCGATATCACTGAGAGCAAGGAAGCAACCAGGGTGCTCGGTGAGCGTGAGGAAATGCTGCGTGCCCTCTTCGATGCCTCGCCTGACGCGGTGATGGTAATTGACAAAGCAGGACGAATAAAGATGGTCTCCCAGACCTTCACGAAACTCACGGGAGAGCCCCTTTCAGGTTCAGATGCGCTGAATTTCTTTCACTACCTCGATCCCAGAGAGCTTGTTGAGACTGAAGAGCAGATCGGACGCTCACTTCTCCAACTCGAGACAAGCTTCATGCGCAGAATGAGGCTGAGAGGCGCAAAAGGTTGGAGAGTGGTCGAGGGGCACGGGGTCGCCCTTGATTTTCACAAGCCAGACAAGGATCTACTGCTTGTCCTCCGGGACGTCACAGAACGAGTGGAGCTGGAGGAGAAGCTCACAGAAGCGACAGCGGCTGCCGAAGCTGCAAACAAAGCTAAAAGTGATTTCCTCTCACGCATGAGTCACGAGCTTCGCACACCACTTAACGCGATCCTAGGATTTGCCGAGCTTCTAGAGCTTGACCAGTTAGGCCCAGAGCAGCACGACTCCCTCGACCAGATTCGTCGCGGCGGGCACCATTTGCTTCAACTCATTGACGAGGTCCTTGACATAGCCAGAATCGAGACAGGAAAGCTGTCCATATCGAAGGAAAAGGTTGCACTTCCCGAAGTTGTGAACGAGGTTTGCAACCTGCTCAGACCGCTGGCAGTCGTCAGGGGCATCGATATTTCACCGGTTCAAGAACATGAAGAAGGAAGGATGGTTCTCGTCGACAGACAAAGGCTTCGCCAGATTCTTTTAAACCTGCTGTCCAATGCAATCAAGTACAACCGTCAAAACGGCTCGGTAATGATTTCATATGAACTTGACAGAGGAAGAAATGTTGTGAGCCTATCTGTGGCAGATACTGGGCCAGGAATCTCTCCCGAGCAGATCGACCTTGTTTTTGCCCCGTTTGAGAGGCTGGGTGCGGAAACAAGTGACATTGAAGGAACAGGGATCGGCTTGACCCTGTCTCGAGAGTTGGCCCAAGCGATGGAAAGCTCGCTAACTGTCGAGAGCAGCTCCGCTGGAACCACCTTTCACCTTGAAATGCCATATGCTGGCGACCACGATGATAATGCCGAAAACAGTAGCGTGGAAGAACCCGAAATCCCCCTCAAAGTCCTTTATATAGAGGATGATCCATCAAATGTGAGGCTGATCGAGCGCGCACTAAACCGGCTTGGCTACATCAACCTGTCTGTAGCCAACTATGGACGGCAGGCCATAGACATGGCTTTAAAGGATCCTCCGCATGTAATTATGCTCGACCTCCACCTTCCGGACATTGCCGGTGAACTCGTGCTTTCAAAAATTAAGTCGGATTCTCGTACGCGCGATGTCCCCGTCTACGTCATGAGTGCCGATGCCACCGAGATGAGCATCAAGAGAACTCTTGATGCTGGCGCAACGGATTACCTAACTAAGCCGGTGGCGATCGAAAGCGTCTATGAGATTATGGAACGGCTTCACGCCTTGGGTTCCATCGTCAAAAGCCGACGGGGTTCGTAGCGAATCTCATTGTACCAATCGCAGCCTTTGAGCGAATAGACCATAATTAGCGATGTCACTAAAGTGACGTGGACCTGCACTGGGAGCTAGTACTGTTCAGAACGAGACAGTACAATAAGGCATTAATTGGCTGGCGTGCGAGCCCAATTTCCACTTGAAAAAGCCACAAAGCACCTTTCACAGCTCACGATGGGATTCCGCCGGAAACGTTTCCGGTGGTCTCCAAAAGATTTATCAAGGTTCTTTCAACGTTGACATTCTGGGATCCTACCAAGCTTCGATAAATCACCTGAAAAGCGCGAGTATAGAGAAAAGCGTTACTAAGTAGGCCATCCATGCGACTCCTTAGCATAAGAATCAGGTGGTGCTCCCAAGATCACAACGAAACGCGATATGTTAAATTTGTATTGCTGTCGCTTAACCTTCTAGAGTCACTTGCCTGACGCACT
>JAJZBG010000067.1 GCA_021799035.1 Actinomycetes bacterium | reverse complement strand
AAGCAGAGCCGCCTCCATTTGGACGCGGCTCAATCATCGATTTCAGTTTCGGTATGCAACTACTTGTTTTAGCTCCGATCATCTCCCTTCAGCTCTTAGAGACCGCGGTCTGGTCTAAACCGCTGGCTCGCGACTTACCGGCCATAGGATGTTTCAGCTGTCTTCTCATTTGTTCGCCTTGATCTTGCTCAGATACTCTAAGACCTCTTGTGTCGCCACGACATCTGCGTACTTCATGTGCATGTCGAAAAGGCTGACCTTGTGGGAGAGCTGGCTTCTATCCGCACAGCACTCGTATGGTATAACCACGAAGTAGTTCTGCTGAAATGCGTCCAATACGGTTGCCCTCACGCAGCCACTGGTCACCATTCCAGTGATGATTGTGGTGTCGACCTTGTGATAAGTGAGAAAACTGGCCAATGGAGTTCCGAAGAAGCCGCTCGGCTTCCCACCTTTGTTGATCACCACTTCACCATCTATAGGGGTGAGCTCGTCCACGATTACATCGCCTGGCGGCAAATCCACTGCAACCTCTTGCCGTGAGGCACGGTGCTTCCACATGCCTTTTTCTGCAGCCGTTGCAGGCGGTGCAGACTCTGGGCGTCCCTTGGTGAAAAACACCGGGATTCCCGCATCCCGCGCAGCATCGAGCAGAATGCGGTTTGCTTTCGCGGCTGGAAATCCCGTTTCAGACCAGCCTGTTGGATATGCCCCGTCTACAAAGGCGCGTGTCATGTCCACGACTATGAGGGCAGGACGCTCCCCAGCTTCCATCGGCCGAGACGCCTCTCCGAACCCTGCTCGAAATGCCTCTTCGTCCTGAGCTGGAATTACACCTTCCCATGGTTTTGCCATCTCTGTTTCCTTTCCTCTCTTTTCTGCTTTGCTTCACAACTCTTGACCGGGTCTATGACGCAAGCTGTCACATTTGGACATGCAGCCCGATCATCAGCTTCTTCTCCAGGAGAGTGACCCCCGCGTACATAAGGACCGCCACCGCTGCCAGTACGCCGGTGCCAACCCATATGAGGGCGACGTCATAAATGCTCCCGGCATAGAAGATCAGATGGCCAATCCCGTTGTTGGAAGCCACCATCTCTCCGATGATCGCCCCAGCTAGAGCGAGGCCGATGTTGATGCGCAAAGCCGAGATGATCCAGGGGACAGATGTAGGGATGACTATCTTGAAGAAGATATCTCTTCTGTTTGCACCCAGAGACTGCAGAAGTTTCACCTGATCGGAATCGACCGCTCTGACACCGCTCTGGGCAGTGAACAGCGAGGTGACAACCGTAAGCGCGACAGCCAGGGCTATCTCTGATTTCATGCCAAGACCCATTACCAGGACCAGAAGCGGGGCAAGCGCAAACTTGGGCAGCGCGTGAAAAACGATGACGAAAGGCGAGACCACTGCCTCGGCCGTCTTCGACCACCAAAGCGAAAGCCCGACCCCCGCGCCAATCACAGTGCCTATCAAAAAGCCGGAGATCGCAGCCACGATGGTGTACTCGAGTGCGGAATAGATGGTCGTCCCATCCAGCCGCTGGCCCCCAAAGAGCTGGGCTCCACGATCCCATATCCGAAAAGGAGTGCTCCAGAAGAGCGCGCTGACCAGATGCAGATCAGCTGCAATCTGCCATCCTGCAAGAATCGCCGCAACCAGCACAACTTGAACCACCAGCACCTTGGCTCGGCTTGGACGCTTGGAGCTGATCACTCGGTGAAGTTGAACGTCCCCTATTTGGGCAAGCGGTACCGAACCGTCTCCTCTAGGTGCTTTCGCAAGAGAAATCTGCCTGGCAGTCACCATGTTTCACCCCTCCATGGCCTTTGCCATTTCCCTGTCACTGCTTTCATGGACCGGAGATGCCACACTGTGGCCCAGCAAGCTGAGAACCTTCGCCTTCGCTCGCGCAAAATCGGGAGAGGTCACGCACGCGAGCCCCCGCGGCCTGGCGAGCTCAACTGGAACAATCCCTCTTATCCTGCCTGGGCGGGGAGTCATGACATAGATCCGATCAGAGAGCCTCACCGCCTCTTCCACGTCGTGAGTAATCAGGATGATCGTCAGCCCCAAGTCCCGCCCGAGATCCTCGAGCCAGTCGTGCAGACTTGATCTCGTCTGGGCGTCGAGCGCTCCGAACGGCTCGTCCAAGAGAACGACCTGCCTGCCATGCAGGAGAGTGCGTGCAAGTGCTGCTCTCTGGCGCATGCCGCCAGAGAGCTGACTGGGATAGCTGATCTCGAAACCGCCCAGACCACACCTTTCCAGAATCGGCATGCACTCTTTGCGGGCCTGAGACTTCTTCATTCCCGCCAGTTCCAGGCTCAAACCAACATTGTCCGCTATCGTGCGCCAGGGAAGAAGCATGTCCTTCTGCAACATGTATCCCACCCCTCCGGTCAGGCCTGTGGTGTCTGTCCCTTCCACCACGACCTGGCCGGCTTGAGGCTGGAGCAAACCTGCAATAACAGAGAACAGGGTGGACTTCCCGCATCCGCTCGGTCCAACCAAGCTCACAAACTCCCCAGGGAACACGCGCAGACTCACGTCGTCCACGGCGAGAAGGTCTTGTTGGCCCTCACGCCTAAACCCCACGCTCACCTTTGACACCTCTACGGCAGCGACCGACTTATGGCAAGTCATTGCAGTCAGATCTTTTTCAGCCAGCATTTGTCACCTCCAGGAACTGATTGTCGATTACCGAACTCGGGTTGATAGGCGGCCCTTGATAGGTCCCGACCTCTGTTATTGCCTTTACGTCTGTCTGGAACGCCGCATCGGTCTGAAGGGCATTCTTCGCCCACATCTTGTCTGCGACTGCTCGCTGGTACGATGCTTTCAATATCTGGGGACTTGCTCCAACAAAGACCTCCTCTGCGACCTTTAGCGAAACGGCCGGATTGGTGAGCGCGGTGTTATCGGCTTCTGCGATTGCCGCAACGAAGTTCGCCACCTGGCTGGGATCATTGGTAATTGTCTTCTGAGGCACGTTTATTGTTGAATAGGTGTAGGGTCCGAACCATTTCGCAAAGTCAAAGATCGGCTGGGTCCAGATGCCTTCGATTGCTCCCTGGCTCAACTGCGGGTCAGACGTGACGACGTAGTTGACTTGGCCTGATTTCACCGCTGCAAAGTAGGTGGACGCAGCACTCTCCACCAATGTCACGTCCTTTCCTGGCGTCAGGCCGATACTATTCAACCAGTAGCGGAGGTCTACGTTTGGAGTCCCCCCATAGAAGGACACGGCGATCTTTTGACCCTTCAACTGTTGAGCTAGAGGGAGCGAGGTGTTGACCCCTTTGCGTGCCACGAGGTAGTTGTTGGATACGTTCACTACATTGGCCACGCTCCGGAGCTGGGCTCCCTTGGCGTTGGCATACGCGTCATGCTCTGGCCCCCCTATGTCCCCCCAGACCGAACCATTTAGCACAGCATCTACAAAACCCGAAGCGCTTGTATCCATTGTCTGGATCTTCACGTTCAATCCCCGCTTGGTGAAGTAACCCTCCTTTTGTGCGATGTATAGCGGCAGATAGCCGAAGCTCTGAAGCGGCTCTGCAATTGTGATATTTGCACTCGGCTTGGCACTAGATACCGTCGATCCGGTTGTCACAGTTGCCGATGCGCTCGCGCTGCCGCTGGTCCCCCCACAAGCTGCTAGCAGAGCGGACATGGTGGTGGCCGCAACAGCCCCACCAATTGTACGAAGGTGGATCTTCTTTCGCGTCATTGATACTCGCCTTTCCCTATCTCTTCTTGAGACTTACCCTTTCTTGAACCCCCCTCTCTTGGTGCTCCGTCACGGTTGACAGCCAGCACCAGCCGATCATTTCGCAGCCTTCCATAGCCGATCATCAGGACCCTCCCCTTTTCATCGACTACCTTGCGCTCAAGATGCAAAAGGAGTGAGCCCTCAGGAATCTCAAGAGTGCAGGCGAGATCAGAATCGGCGGTGTCTGCGGATATGAAAAAGCAAACCTTGGTTTCGCCGCTGTGCTCTGCCTTTGCCATAAACGAGTCGGCATCGCCACAGAACTCGGCTGGGTCCTCCAAAGCCACCAGCGACTCAGGAAAATAGTAAGTCCATAGCCCGATCGGCTCGCCTTCCAGGCAAGTGATCCTTTCGATCATCCGGAGCGGGGTCCCTTCTGGGAGGCCAAACTGTTTCGACATGAAGGGCGAGCTGGATACCGTTTGGCTGAGACGAGGTCTCCGGGTGATCTCTTCACCCCACTCGCGCGAGAGTCCTGCGGACAGGCCAGAGCTGCTGAGAATCCTGTGACTGTGAGGGGTTGTGTGCCAGAACGTCCCTCTGCCCCGCTTTCGCGATACCAGTCCCGCCTCGCTCAGCCTCTTCAAGGCGGATCTGAGAGCGTTTCTGTGAACCCCGAAATATCTGATCAGCTCGTACTCTGGCGGGAGCGCCACCTCCTGTGAGCTTGAGCGGTCGCGTAGATAGGAAAGGAAGGAATCGTAAGCGTTCAAGATGCTACTCTCGGCACTGACCGGCCATCTGCCCGTTCTCTCATGGTCGAAAGCGTGCATTTCGCTCATGAGGAAAACAGTAGAAGAGCTATGTTTCAGAAATGGTTCCGGAATATGAAGGCTTTGTTGCGCCGATCGCTGAATGTCTGCACTGATCTAAACTTGCTGGTCATAGAGGCTGTCTTAGCTCAGGCGGGTTGTTTTTCTGCCGCTAGGAACCTTCGCTGCCTAAACCACTCACGCTTCATTGCCGGCTGCAATTTCCGAGTGGAATCCCGGAATTGGGCCCAGTTTCAAGCTGGTTCCAACCTACTTCGAATACCACTCTCCGTTTTCACACCATAGACGCTGGATGGCGTATCGACATGCTCCTTGTCGCTGAAGCCAAGGATTGTACTGACACCTCGTCCACATATGGATTCGCGCCTCAGCGGATCTCCAAGCCGGATTCCCCTCTATGCACGCTGACCGCAGACACCATTGAGCAAGAATGTTCTTGACCCGATCTGCGCGACAAGCCCCTTCCGTAAGGGAGGGGAAGGATAGCGCTAACGGCGAAGCCGTTACAAGGTTTTCAGGCCTTGAAAGCACCTTGGACCGACTCCCCGAGAACTGATCCAGCCCGTCGGATATGCCCAGTCTACAAAGCCGCGTGTCATGTCTACCATTATCAGAGCCGGACGCCCACCAGCCTCCATCGGCCGAGACGCCTCGCCGAACCCTGCTCGCAACAACCGCGCGGACCTTCGTGCCGGCATCGCTGCCAACGCGTCCGCCCACCTGTTGAACGCCGGAGCTGTGCGACAAGTTCGACCAGGCGCTGTTGGCCCTTGGCCAACTTGATAGCGTGTCAACTCTATTGCTAAACGCCTCGATATTTCTCTACATGTACGGACGAAAAGAAGCGGTACTGTCCTCCGTGATAGCAGGCACCCAATCGTCTCTCTCCGACCTGCTCCTGTTCGAGCTGGATCAGCAACCGGGCGCTGCGTTGGATGACGTGAGAGAGGACGTAGCGGCCGCCGCCCTCCAGGTGGCCCGAGAGTCCAGTCAGAACGAGACCGGTATTTCGGACTGAAAGTTGGTATGCTTAAATCGTGGCTTACCAGATAGAGCTTGAGCCAAAAGTACTGAGAGAGCTGAGGGATTTCCAAAGAGGAGATCTCGAAAGGATAATGAGTCGAATTAGGGGTTTGGCGGATGAGCCTCGGCCGTCGGGTTGCGAAAAGCTCACAGGCATGTCTAATGCGTGGCGAATTCGATCCGGCAATTACCGGATCGTCTACACAGTAGATGACGCAAGAGCGATAGTCACGGTAACTCGGGTTGGCCACAGACGTGAAGTGTATAGAAGGAGACGATGATAATGTTGGTGACGATAACGGAAGCTAAGGCAAGGCTCGGGGAGTTGAGCAGGATCGCCGCCGATGAGGATGTTGTTGTAGTTCGTCACGGACATCCATCGGCAGTGATTATCGGCAGTGAACGGTACGAGGCTCTTCTAGATGAGATCGAAGACCTCAAAGACAGGTTGTCGGTGCATGAGAGCGCCGAGTCCGATCCTAGTCTTCGCATAAGCCTTGACAAAGCGGACGCAGAACTCGGTTTTGGGTAAAAGAGAAGGCCACCTTGTCGAATTCATGTCGATCGATGACGATTTCGGCTGCCGCAGGGCTCAGGATACCCGTCATTTACCGCCAACTCCTCGAAAGCTCAGACCTGGATCCTTCTGGTTAGGTAAAGCGCGCCAAGCGTCACCAGAACGGTGAAAGCCAGGGCTACAGCTGTGAGAACCCACTGCAGCTCCCAGTACCGATAGCTTGGCTGGTAGGAGTACTCGAAATAGAGGTTGTGGGACTCCATGCATTGTGAGACAATGCTCTGAGATTGAGGACCAATGTTTTGGGTACCTAATGCAATCGTGTCCTTCACGCACTGACCGGATATGAGAGCTACCTGAGCGGGACTCACCTTTGAGCCGGATTTGGTCACGAATGCAGTCCCGATGAGATTTGATCCTTGGGCCGCTGCCGTGTATCCAAACGGTGGGAAGCCGGGTGATGAGATTACAGTTTTCGGGCTTATCGCAAATGGGTAAAGTATCGAAGCCGAGATCAGGACCGCACCGGATACTACAGCCACAGCTATCGCCGCCGCGACTGGCCTTTTCAGAGTCAGCGCCACAAAAATAGCGACTGCCACCAGCACGAGGGAGATTCCGACTGCGAGTGTGCCGCTGAAGGCGAACATTCCCCAAGCTGGCCAGCTTTGAAAGTAGTGCGGAAAAATCCACCTGTAGAGTTCTATCTGGGCAATTCCGGTAATCACGAGAGCAGCACCAAAGCTTGCGACTGCTCTTGACAGGAACCATTGGTTTCGCGTTAGCGCTTGCGTCCAGGTGAATCTGATACTTTTGGATTCGAATTCTTTGGCGAGGCTGGGAGCAACGAGCGCGACGGCGCAGATTGCCGGAAGCACGTAAATAACAAGTTCAGTGATCGGATTAATGAATGGCGGAGGAGCTTTGAAAGGTATCGCGCAGGTAGCGGCGTTTGCTGCACATTTGGCAAGCGGGGCGCTTCCAGCAAATCCTCCGACAAAGACTGGCAATGTGTGATTCAGCTCGAATCCAGCGAATGCAAACCACAGGGTTTCTATCACTGCTCCAAGAAGAACAATAAGCACGAGGCGGCGCTGTCTGAACGAGTAATGCCACCATCCGAGCTTGCCATTCAGCTCGCGGCGCTCGACAGTTGCTGTCATTGCCTATCTCCCTTCCGCTGCAGCTGTTTTTGGCTGGAAAAGATCACCCATTCTGGCAAGGATTATCTCTTCGAAGCTTGCGCTCTTGGCTCCCATCTGCTCAAAAAGTGCTTCGTTGTCCGAACAGACCAGTAGGTTCCCGCCTATTTCGAAAAAGGAGGTCTCTTGCTTCTGGGTGAGAAAGTTCTTGTTTTCGGCCAGGTTTGGAACCCAACGGTGGCAGTCGATTATTTGTTCAGTCCTCTGAGATAGCGTCACCGTTCCGTGTTTGAGAAGCACTATATGGTCACAGGTCCGCTCGATATCGCTTAAAAGGTGCGTCGAGAGGAGAACCGTGACCTTGTTGTCGTATGCGTAAGCCAGCAAGATCCCGAGAAGAGTTCTGCGCATCAGCGGATCTAGTGCGGCCAAAGGCTCGTCTAGAAGCAGCGTCTTTGGCTCTTTGGCTACAGCCAGAAGTGTTGCAGCCGCCTGTCGCTGTCCTCCGGAAAGCACCTTTGCCGGGCAATCAGTTGGAATGCTTAGTTCTTCTAGTGCACTCAGCAAGAATTCCTCATTCCATTTCACATTGATGGATCGCGCCACGCCAGAGTGTCTCTTGAGACTCATGGAAGCCATAATGGAAGCCTCCTGGTCCACGAATCCGATCTTTGACAACCACTTCTGCTGCTGTGATGGAGGACTGCCGTCTATCTCGATCTTTCCGGAGTCTGGTCTTTGAAGGGCGGCCAGGATGTGAAGAAGCGTGGACTTCCCGGCTCCGTTCTCCCCGATTAGTGCAGCAATGGAACCGTCGGGTATCTCGAAACTGATCGACTTGAGTGCCGCTTTCGAGCGAAAGGTTTTGGTGACCTGCTCAACGGTTATACCCACCTGATGCCTCCTCACTTTCTCTAAGTTGGCGTATGATCTTCTTGATCAGGTGCTCGAGGGCTTCCCATGCAATTCCCCCATCCCTGGCCTCACTGACAAGAGCTTCAAACTTCGACTGATATATCTCCAAAGCTTGCGGATCCGCGCTTGGCGGCAGCGATGTGATCACTGTGCCGATGCCTTGCAAAGGCTTTGCTATTCCTGCATATTCGAGCTCTCTGTATGCCTTCATGACGGTGTTTGCGTTGATTACAGACGATCTCACGACCTCGCTGACTGAAGGAAGGTAATCCCCAACCTGGAGCTGCCCTGTATGGAGAGACTCCTTGACCTGTTCCACTATCTGCATGTAGGCAGGCACTCCGTTGTTCCTGTCTATCAGATATCGTGGGTTCAGCACTGGCATACCTCTACTATAGTAGAGGTTTCGCTCTTTGTCGCTATGAAATTTCTGCTTTTTCCAAATAGGAGCGAGGTTTTGCGACAGTGATATGC
>JAJZBG010000066.1 GCA_021799035.1 Actinomycetes bacterium | reverse complement strand
CTCGCCTCGGGCTTCCTTCCCACCCCACTTCGCAGTGACGCAGTTGCCTCCGGCTCAGGGTTAGCATCGCCGCTTCCCCTAGAGGACTTTCACCTCCAATCGATCACCCATGCCGGGCGTACAAACAGATTGCCACGCTGATATATCCAGCGTGGCAGCTAATGCTTTCGGACGATGACGGCGAGCAGTCACCCGAATCCGGAATTCAGGCGCTGTCTTCTCTGGTTAGCCGTGCCGGTTGATGTCCTCTTCAAAGTACTCGATCTCAGGAGCGGAACCCTTTAGCCCAAGCTCCTGCCATCTGGCCGAGACCTTCTCGTATACGGTCCTGTCCAGCCTGGTGCGAGGAGCAAACTCCTTTATGTACTTGAACTCCTTGCAGGCATTGATGATGCATTTCGAGCCCCAGGGCCTTATCTCCGCAGGGTTCTGGCTGGGGTCAAGATAAGTGCTCCACGTCTCTCGAAGGATGTCGATGGAGTCCTTTGGCCTCGAACGGGTAGCCATCGCCCATATGACCTCTGCGAGATTGGTGGGATCAACATCCTCGTCCACCACCACCACGTACTTGGTGAAGTATGCTCCACCCATGCACTGTGCGGCAAGAGCTCCCACTTGTGAGGCATGCCCAGCGTACTTCTGCTCGATGGAAACCACAGTCCAGCCCCAACCTGCCGCCTCCGGAGGTGACCAGACGCCTTTTATTCCTGGAACGCCCATGGCATCGAGGTCGTTCCACACCTTTGCGGATTTGGCCATGGCCCACATGACGCCACATTCATTCGAAGGCCAGTCCGCCATGAGGGCAGACATCAGGATCGGGTTGTTGCGGTAGCGAATGGCCTTGATCTCAATGTAGGGAGTTGGCCCGCCCGGGCGCCCGTAATAGCCCTGGAACTCTCCGAATGGCCCTTCCGGAGCGGTCTGATCGGGATAGGCGAAGCCCTCGATGATGATCTCTGCGTGAGCAGGAAGGGTGAGCCCAGTCACATCGCTCTTGAACACCTCTATCGGCTCTCCTGCAATTCCACCGGCAAACTCGTACTCGGATACATCTTTTGGAAATGTGGTGGATGCCACCAAGAACAGCATCGGATCCCCGCCGTAGACAGCTGCCACCGGAGCCGGCTTTCCCTGCTTCCACCAAAGCTCGCGGTCCAAGAGCGCGTCTTTTCCAGGGGAGGCGTAGAAGCCAACCTGCTTGGGGCCCTCTACCATCTGGCGATAGGTTCCGAGGTTGATCCTCTTTGACTCAGGGTCCATGGTGATTACTACGTCAGCAGTGCCGATGTAGGCTCCACCATCTCTTGGCCACATGACCGGAGCCCCGAACTTGGTGACATCGATCTCGTCGCCGGTCTCTATGTTCTCGTTGACGGTAGCGCTAGCCCCATCTATGAACTTTGGATCGATCCTTTGCTTCATCTTCTTAGCCAAGGTGTGGGCGATCTCGATCGGCTTGGCATCGGCGTCTTCGCGAATGGCGAGCGCCAGCCTCCGGTAGCTCGATCCATATGGGTTGAATAGCACTCGCTGGCCGGGATGACCCATTATGTTCTCGAAAAGCAAGGTCGGTCCACCAACCTCTTTCCCGGCTAGATACGTGATCGTTGACATTTCAAGTACCGGATCGACTTCAGCGCTGATCCTTGTCAGCTCTCCGATCTCCTCTACCTTTTCCAGCCAATCCCCTAAATTCTGCAAAACAGTTCCTCCTGCTTATCAGATTTCCCCAAATTCCAGCGGGCCACTCAACCTCGAATCTTTCCCCCTCAGGTATTCAAGAAGTCCTCCCCACAGCTGTGGAACGCCAGGTCAGAGAATTGTAACATAGGGACTTCCCAAGCTAGCAATCCTTAAAACGCTTCCAAACGAAACCTTCCTGTTGAGAGAGAACAAAATTATTTTCTGATTTGTAGCTGTCTATCATTATGCGCTAATGTAACTCTCATCAGACGATTTCAGTGTCCTTTATGTCATTGAGGCATGTCGGCTATTGAATTCGGATTGGGAAAATTTCGAGCAGCATGCCAGAGTTAGTCCAGGGGGAAAGGAGCAATTCGACGCTAGTTGGGGGAGATCACCGTGATCACGTCCATCTCTAGGGCGGAATCAAACCAATGCCGTCGGTCCTCTCCATCTGGGAAAAATCTGGAAGCCGTCACTGCTGCAACGAAAATATCGGCCTCAGGCGAAAGGTGCACGGGGCCTTGCGTTTGCGATTCGGCCGTCGCAAACAAAAAAGTATCGGACAATGCGAGGTTGGTATAGCAACAGCTGGCGGTTTGGCTGCACTTTGGATTGGTTGGCATATCTTTGGAGGTTTTACTGATGAGCAAGGTTGATATCCGAGATCTTCGCGACTGGCTCAGTGACGTGGAGAAGCTCGGGGAGGTTACCCGGATCACCAAGGAGGTAGATCCGCACCTTGAGATGGGGGCGCTGACATATCTCAACGGAAAGAATCCTGAGCAGACGACTCTTCTCTTTGAAAAGCCCAAGGGGCACAAGGGCGACGTGAGGGTGCTTTTCAACCCGATAGGCAACTCCATGAACCGACTTTCCCTTGCAATGAGGACCCTGCCTGGCAAGACGCCTATTGAGCTAGTTCAATACATCAAAGAAAAGTTCGATGAGAAGATCAAGCCGGTTTCGATTGATCCAAAGGATGCGCCGATCTTCGAGAACGTTTGGATGGGCGACGACATCGACATGACCTACTTTCCCACCCCAACCCACTGGGCACGGGATGGAGGACCCTACATCGGGACCGCAGATGTCATTATCACCCAAGACCCCGACTCGGGCCGCATCAACCTTGGAACCTATCGGCAGATGATTGAGAGCAAGGACAGGGTCGGTTACTATGCATCACCAGGAAAGGACACCTTGCTAGACCGTGAGAAGTGGTGGGCAAAGGGGAAGCCATGCCCCGTTGTCAGCGTTTACGGTGTCGATCCTCTGCTCTTCATCTGCGCAGCAACCGGGTTTCCAAAGCAAGAGTCTGAATATGACGCTGCTGGGGGAATCCAGGGCTCGCCCATTGAGACGGTCCCCGGAAAGATCACGGGACTGCCCATACCTGCGCGTGCCGAGCTCGTAATCGAAGGTTACTCCTATCCAGACGGCGGCCAAGAGGAAGGGCCTTTCGGAGAGTTCACCGGTTATTACGGCCGACCCGGCCAGGAGCAGACTCCCAGCATAGACATCAAAGCTGTCTATTTCAGGAACCAGCCGATAATGACCGCTGCGCTCATGGCTGATCACCCCTCTTGCGAGCAGAATCTGTTCCTGGCGGTCATGCGGGGAGCGCGGGTCTGGCGCGATCTGGAAGCGTGCGGAATCCCTGGAGTTCAGGGGGTATGGTCTGTTCCATCGGCTGCCGGCGGTTTCGGCATGACCGTTGTGTCGCTGAAGCAGATGTATGCTGGCCACGCCCAGCAGGCTGCTGCAATCGCTGCACAGTGCGCGGGAGGCGCCTATTTTGCCAAGTTCATCTACGTTGTGGACGAAGACGTTGACCCCTCCGACCTGGAGCAGGTCATTTGGGCTGCATCTACGAGATGCCGAGTGTCCGAAGACATCGACATCCTGCGCAACACCTGGTCCACCTATCTGGATCCGAGCAAGAACCCCAACGAGGAGAGGCCTTACGGCTCCAAAGCTTTGATCTACGCTTGCAAGGAGTTCAAGAATATCAAGAACTTCTCGAGAAGGACTGCGCTCACAACGGATCAGTACGAGAAGGCCATAGACCGCTGGGAAGAGCTTGGGATGCCAGGCAAGGTGCCGCCGCTCAAAGTGTTCGACAACCTTGAAGAGGAGTTTCGAGCCTAACGGCAACCGAGCCACATCTTAGATCAGCCATGGACCCCCGCAATCCGAGCGGGGGTCTTTCGATTTGCGACACTCGAACGCTCGAATGTCTTTTGGCGATCCTCTAAGCGATCGACGCAGGCATGGAATCCCAGCCCATGTGATGGCCGAAAACCATGCCGCTGTGCTCGGGCTCGCCAACCAGGCGGTAGTTGGGGAACCAGCGCATCACCTCTGCAAGAACAGTGTTCATTTCAAGCCGGGCTAGATGAAGCCCAATGCACATGTGAATGCCATAGCCGAATGCGAGATGCTGGACGGGGCCTCGCCCAATATCGAACTGATCGGGATTCTCGAACTGGCGATCATCGTGGTTGGCTGACGCGTACAACAGCGTCACAGACTCTCCAGCTGGTATCTCCACACCTCCGATGATGGTGTCGACGTTCGTGCTGCGCCCCTCAAGGTGAATGGGAGGATCACACCTCAGCGTCTCTTCGACAATTTGAGAGCCAATCGCAGGATCTGCGAGATAGGCCTTTTTGACATTCTCGTCTGCCAAATAGCGCAGCATGGACGAGATGCCGTCGATGGCGGTGTGGTGACCTGCTAGGGCAAAGCCATGGAGCATGCCTACCAGCTCCGACTCTGTGAAACGCTTCCCGTCAACTTCGCTGTGGCAAAGCTGGGAGAGAAAGTCGTTACCCGGGTGGCGAAGTCGGTCTTGAATCGTCTCTATCAAAAATGCCCAGAAATCCGCGTGTGTAGTCTCACTGTGCTCGAGATCGGCATGGACGAACTTGAGCACAAGTTCCCTGTTTCTCCTACGTGTTTCCGGGTCAAACCCTAGGATCCGGCCAACCACGTCTTGCGGAATCGGCTCTGCAAGGTCTGTGACTATGTCGAACTCTTTCTTCCCTTCTATCTCTTCAAGAAGCTCGGTCACGCTTTCGCGTATCCCGTCTGAAAACTCGCTCATTCGCTTTTGAAGGATTGGGGCCTGCATTGCCTTGCGAATCCGGGTGTGCTCTGGAGGATCCGTCTCGATAAGCCTGGTTTTGGGCCTGTCACTCCAGTTTTGCTTGCCAATCTCAAGCGCATTGCGAGATGAGAAAGTCTTGTAGTCAAGCGCTGCAGCTCGCACTTCTTGATATCGGGTAATGCACCAGAATCCGCCAAGAGCTTCGCTTCGTACCACCGGTCCTTCATCGCGCATAGCTCTGTAGATTGGCCAGATGTTCTGGTTGGTGATCCTGCGGTCCCAGGGATTGAACTCACTCAGCCCCCACTCGGGCTGCAAATCGATGTCCTCAATAGTACTCATGCACCTGCCTCACTGAATTGGAGTCCCAAAACGACGCTGAAGCCGGGCCAATTACACAAACTTGAAATGTGATATTTGCCACTTTTGCCGACTTATTCTTGCCAAACTAGCATGAGAAGACTGGTCATCGGGATTGCGCACTGGCAATTCTTGAATTTACCCATTCCCATAAGGAATTTCATATTCCACCTTGGCTAAGCCAGCCAACTCCGATACCTTGGGAAACCTCGTTAAGTCGAGAGTTAGTCCGCGTCGACACTTCGACATTCGGTTGTCGCAGCTGTGGAAACCTCCAGCCGAACCTGTACACTTCTTTTTATGTCCGAATCATCTAGATCGGAGCCGCCGAGTACCACGGTCGGGGTGTTGCACCTCTCCTCTCTGCTGGGGGAGCCGGTGGAGGACCCTGACGGACATCAGATCGGACGGCTCGCGGATGTGATTGTGCGTCTGGGGGAAGGGGGATACCCGCCGCTTTCAGGCCTTGTGCTAAAGGTTGACGGCGACGAGACATTCGCCCATATGCGTCAAGTGACCGATCTTGGTTCTGAGAAGGTCGTCCTTGCATGCAATCCCAGCCAACTTGGGGCATTCGAGCGCCGCCAAGGAGAGGTTCTATTGGGGCGCGACGTCCTCGCAAGGCATCTCATCCATCTCAAGCGCGTGCGGCTCGTCAGGGCAAATGAGATCGAATTGGCGCTCGTAGACAGACGATGGGAGGTTGTAGGTGTCGATCCGACCTCCAAACCGGTGTGGCGACGGCTGCTTCCTCGGACGATGCGCGATCGAGTCAAAGAAGGCGCGATGTTGGACTGGGCTGAGATCGAACCCTTCGTGTCCCATGTGCCCAGCGCAAGACTTCGCTTGCCATTTCGCAAGCTAGCCAAGATGCACCCTGCTCAGTTGGCAGACCTCGTTGAGTCCGCCTCCCATGACGAGGGCGAAGAGATCATCCGGGCAGTAGGGGAGAACCGCGAGCTCGAGGCAGACGTCTTCGAGGAGCTAGACACGGAACATCAGGTGGAATTTCTGATGTCGCGCTCGGATGGCGAGACAGCCAGGCTGCTTTCGGCCATGGCGCCTGACGATGCGGTGGACCTCCTAGAAGAGCTCGACCAAGAGCGTCGGCTTCCAATCTTGCGCATGATGCCATGGTCCAAGCAGCGCAAGCTGCGAGCATTGCTCAGCTACAACCCAGAGACCGCTGGCGGACTGATGAACCCCGACTTCGTGGGTGTCTCCTCCGTGTCCAGCATTCGTGAAGCACTGGATGCCGTGAAGAACTCCCCAGTGCCTGCAGAGGCGGCGGGAGTCGTATTCGTAAGCGATGAATCCAACCGGCTCACGGGCATGGCACTGGTGGCTGAACTGCTCAGAGCGGATCCGGCCTCCTCTGTCGAGACCGTGGCACATTCGGTTCCAGCGGCGCTTACCGCAGATGCCGACGTTCACGAAGTTCTTCGTACAATGAGTGACTTCAACCTCGCCGTCGCTCCCGTGATTGACTCAGAGCAGCGAATCCTCGGGCAGATCACAGTGGATGACGTGCTTGAACTCTTGATTCCGGAGGGCTGGCGCCGGCAATACGGCATGACTTCGACAAGTTGACAAAACTTTAGAGGATGACCAGAGAAAAGCCTCAATAGCCAACGCCAAACACCACCGGATTTTTGAGGCCGTTCATCATCTATTTACCCCTGGTTTGCGCCAAATTTCAGACTATCGGATAAGATAAATCGGGCCTTAGACCTGCACGTCCTAGTAGACGCCACTAAAAGGCCACTGCCTCCGAACCTCGGTGGCAGCAATCAGATTGACAAGGAGCAAAGCTGAGCGCCGATAGAGGGACACCTCGCAAACCCTGGGCGCCCAAAAGCTTCACGGGCATGACTATATAGGGGAGTCCCGGACAGGCTTAGGGCGCCGAAACTAAGAACGGCATTCCTGATTGGCCTGGAGGTGTATTGTCGTGCCCGACGAGTTTACGGATGCACAGACCGAGCCGAGCGCTGTGCTGGACCAAGCACATATCGGCGACATCCGCGGTGCGCTCGGCACCATTCGCCTACATGACTCTGACGTTCGCAGAACCTGGAAGGCCAGGCTCATCACCCTTGCCGCAATAATCGGCCCAGGGATTATCGTAATGGTCGGCGACAACGACGCTGGAGGGGTTGCCACATACTCCCAAGCTGGACAAAACTACGGCACCAGCCTTCTATGGACTCTGATCCTGCTTGTCCCAGTTCTAATCGTCAATCAGGAAATGGTCGTCCGCCTAGGCGCTGTAACTGGAGTCGGACATGCCCGCCTCATAAAGGAGCGCTTTGGCCGCTTCTGGGGCTGGTTCTCGGTGGGAGATCTGTTCCTCTTGGACTTTCTGACGATCGTGACCGAGTTCATTGGTGTCGATCTCGCTCTTGGCTACTTCGGAGTGAGCAGATACATCTCAGTGCCCGTTGCAGCCGTAGGCCTTGTCACCATGACTGCAAGCGGCAGCTTTCGGCGTTGGGAGAGGTTCATGCTCATCTTCGTCGCTGCGAATTTTCTGGTTATTCCCTTGGCCGTCATGAGTCACCCGCACGCCGCTCCTATTCTGCACAACCTGGTCGTCCCTGGAATACGGGGCGGAGTCAACTCGACGTCGGTCCTGCTGATAATTGCCATTGTTGGGACAACCGTTGCCCCTTGGCAGCTCTTCTTCCAGCAGTCCAACATCATCGATAAAAGGATCACCCCACGCTGGATCAACTACGAGAGAGCTGACACCGTGATAGGTTCCATTGTCACGGTGGTAGGTGCTGGCGCGATGATCGCCACCTGCGCCTTCGCTCTCGACCATTCCCACTATGCCGGCGCGTTTACAAATGCCGGTGGAGTTGCACACGCCCTTTCTAGCCAGCTCGGCTACGCGGCGGGAGCACTCTACGCGATCGTGCTGCTGAATGCCTCAATCATTGGTGCAGCTGCAGTCACGCTAGGCACCTCCTATGCCTTTGGCGACATGTTCGGCGCCCGCCATTCGCTGCATAGAAGATTTACGGAGGCGCCCGGCTTCTATGCAAGCTACGCAGGCCTAATGGCCGTAGCCGGTGCGATTGTGCTGATACCGCACGCTCCCCTCGGCCTCATCACAACGGCAGTGCAAGCTCTCGCAGGGCTGCTTCTCCCTTCCGCCTCAGTATTCCTCCTGCTTCTGTGCAATGATCGGGAAGTTCTGGGCCCGTGGGTCAACCGGCCCTGGCTCAACGGCGTTGCCATCCTCATCATAGGAGTTCTGCTGATTCTGTCGCTAATACTCGTGGTCACAACCTTGTTCCCTGGCATCAACGTTGCGATCCTGTTTCTGATCCTGATCGCGATCTTCTTGGTTGCCCTAACCGGGGGCACGATTGTCTATGGGGTCAAGAGGATCAAAGCCCAAACCACCGAGGGAAAAGCAGTCTCACTCGGGAAAAGGGAGACTTGGCGAATGCCGCCACTCACTCTTTTGGGTCGACCAAAATGGTCAAAGGGCCGCACAGCAGCGATGTGGTCACTGCGGGGATACCTTGTTGTTGCCGTCGCCCTTCTGCTGGTCAAAGCTATCGAGCTAGGAACCGGCGGTCACTGACTCTAGTCCGTGGCTGCCACAGCTGAACCGTATGTGAGATTTGCCTTGACCCGATCTGCGCGACAAGCCCCTTCCGTAAGGGAGGGGAAGGATAGCGCTAACGGCGAAGCCGTTACAAGGCTTTCAGGTAAAGGAATGTGTCACACCCATAAGACAGGATTGAATCTGTGAG
>JAJZBG010000065.1 GCA_021799035.1 Actinomycetes bacterium | reverse complement strand
TCAGCTTCAGGGAGCGAATACCAGCAGTGACAGCGCAATATACGGCACCAGCTATGTAACGGGCTTCAAGAAGCTTTGGGGTCTGGGATAATGCAGTTATCACCTATTGAATCGCGCGGAGGATCAATATGACAGATCAGATAACAGGACCGCGCGATTCAAAGATCGACCTTGACGGGCACAGTGTGCCCGTCAATGGCGGTCACAGCACCAACAAGATGTCTCTGCGCTCTTTTCTGAGGAGCTATCTTGTCGTTCTGCTCGTGCCAATCCTTTTCATTCTGTTTTCAGTACTTGCGCCTCAGACATTTCTGACGGCGTACAACATCCAGACCATCCTCACCACCAATGCCGTTCTCATCATCTTGGCAATTGGTGAGACGGCTGTAATGGTCACAGGGGAGTTCGATTTCAGCTTCGGAGGGACGCTGGGGCTTTCTGCGGCCATCGTGGTCATGATGATGACGAACATTCACGGTGTAAACGCAGCTGAAGCAATAATCGTCTCTTTCCTGGCCGCTCTTTTGGTTGGAATACTCAATGCCTATTTCGTAATAAAGCTTCGGGTGAGGTCTTTCATAGTCACACTTGGCATGGGGACCCTTACGACCGGAGTGGGGCTTGGAGTGACAGGCTCTCAGACGGTGTCGAACCCTTCAAAGTTTCTGAGCACCGCCATGACAAAGCACATCATAGGAGTGGGGCTTCCGTTCTTCTACGGGCTGATACTGGTGCTTGTGATCTGGTTCCTGCTCGAGTACGTGAAGACCGGGCGGAACATGTACTTCGTCGGCGAAGGGAGAAAGGCTGCCTTTCTGGCCGGCATACACGTCAACAAGATCCGTGCAGGAGTCTTCATCCTCTCCGCACTTACCGCCTGGCTGGCAGGCATGGTCATGCTGGGCCAGACAACAGCTGTGGATGCCACCTACGGAGGCCCTTACCTTCTTCCCGTGTTCGCTGCAGTGTTCTTGGGCTTCACAACAATCAGGCCAGGGCGTTTCAACGGGTTGGGGACCCTTGTCGGCGTTCTAGTCCTAGCAATCGGCAGCACTGGCCTTGAGATCCTCTCTGTGGCCTCATGGATAACTCAGGTCTTTGATGGAGGAGTCCTTATCGTCGCGGTTGCCCTTGCCAACATCTTGGGAGGCAACTTGTTGGAGACATGGACATGACCCTGATAGAGGGACCTTGCGTGCTTGTGGGAGTTGGGCAATGATTTCTAAAGATGCTTGGACTTTCGCCATCTGGTGGTTTGAGTGGGAGTCGGTGTCTGAAACGATGAGAGAAAGGGGGAGTCATGGTTAGCGGGGAACTGGCTCTCGAAGTAAGCGAACTCGAGATGCGTTTTGGGCCTGTCACGGCGTTGCGAAACGTGTCTATCAGCATCCGCCAAGGCGAGATTCACGGCGTGGTCGGGCACAACGGCTCTGGGAAGTCGACGTTTGTGGAGATACTCGCAGGAACTCACGTTCCAACAAATGGCAAGATGGAGCTGTTTGGCAAAGAGGTTGGTTTCCCGGGCGCCGCAAAGGACAGGTTATCCTACCCAATGGCCGTCGTCCATCAAGATGTTGGTTTGGTTGGCTCTATGTCGGTAGTGGACAATTTCAGAGTCAATCGCTTCAATCGTGGACCGGCAGGAGCTCTTCGCTGGCGAGAAGAGCGGAAGCTGACGCGTGAGCGACTCGCAGCTTTAGGGCTTGACATCGATCCGAGAACCCTTGTTGAGGAGCTGAGCGCTGCAGACCAGGTCCTCATAAGCGTTGCCAGGTCACTTATGGATCTTGAGCAGATCCGCCAAAAGGCAGAGCACAAGGATCAAGCCATTTTGATACTTGATGAGCCTACGTCAAGCCTTCCTTCTGGTGCCATCGACTCTTTCTTGGGCACAATTCGAGAAGTGAATAGAGATCTCGGAACGACCGTGATAATCGTGAGCCACAATCCTCGTGAAATCATGGCTCTGAGCAACAGGTTTTCGGCGCTGAAGAACGGGGCTCTTGTCGGAACATATGTGACTGGCGAGGTGAGTTATCAAGAACTCGCAGCGCTGATGTCAGGCCAGAATGAAAACGAGATCGATCACAAGGTTCAGGTTCCGACTTCAGCTGTGCGGCAGGAGCGCGTCGAGAATGGGTTGGGAAGAGAGGAGCTGCTTAAAGTCTCTGGCCTTAGTGGTGGCCGGATCAGAACAGCAGACTTCTCTTTGTATGCCGGAGAGGTCGTAGGGATGACCGGCCTCTTGGGTTCTGGATATGAAGACGTGCCCTATCTGCTCAGCGGTTCCCAGTCCAAGACTAGTGGAAGTGCTGTGTTTCAGGGAAAGGATCTTACAAAGTGCAGTCCTAGCACCTTTAGAGATAGCGGAGGTATGCTCCTGCCTGGAGACAGGCAGCTGACCAGTGGGGTGCCCGCTGCCACGGTCCGAGAGAATATGACAATGGGTTACCTTGAACCCTACGTCAAGGGCGGGCTTCTCAAGCATCGCATTGAGAGAGCGGCTGTCGCCAATATGATGGGCAGGATGCGGATCAGGCCGCAGAATCCAGATCGTCCACTCAATGAGTTCAGTGGCGGCCAGCAGCAGAAGTCTCTAATCGGAAGATGTCTGCTCAGATCATCGAGGCTGATCATCATAGACGAGCCGTGCACAGGCATCGATGTGGGAGCGCGAAACGAAATACATGCCACACTCAGAGAGATAGCCAGCACCGGTGTTGCAGTATTGGTCACCTCGTGCCAATATGAGGAGCTGCCTATGGTCTGCGACCGGATCATCGTGTTCCAAGGTGGCCGCGTTGCGGGAGAGCTTTCTGGCGATGAGGTGACTGAGGAGGCAATTCTAAGGTTGTGCTACATGGACATGGAAATGGCGACCTCAGAGTCATAGCTCCAGCGCCTAAGAAATAGCCGGGTTTTGGCCTGCTACTCAGGTGACAGATTGAGTATCTGGGGGACGGAGTAATGCTGGACTTCTTGGATGATTTCTTGGGCGAGATGCTCAAGGTCGTCAAGACTTGGGTATCGCGTTATCGGTCCGCTCACGCCGAGGGCTGCTACCAGCTCGCCATTAAGCCCGAAAATGGGTACGGCAGCGCCCGCGGTGTATTCAGAGCGCCCTCCAAGGTTAAGCGAGTATCCTTGCCGAGCTATCTTCTCTATTTCTTCAAAGAGTTCTTCAGAATCGGTAATGGTGTTTGGCGTGAGTCTTGGTAGCGCAATTTCGCCTGATGAGAGCAGGTTCTGGAAGTGCGAAGAGAAAGCTAGGAAAATCTTGCCTACAGAGGTGGCGTGAATCGGCAGTAGCGATCCGATATCGTGGCGCACACCTATCGATTGGGGGCTGTCTATGACCTCTACATCCATGATCTGCGAATGGACAGCAACGGCAAGATGCACTGTTTCCTGCGTTGACACGTTCAGCCGCTCCATGACTGGCCTCAAGCTTCGGCGCACGTCGAACTGTCGCACCATGTCGCTGAGCAGCTCCAGGAGCCCTCTTCCGAGGGTGTATTCCGAAGTCTCCGGGACCTGTACAACGAATTCCTGGTCTACCAATGAGGTGAGGAGCCTGTGAACAGTGCTGACTGCGAGCCCCATTTGGGAAGCAATGGCATGGACTCCTACCGGCTTGCCAGCACGCCCAAGTTCCCGCAGTATCTCCATGGCGTTGACTACTGCGTTTACAGTTCTGCCCGACTTGGTGTCATAACCAGGTGGCAGAGGTTGGCGTGTCTTGCTTTCCATCGAATCTCCAGTTTACCGTCTGATAGAACTATTTAAAATCTTCCCGCTTCGCCTGGTGTCGGTGAATTCTTATAAAACCTGGAAGGCGGGTATCATCCAGTCTCCAGAACGATCCCACGTGAGCTTGAGCGCCATTCCTACCCGCAATTTGTCGATGTCTTCGGTCACAATTCGGCTCAACATGCGAGGCCCTTCTTTGAGGTGGACCACGCCAACTGCATAGGGTGGTTCAAATGCCGGATGGTACTGCCTTCTAAAGATTACAAAGGTGTGGAGCAGTCCCAGGCCACTTGCATGTTCCCACTCCCAATTGCGGCTCCAACACTCGGGACAAAACCCCGAGGGCGGGAACCAGTGGGAGCCACAGTCTGCACATTTTGGAAGCAGGAAACGTCCTTCTTGGCATGCTTCCCAGAAGTGGCTGGTTTCTGGGCTGGGTCTTGGGGTTGGTCGACTTACTGCGGTCATAGGTCAACCTCCTCCCCGCTGAAGTATGAGCGAGCTGTGACAGACGGTGTTTCCCCCATGGCCACTTACAAGCGCCCATTCGGCATTGGTCACTTGTCGTTCAGATTGATAGGCGTGGCGCAACTGGCGGACGCCTTCTAAAATCTGGAGCATTCCTTCCACATGCCCTTCGGATAACTGGCCTCCTGATGTGTTGCAGGGAAGCGATCCATCTAGCGCTAGCGCGCCAGATGCCGCAAACGGACCACCTTCTCCCTTCTTGCAGAAGCCATAGTCCTCCAACTGGGTGAGCACCATGTAGGTGAAGCAGTCATACAGTTGAGCTGTATCGATATCTTCGGGTTGGATTCCCGCCATAGAAAAGGCCTTTTCACCGCTTCGCCTGGCAGCTGTGTCCGTCATATGTTCGTCGTAGTACCAGCCGCGCAGATTGTTGAACGTGCCAAAGCCAGAGATCAGAACAGGAGGCTGCTTGAGATCTTTTGCTCGCTCAGCTGAGCAGACTACTACGGCTCCGGCTCCGTCTGTGACGAGGCTGCAGTCATAGACATTGAACGGGTCGACAATTTGGCGGCCGGAGTGGTACTTTTCCAACGTCAATGGCTGCTTCATCTGGGCCGAGGGATTCCGTAGGGCATGCTCCCTGAATGCTACGGCTATGGAACCCAAGTCGTCCTTTGATGTTCCATATAGAGCCATGTGGCGCGAGGCTCCCAGGGCGTGCATGGCGACAGCTCCGAACATTCCTACTTCCGCATTGAATTCCGCCCGCTCCTGCTCGGGCGGAACCAGCGGCACGCTCATGCGCGTTGAAGTGTCTCTATGTGTGCGGGACCAGCTGTCGCGGCCATAGCCGCACAAGACGACGTCACAAAGACCGGCATCTATTGCCATGACGGCAAGGATGATTGAAAGGATCTGGCTAGCTCCGCCGTTATCCAGAGTTGTGCTGAACTCAGCATCAATGCCAAGCAGCTCGCCCATTCTCTGGTGATGAGTGTAGACATCGTCTGGGCCTCTGCAGATGATGCCGTTTACGTCAGTTTTGGCAAGCCCCGCGTCCTCGACCGCATTGTGCATTGCTTTGTTCAACAGCCCAAGAGAGCTGAATCCTGGGACCTGTCCAAGGTCGCTCTGGCCAACTCCCACTATGGCGTACTTGCCCCTGAGGGCCCGGTTCGGATTAGTCATTTCAGCTGCCACTTTCTGATGCGCCAAATGCACCCTCAGATGTTAGGGCTTTCATCCTCTCATCGGCAATGCCAAGGTGACTGAGCACCGTCTCTGTATGCTCGCCAAGCACGGGCGGGGCTAGGCGGACAGTGAGAGGGGTGTCTGACAAGGCGAAGCCAGGAGCAACTCCGTAGACGGTCCCATGAGTTGGGTGGTCGTAGCTCATCTTGATTCCAAGGTGCTTGACCTGGGGATCCTCAAATGCGTCTGCAATGGTGTTTATAGCGGCGGAAGGGACATCCAGGCGGCCGAGTTCTTCGAGCCAGTGGTCACGCGGAGCACTGCGAAAGATTTCTTGAAGCTGTGAGAGCAATGCCTCATAGTTTCTTTGTCGCGCTGCCCGGTTGACGAATCTCGGATCTTCGAGCCATTCCGGGTGTCCAACAGCTTTTGCGAGCCCTTCGAAAAACTTTGTGGGCGAAGAGAGATGCACAACGAATGGGAGCCCATCTGAGGCTTGAAATGCGTACACCTGGGCCTGGCGAACACGGGTTTGCCTCAGCGGAGCCTGGTCCGAGTGAAAGTAGTGCGCGGCGTTTTCTCCGATTAGATGCATCGTAGCTTGGAGAAGTGAAGTGGTGACGAGCTGCCCTTCTCCAGTTGCAGCACGTGCCATCAGACCCGAGAGGATTCCGCAAAAGGCATAGATCCCGGTTACATGATCCGAGAGCGAGATTCCCATAGGTTCGGGCTGGTCGACATTGGTTAGCAGGCTAAGGAGTCCGCTCAGGGCTTGTCCAACTGTGTCGTAGCCGGGCCTCTGGGCGTATGGGCCGTCTTCTCCGAAGCCGGTAATGGAGCAATATACCGCCCTCGGGTTGCGTGCGTGAACGGCCTCGTACCCGAAGCCCATCCTCTTTGCGACCCCTGGACGATGATTCTCGATTACAACGTCTGCCTTGTCGATCAGCTCGAGGAGGATCTCTCTGCCGCCTTGAGTTCTCAGGTCGAGACGGATGCTTTTCTTGTTGCGATTAAGCGCGCAGAAAGTCGGGCTGTAGAGGTCATCCCCCCATCCACGGAATGGATCCCCACGGCCTGGATCTTCAACTTTTATGACTTCCGCTCCCAGGTCGCCGAGCAGTGCTCCAGCGAACGGTCCGGTCACGTAGCTCGCGACCTCTACTACGAGAAGCCCACTCAAAGCTCCTGGCATTGAAAGGTTCACCTCCCTGTGGATGAGCCTGCTAGGGAAGCTGAATTTGGATATCCCACCATTGCCGCTCACCACCTAGCTGCGGACAATACACATCGACTTGGAGCTGGATTCCGCAACTCGGGCAGAAGTAGTATACGAATTCGCCAATGAAGGGATCTCCCGAGGGCAGGCCGAACTCTGTCACTGTGTCCAGTGGTTCTGTCACAGAACAGGCGAACTCCTTGTAGTTCTTCTTTGCAGATCCGAGTAGTTCGCCGCATTGCCGGCAACGCCAGACAGGAGCTCCGCTTTCTTCGACGATGTCGAGCTCGGCATGTGGTTGAGCCAAGACTTTTGCTCCACTTGACTTGTGTGATTCTGCCCTTTTTGAAACGTTGTCCAGCCTGGCAGCGCGCAGCTCTGCGCGCTTGTTTTTCGTAGCAGCTTCATCGACCTTTCCATCGTTGCCGACCACGGCGCCAAAAAACCGTCCTGCCGCCCAGGAATTGAAAATGCCGGCATCGAGGTCTCGTTGAAGCGACTCGGCGCTCCGTTCCAGCGGGTCTCCGAAACCGCCTCCACCCTGCGTGAAGTCAGATATGAGACCCCACTCGGGCACTTGGGCATGCGGGCCGGACTCCGTTCGTGGAAGTGCCTCCCCCCATTTCTCCTTGAGAATTTGGGCAGGCGAGTTTGGGTACTCTCCCCGACTCATCCGGCGTCTGACGTCGTCTGCGTCTGTGCGCCACACTGCCCGCAGCCCTCCGCTGCCGGCTGGATATCCTCCAAATAGGCCGAATCCTCCGTTCGGGATTCCTGCATAAGGCCTGAAGTCAACGGAAAGATCCTGAGTGCCATAGGCCATGTATACCCTGTGTGTGCCATCACCACCTCGATGGGTGCCATACCCGGCGCCATTGGGAGCGTGGTTTCTTGTCAAATAGAGGAAGGGGTATTGAAGCTCGATCCACTCAACATCGCTGATTCCTCCGGAAGGGATGTTGGAGTGGCCTCCGCTGTCGACGCCGTCGCGCAGCGGAGCTGCCCCAAAGCCTCCGCCATGAATATCGTAAAGGCCCTGAGCGACTGGGATGCCTTGGCGGGTGTGACCTCCATAGAAGTATCCCGGGCCTCCTTCGTACCAAAGTCCTTGCCAGCCAGCGTTGATATCCTCATAGCGCCCGCCAGCGTAGAGCATCTTGGCAACGCACTCGCTCACAGCTGAGACAAGGATCTGACCAACTCGCGGAGCGCCACCGCATGCTGCTGGGAATTTGGCATTCAACAGGGTTCCCTCTGGAACGCTGACGCTTACAGGCACCATCTTCCCGTCACTCCAGGGCACGTCCCAAAAGAGCGTATTGGTAAGCGCAAGCGTGACGTGTGCAAGGGTGCTCGGGAGTGTGGAATTCTGATCATCACGAAGTTGAGGGCTGGTTCCGCTGAAGTCAAAGCTCAGGCTCTCTCCACTCTTGGTCATCTCGCATATGATCTGATACGGCTCCGGGCGCCTCATGCCGGAAGCGAACATTCTGGAGCGCCATGTGCCATCTGGAAGCGAGCGCAGTTTGGCCCTTGACATCCGCTCTGAGTCGTCGATCATCTTCTGGCTTGCAGCCTCAACGAACTCAATTCCGAACTGGCCAACGAGCTCAAGGAAGCGTTGTGCACTGACGTTGTTGCCTGCGATGCGCGATCTCAGGTCGAGCTCGACGTAGTAGGGATCTCTGCACTGCTCGACAATCGTTTTGCATACATCGTTTCTGAACTGCCCTTGTTCGACGATCTTCAATCCAAGAATACGGATTCCCTCGTGGAATATCTCCGTCGCGGCGCCACGCATGACACCACCGGTGTCCGCAGTGTGGGAGCTGCTGGCAGTCCAAGCGATGAGCCGGCCTTCATAAAAGATGGGCTTGATGACCATCTGGTCGTAGGTGTGCGAGCCAGCCACGTAGGGATCGTTGTTGAAGATCTGATCTCCGTCGTGGAATCCAGGGTCGATTCCAAACCAACCGACTATCTTCTTGATGGCGTCCGACGTGGCGGCCGCAAATCGCAAGTGGCCTGAGCAGGCTAGGATCATACGACCTGAAGGATCGTAGAAGGACTGCATGCACTCTCCGCCTTGGACCACTATCGGCGATGCTGATACTCGCTGCAGGGCTATTCGCCCCTCTTCTCCGATTGCCCAAAGGCGATGCATGAAGATCTCGTATTTGACCGGATCTATAGTCTCGGTAGCTGTGGCCATTCAATGTCTCCTTTAGTGGGGCCCGGACTATTCTGCGATTTTCAGGATTAGGTTGCCGTAGATGTCGAACTGGCCCGTTGCTCCTGGTGGTATCAAGACTGTTGTGAAGGGT
>JAJZBG010000017.1:14483-45067 GCA_021799035.1 Actinomycetes bacterium | reverse complement strand
CTAATCGATGTTGACTCTCCAGAGAAGCGCTGGGACATCCTGCGCGGCACCGACACCTTGATGATGTGGCAGTCCATGTTGCACGGAGTCGGCATCTACACAGGATGCACTCGCTGCTACGACGTCTGTCCTGCAGGAGAGGATTACCAGCGTCACCTGCAGGAAGTGCAGAATGAAATTCCCGAAAGCACACTCAGTAAGAAACACCAGCTTTCCGAGATGCGGCAAACGGCTAGCCAGGGCACGCGTCCTACGGATTTTACCCACAATCTGCGCTGGATTGGCAAGTTGTCGTAGTTCGTGAGTGTCAGATGGTCTTGTCTTGAGATGTCGATGGTCTACTAATGGATTGTCACATCAAATCCTGTCGAATTGTTTTTTCGGAGCGGCTTATTGCCCTACCGGCGTGCCCCCGGAGTAATAAGTGCCTAGAACGTTTCCCTTTGTGATTGGCAGCAAGAGGTAAGACGGGTAGTCCTCATTGCGGAAGATGGTAACCCTGGACACTGCGGTTCTAGTCAAGCTTCCCGTTCCAATTCTCTCGAGTGGGGTCTTGGGCTGGCCATCGGCACAGCTGATCTTCAGTCCTATCTTTGAGCCCGCTCTGAAAAGGTTGGCTGTGGGCACGATCTTTATGTCGAACTCGTAGATCTCCCTCGGTGTTAGTGGCTCGCTGCGGGAATGGGTGTGGACCGGCTCCCAGGGCGTTGTCTTTTCCATATCGAGTTCTTGGTGAGAGCCCTTCAACCAACCTTTGGTCAGGATCCGTTCGTTGCCCTCGGCATCGATCTCAAGGAGCGACACGATCCAAGTGATATCTGCACTTGTCGTCGCAGCGAAGAGTTTGAGGCGAATTGGGCCAACTACTTCAGTTTCTTCCACCAAGGCGGGGCTCTCGTATCTCAGTGATCCCCGCATCCACGGCGAGTCCTCGAATGAGTCGCTTCCCTCGTAGGGCCAATGCTCATGTTCAAATAGCACACCATTTTCATGAAGATAAAATGGTGTGAATTTGGTTTCAGGATATGGCCAGTCTTCGCCGTCCTTCCATTGCCCAGTGTTCATGACGAAAGACTTGACCAGGGGCTCGTTCATGATGTTCGTGTCGATGCCTTTGAGCCAGTGGTCGAACCATCTGACTGCTTCGTGCTGGAGCTGGCCCAAGGGCCGATCCAGATAGATGGGAGGCCCAACAATCATCTTCTTTGGACCACGAAGATTTTCCCAGCTTCTGAAAGCTGCAGGCAAGTGGATGCCGTATGCGGCCCAGTCCCCGCCAACATATGCGGGGATTTTAATCTTCGAGTAGTCGACCGTGCGCTCTTTCCAGTAATCATCGTAAAGCGGGTGCAGCGCCAAATCTACTACGAAGGGATTGATCCCGTCTTCAGGATTTCTGAGGATCGCGGCTAGGTCCGGTGCAAACTTGATGTCAGGATCGGAGAGAACCTCGGCTATTGCATCACGGTAACGATCTTCTCCAAGCTGGTTTTTGGAGTAGTTGAAAGGTCGGCAATTGGAGTAGGCGAGAGAGGTCTGGCTCCATCCTATTGGCCACTTGTAGGCGAACATCCCACCTCGATACACCAGGTCACGATATAGATCAGTAGTGCCCCAAGGGCAGAAGATCGTTTTAAGATGGGGAGGATTGAGAGCCGCCGCGAACAGCTGTGTCCAGGCCAGATAGGAAATGCCGAACATTGCCACATCTCCGTTGCACCACGGCTGTGATGCGATCCATTCGATGGTCTCTGCTACGTCTTGCTGCTCCTGCGGGCCAGAGAAATGCCACTCTCCCTCAGAAAGGCCTGTTCCGCGTGCATTGCAGACGATGTGAGCGTAGCCTCTGCGTGCAAAGAAAATTGGATCTCCAGCTTCGAGGGAACCATTTGTTCGTTCTGAGTTTGAACCCAGGCGGTTCACTCCACTGTGGGGCGCCGGCTTCATAGGACCGGTCTGACCGTCCTGATGGTAACAGTGGAAGCTCAGTATCGCGGGACACTTCTCGTCAGTGGCAGGTCTCCATATGTTAGCGCTGAGAGTCGTTCCGTCAGGCATCGGAATCCTGGCATCATACTCAACGTTGTATTCATACTTCCTGGGCGATGCTTTCCATACTGGACTGAAGAGATTGCCACTGTATTCGTCGAAAGTCATGATGAGTCTCCCTCATGCTTGAAACCGCGCTATCAATTCGATACGCAAATGCCGCAAAGCGATAGAGGGCTGCGCATGACCATTATGCGACCCGACGAGTCTCTCTTTGAAGCACTGCTGCATTACTACCCTTTACAAGATTGGAATCAAGCACCTCTTGCCCACTGTCATCTGTTCCCGGCCAAGGCCCTTCTCTCGGCAGCTTTTGAAACCTTGCATTTATGTGACTACTAACGACCTGAGGGTGAGTTGTCAGCCATGTTGGTTTGGGTTCAGCCAGGGAGTTCAAACGCGATTCATTAGAGGTGCTCTGTCCTTGTTCCGCCTTTCATTCCTAAGGCAGTGGCCAAAGGCCGCTGCCTTAGGAATCTACTAATTGAGAATCTCAGCTCTGCGCAAGCGGCGAGATTCCAAGGAGCCTCTAGCCGTTGGAGGCAGGAACGCCTCCAGGCCCAGAAACCGCTGTTAGCGAATTTCCATTCCAAGTTGCCACGTACAGGTCGCTAGTTGCAAGCCCGCGGTGGTTGCTGACGCTTGTGTTGTACATTCCGTCGATTCCTGCTACGTTATGCAGGCCCTGCATGTAGTCGAGGATCTGCTTGGCGGATGCGTTGACTCCAAGCTTCTTTAGAGCGCCAACCAGCAGCTGCATAGGGTCCCAAGTCAGGCCGTAGGCATCGCTTGGATGTCCGCCTGCCGCAGTGATTACCTTGCTGAATATCTGGTCTTGTGACTTGACGGGTCCAGAAGGAAGCTGGCTCAGAGGAATATTCTGAGGCCCACACGCTATGTATAGGTTCTTTGGCAGATATTGCGAAAGTGAGTGCAACTCAGCGTATGGATCGTTTCCAGCAGTAGTGGTTGTTGGAAGGTTGCTCATGCCTAGAGAAGCCATGCCCTTGACCACCGTCCCGAACGGCGCACCTGTGGTCCACACCACAAGAGCTTGCGGGTTGGCTGATTTTATGACCGATAGCTGGGTTGTTACGCTGACTGCAGTCGGATCGAACGTCTGGCTTGTTAGAAGCTTAAATGATGAGAACTGCGGTTCAGCGAGAACAGTCTTCAGCTGGGTCAGCCCGTCAACACCGCTTCCATCTGTAGAGGTGAGTGCTGCTATCTTCGTGTACCCCTTGGACTTGAAGTAGGTGAGGTCCGCGGTTATGAGGGACTTTGTTGATATGTCACTGGAGAACACCATGCTTCCTGGCTTTGGGTGAACCCCCGGACTCAGGTCATAGATGAAGGGCCCGTTTGGTGTTGCAAGCGCATCGACGGCAGAGTCCACTCCGGCTAGGGAGCCATTCAATATGAAGTGGACCCCCTGAGAAATCCAGCCCGTTGCCAGGGACACGTTCGTCGAAGGATTGGATTCGTTGTCCTTCATGTCCAGCTTTATCGGATGCCCGTTGATCCCTCCCTGAGAGTTGATATAGGCGGCCTGTGCCTTGAGCGAGGTAGCGCCTCGACTTCCAAGAAACGCTCCTGCACCGGTCTCAGAAAGTAGAACGTGAAAGACTACTGGACTCCCCGACGCCGCGCCGGATGCGCTGCTGCCAGAGGAGCTCTTTGAAGTGGTTTTAGAGCTGGTGCTTGAGGAGGCGCTGGAACTGCTTCCGCAAGCTGCAAGCACAGTTGCAGCCACAATCCCAATTGTTGCAGCTTTTCCCCAAATTCCAGCACGCAACATCCCCGCATTGCTTGTTGGTTTCATTTCCCCTTCCCCCTGGGGGTGAATCATAACGAATTCACGGGCTAACACCCCCACATCGAACCTGTGAATCTTGAAGCGAAATGCTACCACATCTCATTGAGATTGACGGTCGCTCATTCATGGGCGCGGCTAATGCCACTCTAAGCGCGAAGTTGCTGAGACAAATTGGTGTTCGGTCTATCTGCCGGTTGCCTTGATTGCTGGATGGACCTCCCAGGATGTCTCAGATGCGTTGGCAAACCAAGTTATGCCAGGATTTGGGGGCTGTTGGCGCCGAGCAAAGGGCGCCAAATAGTTCGGTCTGGATGGTTTGACTCGGTCTGTGTCAGAAGCTAGCATCCTCCTATGATTTCAAAGGGGGCTATTCCTCCGCAGGCAGGCTGTCCAGCGTTCATGCCTTGACGTTGTGGATCACGATCTTGCTTCCCGTGGCTTTAGTGAGGCCGAGAGAGTTGTGTTGAGGTTCAGCTTGTTGTGTTAGGTGTGTAAGATGCGGTTGGGGGCCGCACCTGGAGGGGGATAATGAAAGAGATACGCTTCACCGACACGACATTTCGCGATGGCCATGCAAGCTTGTGGGCCCAGGGGATGCGAACCGGAATGATGCTCGCCCATGCCCGCGACATGGACAGGGCCGGATTCGTGGCGATGGAGGTCATTGCCAACAGCAATTTCAAGAAGTGCGTCAGGGAATTGCGCGAGGATCCATGGGAGCGGATTCGCCGCTTGTCCGATGCACTTCCAAACACGCCGACAACAGCGATGGCTGGCGCTGGCTCACCTGCACCCTTCGGGATAGCTCCGCTTGAACTTATGAAGCTGTACATGCGCACTTTGGCTGCCAATGGAATCAGGCGGCTTCACGTTATGGATGCTTGCAATAGCATGACTGGCCGCCTCGTAGAGACCGTTCCCTTCGCTCAGAGCCTCGGGATGGACGTAGTCGTAGCCCTGGTTTTTTCAATATCTCCCAAGCACACCGATGAGCATTATGCGGAGAAAGCGAGACAGGCGGTTGAATTGGGAGCCGACAAGGTCTACCTGAAAGACTCCGGCGGGCTGCTGACGCCTGAGCGGATCCGGACAATCGTTCCGGCCATAATCGCAAGCGTCGGTGACACTCCCCTTGAGTTCCACACCCACTGCACAACCGGACTGGGTCCAATGTCTCTCCTGGCAGCGGTAGAAGAAGGAATAGACACAGTTCACACCGCAGTTCCACCGCTTGCAAACGGATCCTCTCAACCTTCGATATTCAACGTGGCTTCGAACCTGCGCGCTAAAGGCTATGAGACTCTGGTCGATGAGGGGCCTCTCAGGCGCGTGTCGGACGATCTTTATAGGATCGCGATTAATGAGGGCTTTCCCATGGGCAGCCCGCTCGAGTACGACTATGCCCAGTTTGTCCACCAAGTGCCTGGCGGGGTCATATCGAACCTTCGTCATCAGCTCACTCAGATCGGCATGATCCAGAAGCTGCCCGAGATTCTCGACGAGAGCATTCAGGTGAGGCGCGATCTTGGCTTTCCCATCATGGTTACGCCTTTTTCCCAGTTCGTGGTGTCTCAGGCCACGATCAACATCTTGAACGGGGAGCGCTACAAGGTTGTGACGGACGAGATCATCAAATATACGCTGGGAGATTTCGGAGAAGAGGCCAGCCTGGGTGTGGAAGAAGAGATTCGCGAGATAATCATGGATCGTCCCCGCGCTAAAGATTTGGCTGCTCGTGAGCATCATGAGCCAACGGTAGAGGAACTGCGGGAGTCGTTCGGAGGAGGGATCTCAGATGAAGAGCTCCTTCTCAGGTACGCGGTTGGTGGCGATGCCGATGTCAAGGCCATGAGGGAAGCAGGGCCAATAAAGGAGTACTCGTTGCAAGGACGCCCTTTGGTCGACATAGTCGCTTCCATCGCACAGCGCGAGGATTTGAACCGTGTTTCTATCAATGAACCGGGCCTCTCTTTGGTTGTTGAAGGTCGGAAGTCTATGAACGGCTCTCGAAGGCATTGACAGCCGTCAAGGCTGTCTGAGGCTGCGCCAGCTTTTCGAGGCACAGCAAGGTTGACGATGTTTTGGTGACGAAGACTATTTGAGGAATGAATGAGCAAAACACAGATTTACGCTACTTCGGCCGAAGCGGTGGCCGATATACCAGACGGAGCAACGATTCTTTGTGGCGGTTTCGGTGGTGCCGGTTACCCGAGCAACCTGATCTCTGCATTGGCGGCTCGAAGGGTATCGAAGCTCACCATGGTTGCAAACAATGCTGGCCACAAGGCACTCTTTGACTACGGGGGAGTGAGAAAGGTCGTTTGCTCTTACCCTCTAGGGCCCACTTCAAAAGGTTTTCTAGAAGTGCTCGATAGAGGTGAGGCGGAACTCGAGCTTGAGCCCCAGGGAACCCTTGTTGAAAGGATCCGCACCGGCGGTGCGGGCCTGGGAGGCTTCCTGACTCAAGTCGGGATGGGCACTGAGCTTGCGGCAGGCAAGCAGACAGTCGGGGTGGATGGCCAAGAGTACCTGATCTGCAAGCCTATAAGGGCCGAGTTCGCACTTGTGAAGGCACAGAAAGCCGATCGATACGGGAATCTGATCTATCGACATGCAGCTAGAAACTTCAATGCGGTAATGGCCATGGCGGCTCCAGTTGTCATCGTAGAGGTATCTGAGATCGTTGATGGCTATCTCGATCCCGACACTGTTCACACACCCGGAGCGTTCATTGACAGACTGGTAAAGGCGGAATAATGACCACAGCAAGTTCATCATCGACCGGCTCTTCAAAGATCGACTATTCGCAACTCGAGATCGTCGATGTCCACGCGCATGTTCACACTGGAGACAGGGCGAAGCAGAGTCAGGCGCGTAACGAGGATGCCAAGAAGCTCTTTGGTTCCGAAAAGGAAGAGCCAAAAGAGGTGAAAGAGGTATATAAAGAGCTCAACGGTATGGCTGTAATCTTCGACGTGGATTCTGAGACAACAACAGGGCTCAAGATATCCAACGACGAGATCGCCACTTTGGTCAAGAACTCCGATGGCCGTCTGATCGGTTTCGGGTCGGTTGATCCGAGGAAAGGAGACGCCGCCCTAGAGGAGGTTGAGCGCTGCGCCAAGATGGGGATGAAGGGGATGAAGTTCCAGCCCATAACCCAGCGCTTCTCTCCGGGCAAGAAGCGCTTCTACCCGATTTGGGAGCTGTGCCAGAGTCTCGGACTGATCGTGATATTTCACACGGGGGTGACAGCTATTGGAAACGGCTCGCCTGGCGGCAGGGGCTTGCACCTCAAGTACGGAAAGCCCTTCCCCTCTATTGACGACATTGGGGCAGAGTTTCCAAATCTCACCATCATTGCCGCACACCCCGGCTGGCCTTGGCATGAAGAGCTGGTTGCTATTGCCCGCCATAAGGGAAATGTCTATATAGATCTGTCGGGATGGTCGCCGAAGTACTTTCCGGAGACGACCGTGCGCTACATGAACAGCATCATGCCGGAGAAGTTCTTGTTCGGTTCAGACTTTCCTCTTTTCCCCCCCAGGAGATGGCTGGACGAGTTTGCAAAGTTGGAGCTCAAAGAGGGCGTTAGAACAAAGGTACTTAGAGACAACGCTCTCAGGATTCTTGGACTTGCTGATTGAAAGGCGGCTTAGGTGAGCATTTGGTCTGATGAAGAGATTGCGCATCGCATAGCGCAAGACGTGGATGAGAGCTGGCTCGTAAACGTCGGAATCGGGATGCCCCAGATTGCCGTCGAGCCGCTGAACCAGCGTGGAATAATGCTGCACAGCGAGAACGGGATCATCGGCCTCGGTCCATCACCTGCGCCTGGCAGAGAGGACCCAGAGGTGATCGATGCCGGAAAGGGCTTTGCCACCGTTGTCGACGGTGGATCGTTCATCGACAGTGCAACTTCTTTCATGCTCATTCGCGGAGGGAGGCTTGGTCTTGCCCTGATGGGAGCTTATGAGGTTTCAGTCAATGGTGATCTGGCAAACTGGCGCTTGAGCGGGCGAAAGATCGCCGGCATAGGCGGTGCCGCTGATCTCGCTTTTGGGGCAGCCAGGGTGTGGATTGTAACCAGCCTGTTTTCGAACGATGGAAAGTCAAAGCTGGTCCACTCTTGCAGCCACCCGTTGACTGCTCCAGGTGTGGTCAAAAGGATCTACACCGAGCATGGGATATTCGAACCGGCTGGAGATTCGTTTAGGGTGGTCAGCCTTCCAGAAGGAATGTCGGCTGAGGAGCTTTTCGAAAAAGGTGTGCCGATCTCGATCGAAGCTCTCTCACCCAGGTGATCTAGCCACGCCTAATTGAGGCGGGCTGCTGGCCCCTTTGGTTGCACTTGCTCTGCGGCTTTGCTGAGGGCGGGCGGCCTAGATCAAACGGGGTGGCGGCAGCTTTGGACTGAATTTCGGCTTCCCGTCTATGAGAACGAAGGCAACCAGTGCGGGTTCATCCGTTTCGTTGCGCCAACCATGATTAGTGCCAAGTTGGACCATAACGTCACCCGCCTTCATGACAACCGTCGAGTCCTCGAGATCCATCGTTATCTCGCCCTTGACGCAGAGCACGTAGTCAATCGTGTCGGTGCGGTGGAGTGTGGGATAAGTTGCACCAGGCGCGCTTTCAATCAGCCTGAAGATCGTCCCGCCAGGAGGAGGCGGAACGTTGAGGGCCCAATTTCCACTATCTTCCAGATCGAAGAAATCTGCAGGCACTTCTCTTGTCGCCCAAATCAAGGTGGACTTCCTGGATCCAGGGAATGAATAGTTGGTTGCCTCGCCGTCTGTGATTACAACAGACTTCCCCGACTCATCGTGCCCTACCACGATTCGCCGGATCGGAGAAAATGAAAAGCTATCATCGCTCATGCCTTGAACCCCCTCCGCGACATCCTAAGACAGCCAAGTGGTCAAAGCAAGGAATGCCTGCTTGCTTGGAGAGATCTGCGGTTCGAGTGCTTTCCGCCCCTCCCAACCGATGCCCGCTCTTAACTGAATTTGAACTCTAGGATCCACGCCCACGCTGGAGTGGATCGAGACCCCGTCACCTTTAGCGCAATGGTGGCAATGGGATTCGGGTGGAGGACATCGAATCTCAGAAACAACCAGAGTGTAGGCAGGTCAAACACCCTGCCTAGCCAACTTGTAGCATTAACATCTTGCTCAGAGGCTCTCCCGTAGCTAGGTTTGTGGAAGTGGGGAAAGAGTTCTTTCTTCAGGCGAAGCGAGGATGGATCCACGCAATTTGGAAAGCCAACCGCTCGGGTCCCGCGTGGTGGCGAGCGAAAGCATAAGTGAATTCTTCGAAGTTCTGGAAACAGCCGAGGCGAGGGGAGGAAAGCAAGCACCTATGCAATAGAGCCCTGGGGCAGGAAAGGAGACGGAGATGGCATACGCGGCGGGAGTTGACGTAGGCTCGACTCAGACAAAAGCGGTGATCATCAATGAGAAGCTCAAGATAATTGGCCGATCGCTAACCGAGACAGGATCAAATGTGACCTTTGCCGCGGAAAACGCGTTCAACACTGCCGTTGGTAATGCCGGCGTTGTTGAAAAGGACATAGAGTTCATTATCGGCACTGGGTACGGCCGTTACAGAGTGACGTTCGGAGATGCGCAGACAACTGAGATCTCATGCCACGGCCGAGGCGCAGTCCATATGTTTCCTGGGACGCGCACGGTAGTTGACATGGGAGGTCAGGACACCAAAGCCATCAGGGTTAATGAGACCGGTGAGATCCTAGATTTTGTCATGAACGACAAGTGTGCAGCTGGGACAGGCCGCTTCCTTGGGGCAGCAGCTACGGCTTTGGGTGTCCCCATCGGGGAGCTTGGAGTCGTCGCGCTGAAGTCGCTTCGTCCAACGAAGATTTCCACCACCTGCACGGTGTTCGCCGAAGGTGAGATACTTTCGCTAATCGGAAAGGGAAAGAAGGTTGAGGACGTTCTCCTAGGCGTGCACGAGTCGGTCGTCTCTAGGGCGCTAAGCCTCATGCGCAGGGTCGGGATCGAGAAGGAGGTCACCTTCACCGGTGGTGTTGCAAACAACGTGGGGATGGTGGCGGTGCTCAACAAGGAGCTAGGTTTCGACGTGAACGTAAGCGAAGAATCCCACTTCATGGGAGCTCTAGGTGCGGCGCTGTTTGCAATGGATCGTGTTTTGGCAGGCCGTAAGTCGCGCCGCCTGGCCGAGGTGAAGAGCTGAGGCACTGGCAAGCGGCGATACACTCTGCAAAGCTCTCTTGGTGCCATGCATCTTCAACCTTCGCTGAGATGGCGCTTCTTTGGTTTCTTTCGAAGAGACCGCGACGAATTTATTCAGGCCGATACTTGAAAACCGTTGAAAAATGCATGTCCGCACTTGTGAATATTTGTCATGTCGCAGCAACTCATTGAAGTGGCGACTGGGCGCACAGAAATGTCCTTTCAGCCCAAGGCCTTTTTGACAAGCGCCACAATCGCCTCTTCGTCGGAAGGAGTCAACTCTTTCAAGGCATAAGCAACTGGCCACATTTTGCCATCATCGAGATCGGCCTTGTCACTAAAGCCAAGCGTGGCATATCTGGCTTTGAATTTGTACGCGCCCTGGAAAAAACACATGACGTTTCCGTCTTTTGAATAGGCAGGCATTCCGTACCAGGTCCTCGGAACAAGGCTGGGTGCATGCCCTCTGATCAGGGTATGGATCTTGTCGGCCATAGTGCGGTCTGGCTCTGGCATTGCAGCAATTGCAGCAATTACGTCAGCCTCGCCGTTTGCCTCGGCATCTTTAGGACTGCGTCGGCGTGCCATCTTGACTTCGCGGGCATGTTCTCGCATGGCAGCCCGTTCCTCATCTGTGAACCCGAGTGATTCATCCTTCAGGACGTCTTTGTCAGCTGCCATTGCAGGTTTGCGTTGAGCCATTTGAATACCTCACTGATCAACCAGTCGAATCGAAGCTTTGCCGGTCAAAGAATCAGGATTTTGGGTGCAGAATTTGAGCTAGCCTAAGTGCTCATTTCAACGGAATCCCAGAGAATGAGCTATCCGATTTCCATGTGCCAGTGTAGACAATACCGTTTTGAGCATATAAGGAAAGGCGTACTGGTGCTGACTCCTTCCCCAACGGAAGAACAAAGAAGGCCCAGTCATCCAGTTTGGCGGGCAGAACTCCCATCTTGGTAGTGGCGCCGCCAACGACAGATGCTTGAAACTCAGTGACATAATCAGGCACCATCCCAAACAAGAAGCTCTGGCCGTTATCAGCAGTCGTCATATCGACCGTCGTCGCTGCAGCCGTCGACCCGAACCATTTTCCGCCAGACGAAAACTGCCCGGAATATCCAAGGTCAACCCAAACGTTTCCCTTTTGCAGATCTGCTGATAATGCCCAGGAATGACCTGCTGCCACTCCCGACGCCAGCTCCACACCTCCAGCAGGGACCAAAGGGGAGTCGACAGGCGGGGAACCCTTGACTCCCGGAGCGCACCCTTTGCTCGAGAGGTATCGGTTGGCAACGATGCAGTTGCCCACCGATGGGTTGTATGAGATGCCTCCGGCGATCTTGTCTAGAGTGGCCCGGCTTAACCCGCGTCCGACAAGGGTAAATGACACTGTAGGGCTGACGATCCACTTCAGCGAGACGATTGGATAGATATTGCTGGGCGCTGCCACGTTTGGCATAGAAGGGCCGATATTTCCCGAGTCGGCTGAGTTGAATGCGCTCCTGCAAATGGGATCGATCTGACCTCTAGGAGCGTTGGCAGGCCCCTCGCATGTTATGGTCTCGTGCTTTTGACCCCCGGCGTAGCTGTAGCTGACTGTTCCGGAGACGTGATCGAACGCTGTGACCACGAGAGCCTTGTGCCCGTCCACCACGGAGAAAGAGTACTCTTCAGACGAGTTCGAACTTGGAAGCTTTGAAGGCAGACCGTTTTCTTGAGTCTGCTCGATAGAGAGGCTGACCTGTTGGGGAGCAGACTGGGTGCCCCCTTCATAGACGATCGTTCGCTGGTAATCGGCCGGAGCCGTGACTCTGTTGTCCTGCTCATCTGAAACCAAAGCGAAGCCGGCCGGAAGATAGCCAAAGCTCACCTCGTGGTTCAGTAAATGCGGAGGGCCAGGAGTCTTGAAACTCGTGAACTGCACGGTGCCAAGCTTGCCTGTGTTGCCGGATTCCATTGCGAATCCGATGCCCGCTAATAAAACCATGAATGCAGTTACAGAGAGGAACCCACGACGGCGCGCCTTGCGCCTCTTGGCTCTGGACCTAATCTCCTCGAGGCCAATGGCATACGGTGCCATTTCTTCAAAAAGGATGGTTCGTTTCTCATCATTTAGAAACATCGCACTCATTCCCCTTTGTTTCCACGTAATCAGACAGCATCTCTCCCAGGCGCAGATGTGCCGATCTAAGGGTCTGAGAAACGGTGCCTCGAGTTATGCCCAATGCATCTGCAACTTGCGCTTCGGTAAGATCGCCGATGTAGCGTAAAACGACAACCTCTCTTTGCCGCTTTGAAAGCCGGTTCACCAGCTTCCACACCTCATGAAGTGTCGAAGGAAATACCGACTCCTGAGTATCAAGCGCTGGCGTACCGTAGACTCGATTCGCGCGTCGAAAATTGCGCTTCACCAAATTTAGAGCTACTCTCAGGGTCCAGCCTGAGGGCGAATCCATGGAGCCAACTCTCTTCCAGCGGTCATATGCGCGAACGATTGCCTCGTCAACTGCATCTTGTGAGAGATAGAGATCGCCAGTCGCAAGGACCACTGCAGAAAGGATTCGCGAATGCTCCCTTGAATACCAAGACTCGAATTCTTCGAGCTGCGTGCTTTTCACAGCAGGTTAAGCCTATGGGTCTCCTCAATTGCTGAGTAAATCTGCAATTGTTGCGAATTTAGTGCGCTTCAAGGCATTCAATCCTTGTGCGAACTGTGTCCAGAACTCGCCAATTCTCGCGTTTTCCACATTTGCTTACTTTTTGGCGCAATAAGAATATCACCCTGGGTGGCGCTTCCTTGCAGAATCGACTTCCTAGTGTGAATGCTGGGCCCTTAAAACGCGCATGTTCAATTTCGGGAACCAAATTGCGGGGACTGACCAACTCTGGTGGCATAATCGTGTTATTTTCGTTCCACATTCAGCACTCGCTTTGCCGGCAAAATGAGATGCGGCGAGCGAGAGCTAGGGGTAGCGCTCCCATACGGAAGGGGCGTATCCGATGGGAGCGCCAACAGCTACGGCAAGCTAGCCCGACAACCCTGAGGCTGTGTGTCCGCTGAGGAGGGCCTCTAAGGACGCATGAGTTGGCCGTGGCCGGTCCAAAATATGATACAGGCATTAGACGGGTTGTTCAATATCCATCTTTGTTGGGTCTCTGTTTGTGCACCCTCAATAGATGAAGGTCCAACGTCAGGCGTGAGGCATTCCATTAATCGGTCACTGCAAAGGTGGAATGTCAAGTCGATCCTTGACACTTCGGACGCTGGAATTAAGATCGTCGGCCGCTGGAGACCTCTGGTTGGAAGATGTGGCGCAGAAAGAGGAGCAGGGGCGCCAGAAACCGCCGCATGCGCACATCATATTTGGCACAGCGATACCGAACCGCACGTCAGCGTGATCTCTGACTAAGGCCAGCCCGGTGGCAGTTGAGCTCAAATGCCATATCGAGGGGTTCCCTAGTGGAGCGAGGACAGATCATCGAAAACGCCAGCGCCATCTGAGCCAGGTTCACTGGCCATGGCACTCTAGTCGCAGCGCGCATCGCTGAGCACGACTGGCGCAGCGGAACCAGCTCGCCGGTATCGAAGGCAATGCTTGCCAACCCTTTGCAAAGCCTGTCTCTATTGGCTGCATGACTTGCGCAGGGGGGAATTCAAGATGCGCATGCACCTGTGCGAAATAAATATTTCGCCTCGGTTCACAGAACTGCGTTGACACAAGACCTTTTCATGCACTGTAAATACGTGCGTGTCCGGGGGAAATGCCAAGCAGATATGAGCGATTTGCTGACCGATTGCGGTAGGCCGTGACACTCGGCTTTCTAGTGAAGGCGTGCGGACATCATTGGTGCGCCTGAAGAAGCGGAAGCGGAGCTCGGTAAGCGGCATTGGCCTGGCTGGCGGTCATCACCTTGTTGGCGACGAGCTGATTGAGAACGTGGAGTTGCCGCTGCTTGGCGAGGTTGAAGTGTTCAAGCGGGTCGTATGCGGAAGGGGCCTGCGGGAGCCCCGCGAGCATGGAAGCCTCGGCCCAGGTGAGCTGGTTCGGCTTCACCCCAAAATATCCTTGCGCAGCCGCAACGTCGCCCCAGTAACCGTTGCCATAATAAATCGCATTCAGGTACATGGCCAGAATCACTGGTTTGGGGTAGGTGAGCGCAAGCTTGACGCCAAGGCCTATCTCCGAAAGGGTGCCGGCCAAGCCGGGACCGTGAGGATAAAGCTGTTTCGCTAGCTGCTGCTCGATGGTGCTGCCGCCCGGATCCCCTTTTCGAGTGAGTGCGGCAATGGCGGCGCGACCGGCGCCATCAGCCACGTTGATGAACACATTTGAGTAAAAGTGCTCATCTTCGACGCTGACGATCGCCTCGGCCAACTTGGGTGGAAGTGGCAGCCCAGCGGCCATCCCGTGGTGGGCGCTCAGGATCCCTGCTACTTGGGTCGGAGCATTGGCCACGCTGGGCAGAGAAAGCTCGTACCCGGCACCAGCAAGTGCAAAAGCACTTATGAGGGCTAAAACCAAAAGCGCTGCCCGCCAAAGAGTCCGGCTCCACCGGCGCCCACGTGCATGCTGGTTGGTGTCAGCCGTCTTTGCCTGTGCGGAATCACCACGGGCAACGATCCGCGCTTGCTTGACTTGGGTCGCACCCAGGCTGTCCGAGTTAGCTGGCTCCACTCGCATCCTCAACTAGATTACTTCGCACCTGGACAAAGGTGACGTCGCACGCACTGCAGCTCATTGGACAAGTCCTTTTGCGACAGCCGATCGTGATTTCGTTCGGGTGCGGAGCATGGCACCTAGGACAACGGCATTGGAAAGAGAATTCTGAAGAATCTTGATATTAGTGAAGGAAGCGGTCTGGCAGAACGAGTGCTGGAAGCACAGATACAAGACTTGCAGCTGCCATTATCCAGAAAACGATGCTCACGTCATTCCTGCTGACGAGAAACCCGATGGCCAAGATCAGAACTGAGCTCATGCCCCTTGACAGTCCTTGCGATATCCCTGATCCCATTGCTCTATTCTCGGGGAAGATGTCTTGACCTATGAGAACCGTGGTGGATGCCGTCAGGAACATGCCGAAGCCTAGCACTGCCGCAGTGATCCAGATTAGGTAGCCGGGCATATAGACGATTGGAACAAAGAGCACTGCACCGGTCAGGGCAGATGCAATCAGCAGCGGTCGCTTGCCAATTCTGTCGGCAAGATTTCCACCGCTCAGGTTTCCTATCGTTCCTCCCACGATGTAGGTGGTTATGATGGACGCGCCTGCCACGAGGGAGCCTCCACGCAGGAACCACATCACAGGAACGAAAGTTACCAGGCCGTTGGTTGCAAAGGAGCGTGCACTTCGATACGCGACTAGGAGGGTGATGGGCCGTAAATGCTCTCCCCAGTGAATGGAGGCTCCTTTGGCCCTTGGAGTGAGCTTGGGTGCCCATCGCCAGAGGAACGGTGTCGTGATCATGGCTGGAATCGCAATGACCCAAAGGCTCTTGAGTCCAAAATGGACGCTCAGGATGCTGGCCAGAGTCGGCCAAACGCCTCTGCCTAGCTCGCCGCCCACAAGGAATGCGGAGACCAGAAAACCGTGCCTGGATCGGACCATGGCGCGGATGCTTGCCAGTGCTTGCGGATGGAACGTCGCCGTCCCGAGGCCGGTAAGGAGCAAGAGGAAGACCAGCACCAACAGGTTCGAGGCCATGCCGATGAGCGCACCGCCAATTGAGCTGGCCAACAGCCCCAGGATCAGGAGAATTCGCCCTCCGATCTTATCGGCAAGCCACCCCGTGAAGGGTTGTATGGCTTGTCCAATCGTGAGGGCTGCCATCAGAACTCCCGCCACTTTGACAGGCTCTCCGAGTGACACCAGGATCGCTGGAAGCACGCCGGGAAGGTAGTTTGCGGCTCCGTCGTTCAAGAAGTGTGCCCACGTCATGCCAGAGAAGTGCGCGATGCTGACGGCGCCTTCATCCTTGGGAGGTTGACTCTCAAGCTGCTGGCTGTCAGTCTCGTTTTGACTCTTTGTCACGACGCACTCCCTTTTTGAAGAGGTTGGAGAGGTCTAAGACCTCTGGTGATGACCGTTGCAGCTTCTGTCACAGACGCTCAAGCGTTGGTTTGGACTGGCGTTCGGGGCTCCTCCAAACCAGTTAGGCGGTTATGAAAACCATTCTGAGTCACTTTGCTCCATTCGAGAGAGCAAACTCATCCGCCAGGCTGGGGTCCTTTTATGATCATCACGAAACCACGATACTAGAGGTCGATCGCCGAAGTCTCTGAATTTCATCGGCTCTCAAATACGATTGGCTTTGGGGCAATTCGCCAAGCCGTAACAGCCTCAGGCTTGCTCGACATGCTAGATCGCCGGACTGAACGCTCAGTTTTGGCTTCAAGTTTCAAGCGTGTGATCAAATGAAGGTTCGGGGTAGGGTTACAACGATTGCACGCTTTGTGATACAAGAACCTCATTTTCCGGTGCTGAGTTGCCGTCGGGCTGGTGCGTGATTTTTGCTGAGAATAAAGGCGAGGTCTTACAGCAGTTTGTTGCTTCGTCTGCGGTTCAGCGCATTATGGCCTTTGGAAATGCCGTAACCGTGAAGGCTGACACTACGCCGAGTGCGGCTAAAACCCAGAAAACGCTTATCACGTCGGTGCTATTGACTAGAAAGCCCACCCCCAGTATGAGTAGTGCTCCCATTCCATTTGCCAAGCCGAGGGCCATGCCCGATCCCATGGAGCGATTTTCTGGAAAGATGTCTTGACCTATCAGTATTGTTGTTGACGCAGTGAGGAACATCGCAATCCCAAGAGGGGCTGAAGCAACCCAGACCAGGGGGCCTCGTAGATACACCACGGGAAAAATGAACCCTGACGTGGCCAAGGCGGAGACAATCAGAACCGGACGTCGACCGACACGATCAGCAAGGTTTCCGCCCCAGAGGTTGCCCAACACTCCCACTACGATCATCGTTGTTATGATTGAGGCCCCTGCGACTAGGCTCCCTCCACGGACATGCCACATGACTGGAATAAAGGTGACGAGGCCGTACGTTGTCAAAGCACGAACGCTTCTGTATCCGATCAGCACCGCCATGGGCCGGGCGCTTCCACTCCATTGGACCTTGTTCTTCTGGCGAGTTCTTCTGGGCAAGTTGGGTGCCCAACGCCTTAGAAAGAGAAGTGTCAACAGTCCAGGAACGGCCAGAATCCACAGGCCCCTGAGTCCGAAGTTGGCTGCAACTAGGCTGGCAACGGTGGGCCAGATCCCTCGCCCCAACTCTCCCCCCACCAAGAAGATCGATGTTCGCAACCCTTGGCGTCCTCTTGATAGATTTCTGACTCCGGCAAGTGCTTGAGGGTGAAAGAATGAACTGCCAAGACCGATGAACAATAGGAGGATTATAAGGAGCCACGCGCTATGAGCGACTGCTAGCAGTCCGCCGCCAAGTGAACTCAAGAACAGTCCCAGCATGATCAGGCTTCGACCGCCCAGCCTGTCTGCTATCCATCCAACTACAGGCTGCAAAGCTTGACCAATGGTCAGGGACGCCACCAGTACTCCTGCCATGCGGAGAGGCTGGTGGAGCGAGACGAGAATGGCAGGCAGAACCCCAGGGAGGTAATTGGCTGCTCCGTCGTTAAGGAGATGAGCCCACGCTAGCCCCAGCAGCCGCGCGTCGTCGGAAGCAAGCCCAGCTTCAGGTTCTGCTCGCGAGTGTTCAGCAAGCTGGGCACGTTGGGAGTTTCTCGCTTCCGGGGAGACCACTTGTCGTCGATATGGCTTCATGCGCCTCCTTGCGATCTTTTCGAAGACCGGGAGACGCGTCGTTCAGTTGCCAAGGCCGTCCAGCATTGATGGTCTTTGCAGCATTCAGCCGTCACTGAAGACCACTGTAGCCAAGTGCATGAGAGTCTCAAAATCTTTGAATCGCAGTTCTATCCATCGGCATGAGCCACGGAGGAGTTGTTCCACGGATTTTATGGGGAGATGGCATTGCGTCGGTCGGCTTTGCAGTGGGCCGCGTTCCCTGTTGCGCCAGGCGCAGAGCCGAATGCGCTTTTCATTCGCTGCAGCCATCGGATGCGGTCTCAGATGCCGGCGCATCTTATTTGTCCTTGGAACCTCAGGGAGCGGTGGCGACAACCTGCAGTCGAGTCATGCTACGGTGTTCAAGTCCGGCACGAAGTCCAAAGGAGCTGAATTATGGCCAAGTGGCACAGGCGCCAAGCCCCGCAGAACCACCTGGAGGACCTTAGCATCAATCCGCTTTTCGCACGGCCAGGCGCTAGCAAGGTCCCCAAGTTCAAGCTTGCCGAGGACGGCTTGCTTCCTCAAACCGCCTACCAGATCGTTCATGATGAACTTGCATTGGATGGAAATGCGAGGCTGAATCTAGCCACCTTTGTTGGAACCTGGATGGAGCCCGAGGCCCAGGCGCTTTATTCCGAGTCAGCTGATAAGAACATGATTGACAAGGATGAATACCCCCAGACTGCCGCAATCGAGGACAGATGCATTCGGATAATGGCCGAGCTGTGGAAAGCCCCAGAGCCGCACGAAGCTATCGGAGTGTCTACGACTGGATCTTCGGAAGCGTGCATGTTAGGTGGGTTGGCGCTTAAGAGGCGTTGGCAGCAAAACAGACGTGAAAGGGGACTGCCCGTGGAACGACCCAACATCGTCTTCAGCTCCGCAGTTCAGGTCGTGTGGGAGAAGTTTGCTAACTATTTTGAGGTGGAACCCCGCTATGTCAACGTGACAGCCAACCGGCCCCATTTGACGCCTGCAGGCGTGCTCGAGGCTGTCGACGAGAATACCATTGGCGTCGTTCCGGTTTTGGGTGTCACATATACCGGCGTCTACGAGCCGGTGGCAGATATTGCAGAAGCGCTTGACGCTTTGGCAGTCCAAAGCGGGCTTGACATCCCAATTCATGTGGATGCAGCGTCTGGCGGCTTCATAGCACCTTTTCTGCAACCTGAATTGGCCTGGGATTTTCGGCTTCCTCGGGTTCACTCCATCAATACGTCTGGTCACAAATATGGGCTTGTATATCCAGGGCTTGGGTGGGCCTTATGGCGCCAAAAGGACTATTTGCCAGAAGACCTTGTATTCAATGTCTCTTATCTTGGTGGCGACATGCCCACTTTCGCGCTCAACTTCTCCAGGCCCGGAGCGCAAGTGCTTCTTCAGTACTACAACTTCCTCAGGCTGGGGAGAAGCGGATATTACAAAGTGCAGAAGACCTGTCAGCAGGTAGCGAATTTTCTGGCTGGCAAAGTCGCGGAGATCGGGCCGTTCGAGGTTCTCACTGACGGTTCGGATATTCCGGTGTTTGCTTGGCGGATCAAATCGGAGTCTGGGTGCAAGTGGGATCTTCATGCCTTGTCTTCACTTCTCAGAGAGCGTGGCTGGCAGGTTCCCGCATACCCTCTTCCTCCAGATTTGGAGGATGTCACGATAATGAGGGTTGTGGTTAGGAACAGCTTTTCCATGGACCTGGCTCAGCTTTTCCTTGAGGACCTCTCAAGGGCGGTATCGCATCTCGAGTCGCTTGAGAGCGCATATCAGCTAGGCTCCAATCAGCCCAAGCCTTTTCATCACTGAGAAGTGGCGGCCATGGGTTGCGCGCCAACTGGTCATGTCCGGTGGGGTTTCAGCGTTATATCCTGCAGGATGCCGAATTGAGGAATTGTGACCGCGATGCCTACGGGCTTGAGGTTTGACCTGAGGTTTGCTGATGGAACAGGAATCGCCGGAATCGCTCGCTGTCAACAAGCCGGGTTGCAAAGATCTTCAAGGATTTCATGGTGCCGGTTTAATGCCCAGTGTTAGTGAGACCGTGATTTTCCTAGATCCCTCATACGCCGTTATTCCCACTGTTTCTCCCTGCTTCAAGGAAGATTCAATTGCACCGAGGGATGTGGCCGATGTGACCGGTTTTCCGGCAAGGCTTATTATTACATCTCCGGGAACAAGGCCAGCGGACGATGCCGGCGACCCTGGCTCAACGACTATGACAACCGCTCCCGTCTGGACGGCAAAGCCATACTCTTGCGCGAGGACAGGGGAGTTGTCCTCCACTTCAACTCCGATGTAGGCCCCAGGAGACCCCGTGGTTCCACCCTTCTCTAGAATTGGCAGCTCACTCTCGATTTCCGAGGCGGGAATGGCGAAGCCTATGTTCTGGGCTTGGGTGCCTTCGCTAGTGGTTCCAGCGGTGGCAGTGTTCATTCCCACAACATTCCCGGAGGAATCGACAAGCGGACCGCCAGAGTTCCCAGGATTGATTGCTGCATCGGTCTGAATCATATTGATCAGTGTTTCGGTCTGATTGGTGTTGGGTATGTCGGCTGTCACTTGGCGCCCAAGGGCAGACACAATTCCAGATGTCACGGTTGGTGAGCCAGCGGAGAGGCCAAGTGCGTTGCCTATTGCCACCACGGCGTCACCTGGCACGAGGGCAGAGGAGTTGCCGAAGGTCACCGCATCCAGCCCCTTTGGCGGGTTCACAATCTTTAGCAGAGCCATGTCGTGGCTGGGGTCTGTGCCTACAACATCCGCCGGAAGCGCCTTTGTCTGCCCGTCGAGCGTAACCGCAACATTGGTCGCACCAGCGATCACATGATTGTTTGTAAGAACCAGGCCGTTGGGGGAGATGACCATCCCCGTGCCAGCCGACTTGAACTGTTCTCCTGGCGCTCCATTTCCTATGCCAAAAGGATTGCCAGAGGCATAGCTCAGAGTTCCTGTCGCATCGACGGAGACAACCTTCGGCAGAACCTTTTTGACGATTGCTGGAATGGAGTTCCCGTTGATGAGCGCTGGCCCAGGCGACAGGTTGCTTTGCTTGATAGTCAGCGAGGAACTCGGTGAGCTCTTTGCAGGTGTGAAGTGAGAGACGACTGCTCCAGCAGCACCTCCAACCACTGCTGCCGAGAGCAGAAGCCCTGCCGTCAAGCCAGCACCGATGCGGCCCCGCTTTGAGCCAGCTGTTGATGGCTGTGGTTCTGGAAGGGTTTCAGATTCCCACTGATCTTCGGTCATCTTCGCTCCTCTCGCAGGTCCTGAAACCTTCGTCTCTCTGGCAGCTCACGCCGCAGCGCTGCCATAATTAATCATAATTTGCGATTGGTTCCTGCTCAGTGCGGCAAAGTGGCTCGGCTAGCACCTTCTTTGCGAATTTGGCTGTGGCTTCAAGGGCTGGCATCTTCGCATCTCACGGTTGCCGGCAAAGTCCGAAGTGCCACCTTTTTGACCGTAGTCTTTGCACAGCTGTTCACAATTCACGGCAAGATCGCTCAGAAGTGCGGCAATTTGGCGGATGCTCAATTTATAAGTTGTGAAAGGGAGCGCGTACGCAGCCCCGGAGATCAGATCTGAGGCTCAATCAGGTGGATGAAGAATCCCTTTGCTCCTGCTCGTGGGGCACTTCCTAAGGCGGAGAGCCTTCAATTGCAAGGCAAGTGAATAGCAAAAGAAGGAATGGGCGCGAGATCATTTCCACTAGTAGCTGTAGATTGCACCGTTGCGCCCAACCAACCAATACCCTGTGCCATTCAACGCCATCCCCACAATGGGTGCGGTTAGCGGCTTTCCGCCCATCGATCCGAGAAAGTCAGCTGCACCGAAATCGAATACTCCGCCATCGGAGGCAACGAACCGATAGCCCTGGCCATTGCTAAGAGCGTCGATCCCCACTACCGGCTGATTCAAGGGCTTTCCGCCCATCGATCCGAAGAATGGCGAATTGAATGAGAAGATGCCCCCGTCCGACGCGACCTCCCAATATCCCCCAGTTGACGGGTCGGCTGCCATCCCCATTACCGGCTGATTCAAGGGCTTTCCGCCCATAGAGCCGTAGAACGCTGCATCACCGAAAGTGAAGATCCCTCCATCGGCGGCAACCAACCAATACCCCTTTCCATCCGGGGTAGAAGCCATCCCCACTACCGGCTGATTCAAGGGCTTTCCGCCCATAGAGCCGTAGAACGCTGCATCACCGAAAGTGAAGATCCCTCCATCGGCGGCAACCAGCCAATATCCTCCCCCGTCTGGGGTTGCTGTGATTCCGACAATAGGGGCGTTCAAGTGCATGCCGCTCAAGGAGCCGTAGCAAGGAGCTCCACCTTGGGTCACGATGTTGCCGCTGCGCCCAACGACCCAACCGCCGCCGTACGGATCAGCTGCAGCCCCTGCTGCGACAGAGACGGAAGGCGAGCAGCTGCTGCTTGAGCTTCCAGGGGACGATTGTGACTGCCCTATGGATTGCAAGTACTGCGACCAGGTATAGAGATATCCCGTTGCACTTGATGGCGAAGCTTCAGCGAAGATTTGGGTGCTGTTGTAGTATCCATTTCCCCACGATGCTTCAGCTGCTCCCATCGACAGAGGAACTCCAGGGTTCCACAAGATGTTGTCGCGGTGTCCCCAGCAGCCGGAGGCGCTAGGAGAAGTGCAGTCATAATTGCTCGTATTGCTGACTGATCCGCCCCAACCATCCTCGTACATATAACCGTAATCAGACACCAGAGCACCTGCTGCGCCGCCATAGGCGCCTGACCAGTTGCTGGCATATGCGAAGCTCACAGATCCGGAGAGTACGGGATCAGAATGGTACTGGCTTGCCGCAGTTTGGGCAGCTGCGTCGAGTGATGCCATCACTCCCACAATGGGCGGCTCTCCGCGAGAAATCCTCTCAAGGTTGACGATTATGAATTGCTTGATGTAGTCGGGGAGAGATGAGAAGTTGTTTGGCAGAGAGATCGGCGGGACGCCTTCTACGGAGTGCGCGTTATTTATTGCCTCGATTGCCAGATTGTCGCACTGTTGGGTAGTGGGATACTGGTAGCAGGGTGGGAGTGATGTCCCCGAGAATGTTGTTGGGGCCAGGACGGGATTAGCAGGGATATTCTGGGTTGGATTGGGCGGCTCGTTCCCGTAGAAGGAGGAGCTCGGGGCACTAGTCGTCATCTCGATTGATGCTGGGGGTCCAGCTTTGATGGCAGACTGTGCCGACGGTGTGACAAGTGAGGCTAGCCCTGCAATCGCAAAGATCAGATGTTTCCACATCCGATTCACCACCCACTCATCGGCCTAATGACGTTTCCAGTTTGTGACTTTACCATGTCGGACGTTTGCCGGTTAGCCACCCTCTTCCGAGTCGGTCTTTCCCAGGTTTGGCTATTCTGTTCCGGTTTGGCCCGGGAACGATAATCCGAGCATTTGTCTAGTCCTCGAAGTTGGCAGTGCTGGGGCGGGCTTCCGCCCCAGCACTGCTCGTGTTGGAGGAGTCTCAGTGAGGCCTACGAGTCTTGGCTGCGGCCATGGCCCGAGCCGGCTAGCACTGCGATCCCATACCCTGGAATGGGCACAAATACTTGCCCGTTCGCAGGGTTGGAAGCAACCGAGTGTGCCGAAGCAGCCGTCGGGAAGTTCTCTAGCCAGCGGTTTCCTTGTGAGCTGATGACTCCTAGTATCGGAGTGTTGTAGCCGGTCGACATGCCGTTTGAGGTCATATTGCTTGCAGCAAGGTAGTAATTCCCACTGGCGGGATTGTACCAGACCTCATCGGAGCCGCCGACCTGCGAGAATCTTGCAACAATGCGGCCGTTTCGGGCATCCATGACGTAAGACACCGCTGGGTTGCCTTTGTAGGTGACTCCATTCACGGTATCGCCTGCAATTGCATCACCGCTGCAGCCCAGCAACATCTGCTGGCGCTGGACATTTATTGCCAAACCTGCAGGGGAGCATCCCGGGACAGCAAATGTGCGCGCAACGCTCATTGTCCGCGGATTGATTACGGCAACCTCACCCATCCAAGAACCGTTTGACGTAGGCACCTGAGGGATGTTGACGTAAAACATGTTGTTTGCTGGGTTCCATGCCGGCTGCTCTATGCCGTCGATCGCGTTGGCAAATGGGATCTTGCCGACTACCTTGTCGTTGGCAGGGTTGGGATTCACCGATATGAGCGTCAGGTACGGGGGCGTGTCAACGTCGTTGGCGACGATCACAAGGTGATCGACGGGATCGTAGGCGAGTTCGTCAGCTCTGCACACGCCGCCGGTGGGTATGGTCGCAGCTAAGGTTCCCGTGCTCGGGCTGCTGAGGTCGAAGACCTTGACGCTGCTTACTGGTGATGAAGCTGTTACGCCGTCACCGGCCCATAGTTGTGTTTCACCGCCCACGTTCAGGACCAGGCTTCCATTGGGGCCTCCAACACCGAATGGCCCGCATGTGGCCTTCTGCGTCGACGAGGCGCTTGTCCCCGCTCCGCTGAAATCGCCGGCGCCAATGACGCCTTCGAATGTGTCGGTTGCCGCGTTGATGGCATCGACACCATTGTTGGTGCGGTCGGACAGGTAGTACGTCTGTGTCTTCGGATCTAACCAACTAATATCGAAGCTCTTGGGATTCAGGTAAGGCGCCGGGAACTTAACCGTCGCCACCTGATGAAGAGGCCCCGAAGCTCCAAGCGCCCCTCCATGATTGTTCCCATGTGCTCCTTGAGGGCCCTCTGCAGCTGCCGTACCCACTCCCGCAAGGGAAGCCACCAATCCGACGACGCTTACAAAAAGGGCGGCTCTTCGTAAGGATAGCAATCTCACTGTCAATACCTCCATATCAGATATGGGTTGTGCTACCTGCCCCCTCTTCGAAGAATGCGCATCAAGTATCCATGATCAATCTCTGCAATGTGAGCAGGTTTGAGTCACTGCCTTTACTGCGCAAATGACATCGATAGGATGGGCGATGACGTTACAAAAAGCTTTGGCGACCGCGGCAGCGGTTGGCGCGGCAGTGGTCTTTTCTATCTGGTCTTTTGCGCAGAGCTGTAAGAGGAACTGTTCACAGGAAGCCTCCGAATATTAGGAAAGGCTTCCCTCGAAGACGTCTTGCGTCAAGGCGTCCAAGAGATCGCTTCCGATCTCATTTCTTGTTCGAGCGTCAAACATGGTGGGAATGGATTGGGGTGACGAGGATCGGGCACGGTGCATGCCTGAGCAGTTTTTCAAGTTCTCTACCCGACGTATTGCGCAACAGGCCATCGTCGCCATGGCTGCCAATCACAATCATGTCGAACCCGTGTTCCTGAGCGTATCTGGCAATTTCGTTCAAGGACGGCTGGCTGCTAGAGACGAGTCGGCTAAAAAGTGAGACCGAGAGCTGTTCCGCTCGTTGCCTGTATCCCTCTGTCATCTCCGAAAATTCCCCAGTCGCTTCTCTCTCGGACAGACTTCTGTCATCCTCTGTTTCAAGCGATGTCGAGTCGCGGGTGACTTCGAGAATCGTGACGTCGGCATTCATAATTGCTGCCAAGTCCAAGGCAAGCCTTGTTGCCTCAGCTGCACTCGCTGAGCCGTCGAATCCTACGAGGATCCTGCGGATTCGCCGTGTAGCTTTGGAGCTTGAATTTTCCATTGCTTTCCCCTCGCTACCTAGCTGCAATCAGTACCAGCGCCACTAGAAGAGTTACGAACATGTAGCCGACGTAGTTCTGGAGCTTGCCTGACTGAATGCGCTTTACAAGCATGACTGTAGTAAGAACTGCTGAGGCAATGGGCATGTAGATGAAACTCTGGATGGGTTCGGTAACCTTGGTCTCGTAGCGTATTTCGGAGGCGATTCCAGCCTCTTCGAGTTTTTCGTCAAAATGCACTATCCGTCTCTCTCGCACTGTGCCCAATACATTCGCGAGAAGATGGCGCAGCAAGTTTGCGAAACCGAAGGCCGTGTAGCTTTCGTTCCGCTCCGTCCCAGTTGTAGCGCTATGCCAAGCAGGAACTCTTCTTACTTTGAAGTAGCGCCTCCCGCTGGCTTGCCATGCCAGGAAGAGTACTGCCAAGAAGAGAGTCGGCATGGCAATGAAGAGCCAGGACGGAGACAGGATCGAGAAGTTCGCAAAGACGGGTTGGATAACCCAGGCAGAGTGCAGCGATCCATTCAGCAACGACTTGGGAACCAGCGATGACATGCCTAGGGAAACGAGTCGTATCTCGAGTGGCGTCACCGCAGAAATAGCGAGACACAATCCGCCGAGTATCATGACAGCAAGCTTCTCCGGAAGTCCTTCCCGATGCCTGCGCGGCTCGGTCGACTTTCCGAGAATCGAGAGGCCAACCACCTTGATGAAGGCTAGGGCAGCCAGTCCCGACGTCAGCGCTGTCAGAGCGCCAGCTGCTAGAAGAGCTAACCTTATTGCAAGGCCTGTAAGGCGAAATTCCTGCATAAGAGATTCCAGCACGAGCCATTCGGATACGAATCCAATCGTTGGGGGAAGGCCAGCCAGAGTAAGCGCACCCACTGCAAATGAGGCTCCTGAGAACGGCATCCGCTTGCCTATTCCCCGCAACTCCTCCAGATCATCCGAGTTGAATTCCGCCTCAAAACAGGTAATTGAAGTGAAAAGCGTCGACTTTGCTATAGAATGAGCTACCGAGTGCATAATCATGGCAAGCAAACCGACTGCAATGAGCAGATTGTCTTTGGCGGCTGCTCCTGCCAGCGCGACACCAAAAGCCGTGAAAATTATCCCTGCATTTTCGACGCTCGAGTATGCGACGAGCTTGCTCAGCTGCCGCTCGACCCCGGCGAATGCTATCCCAATGATCGCGGTTACTCCGCCAAGCAACAGAACGGCAATCACGAGCCAGACCGGTGGTCTACCCAAGATCCCGAAGAACCGTAGCAATCCGTAAACAGCCGTATTTGCGGCCACGCCGGCCATGATGGCTCTGGTTGGCCCGATGGCTCGGGAATAGCTGGAGGGCATCCATGCCTGCAAGGGCACGACTCCCAGCTTGGCGGCGAATCCCATAACTATGAGTACATAGGCGATGCCGTGGAGCGTGTTCAGAGGGATGGCGGCCCATCTGGAAAAGAGCAGGCTCGAAGATGCGCCAGCTAGCAGGAGGAATCCAACGAGAATGGATGCGCCTCCGATCTTTTGGATTCCCAGCGTGAGCCAAGAGTCCTCTGCCTGCTCTTTTGATTGGCGCGAAATTGACGTAAGAATATAAAAGGCGAGAGTCAGCGATTCCCAGGCGAAGAGGAAAGTGAAAGCGTCGCTGGCGGTAAGGATCACTGTAACGGCAGCTAGTAGCACAAGGTATCCAGCCGAAAGGCCCCGCCTTCGAGGACTTGACTCCTTGAGAATCCAGTAAGTGGCGAAAGCGGATATGACCAGTCCCAATCCAAAGAGCCAGAGCATAAAGAGGGCAGACAGCCTGTCGATCTTGAGGATCGTGTTTCCGAGGCCGAAAACCGATCCAAAGTTCAGTGTTGACTCACTCCCGGAAAGAACAAAAATCGCAGCCGCAGAGTTCAAGGCTGATCCGACAATTCCCAGAAGATAGGGAATCACCCTAACGAGCTTCAGGGATGGCCCGAATACGACATCCCAGGCTGATCCCACAAGAAAGATGAGTACGGCAATTTCAACCAATCTCATGTCGATGCACCTCCATCGAGTGCAATTCCCATGGCGAGAAGGATCCCATAGAGAATGCCGAAGGGGCTTGGCGGAGAGCCCGGCACAAAGACGTCGACGGGTAACACTCCTTCGATGCCGCCCGCGACGACGGCAGCACTGTTGCTGTGGGTTCCACCGCTTATTGCATCGGTGCCTACAGCTACCACCACCTTTGGCTCTGCCATTTGATGATACGTCTCCTTTAGAGAGTCGCTCATTCCCTTGGCACCCGCACCAGTGACGAGCAGGATGTCTGCGTGGCGTGGCGACGCTGTGAACGTTATGCCGAGTCGCTGAACGTCATATACAGGGTTGGTGAGAGCTGCAATCTCCCACTCTTCCGAGCCGTCTGATCCGCAGTCGATGTGTCGTAGCGCAACAGAGTTGCCGAATCTCCTCACTCTGTCAGCTAGCGCGGATTTTAGGTTTGCGAGCTCGCCTGTGCTTTCTGCGCTTGGTGGCACTACAAGGAGATCTCGAGAGAGACGAGCGGTTTCGAAATCCGTGCTGAATGAGAAAATCTCAGGTGCTCTATCGACGCAGCGGCCACAGAGAATGCACTGGCCGAGGTCGATTCTTGGGCGGCCCAGCTCGACGCGTATTGCACCTGTCGGGCAGAGCCCTTCAAGATCCGTGTCCCTCGACGCTAGGTATTCGGTTTGCACCTTGACCGAGCTATGGTGGGAATCACCGTAGGAGTCCATCTTCTTGGGATACTTCGACGTGATGACCCCGTTTGAAAGCCCTCTGAGAATCCAAGGCATCAGCTTGACGCCCCCGCGACAGAGATACCGAAGCTTGCCTCTATAAATGCAAAGTCGGTGGTTATATCCTTGGGGAACGCCGTCGAAAAGAGTGCGAGGTTATGAAATGATGCAGAGCGTTGGGCCAGAGATTTAATGCGCCCTTTTTCGATGGCAACTGCGTAGAGGACCTCCCCTTGAGGGGCTTCGGCCCATCCCAATGACATTCCGTCTTTCACCTCCAGTTCCACCTTCCAGTTTTGGGATGGATGCTCCATGTTGTTTAAATCGTCAAGAGCCTGCCTGAGTAGGTGGAATGAGTTGGCGATTTCGTCGATTCTTATCATTTGGCGCGACATGGCATCTCCGTCTTGCGCATCAGCTGTTGGAAGAAACCCGAGATGCTTGTATGCACCATAGGTGTGTGAGATTCTTCCGTCCTCTGTAAGGCCGGAGCCGCGCCCTAGAGGTCCGAGCGCTCCGAAAAGTCTGGCCTGCAGGGGTGTCACGACTCCGGTTCCTCTCAGGCGATCCAAGAACGACGGTGTCCTCATCAAAAGGGTCATGTCGCGGTCAATACTCTTTTCAATCTCTGCCACCTTCTTTGCAACTTCGGCTGGGGGGAGAAGGAGAGGGGTGGTGACACCACCTGGAGCTATGACTCCCCGTGAAAATCTGTGCCCGCATATATTCGAGCGCAGTCTCATCACACTTTCTTTATGGAGGCTCAGCCTTGCATAGGCGACAGCTTGAGCTGAAGCTTCGCAATGGCGTATCACCGATTCGAGGTGGTTGGCGATCCTCTCCAGTTCCGCGTGAACGACCCTCACTAGCTCGGCTTGCATGTGGATCTCGACATCAGCAAGCTTCTCGACGGCTTGGCAGTAGGCAATTGCATGAGCAACACCAGCAATGCCTTCGACGCGCTCAGCGATGAGTGCGCCATCTTCAGCGGACTTTCCAAAAAAGGCTGCGTCGACGCCTCTATGCTTGTAGAAGGGCCGGGGCTCCACGTGGAGAATCTCCTCTCCAGGTGTTTCCACCACAAATTCGATCGATTCGAACACCCCTGATCTGACTGGCCCGAGAGGGATCTTGAAGACACCCTCACCGATCACCGATGGCCGCGAACTTTCCGCAAACTTTGGTGTGAGACCAGTCTTCTCTGGAGACTGATGCAGGCCTTGGCACGGCCTACGGGCGATTAGGGGGTCGAGTGTCGCGGCGTCAGAGGGGGCCAGTCCGTACAAGTCGAATATCCGCCGCGCATACCAGTTTGCCATCGGCGTCGCTGCGTCAAAAGACGGGTAGGTTGGCTCTGCCGTTTCCAGGTCGCACTCGATGACGTTGAATCCGCCGAAGCAGCTGGTCACCGATAACAGCCGAATCTGCTCTCCCAGAGGAAGAGCCAAAAGAGCTGCGAATCTATCTCCAGCTGCGATGCGCGCCTCTGTCAAGCAAGCAAAAGAGATAGTTGAAACGGACGTTGACTGAATATTTAGCGGCAAATCTGTCACTTTCACCCCTTCAGTTCGCTGGCCGCATGAGTTATTAGGTTGACGAGCTGCCCAGGTGGGTGCACACCCAGTATGACGAGGCCCAGGAGGCATAATGACATAGCCACGACGATGTAGGGGCTTGGCTCGCCTACTTTAAGGCCCTGCGCTGCAGCGCCGGAAGTTGGCGTAAGGATGGTTCGTGTGGCGAAATAGGTGAGGCCGAAGAATGCCAGGGTCACAAGTACCACCAGTGCCACTGCAACTGCGTTTCCATGGCTTTGGAGTGCACCCATTACTATCAGAAACTCGCTTCGAAAGATCCCGAAAGGCGGCATGGCCGATAGAGCAAGAACAGCGAGAAGGAACATTGGGCCTGACCACGGAAGCAGGCCTATTCCGCCACGAATCCTCGCCATGTCTTTGGTTTGGAACTTCCGCAAGATAGATCCAGCACCGAAAAATGCGCCTCCCTTTGCAAAAGCATGCGCGATCACATGCAGTAGCACTCCGAATACTGCGATTGGGGCGGCAAAGCTCATGCCGACCGCGAGTATTCCCATGTGCTCGATGCTCGAATATCCAAGGAGCCTCTTGATATCTCGCTGGCTTACAAGATAAAGCGCAGCCATCCCTAGGCTAGCCAAGCCGAATATAAGCAGGACATCTCGGGGAAATGCGCTGCCTACGGTCCTTTCGGTTATCTGGAAGAATCGCAGTATCGCATAGAAGCTGACAGACAGAAGAGATCCGGAGAGCAAGGCCGACACCGGAGTGGGC